>JAIKWL010000032.1 GCA_024684815.1 Saccharofermentans sp. | reverse complement strand
GCTGCAACATTATTTATCGTTTATCAACAAAAAATGAGGCAACTGATGCGGGTGTGCCACATCAGTTGCCACATTTCAACAGCATACCGAGTTTCCGGAATCTCTTATAGATATGCTTAACGGCTGATTGGGGATAATCGTATTTCCCTGCACTAAAGGCCGCCCGGTGAAGGACAGCCTCTTAAACATTCTTTTATCTATGCGTTACTCGAGTTCGAACGCGCCGGTGTAGAGCTGATAGTAAGTGCCCTTCTCTGCAATGAGCTGATCGTGTGAACCGCGCTCGATGATCTTGCCGTGATCCAATACCATGATGACATCGGAGTTCATGACGGTCGACAGTCTGTGAGCGATGACGAATACCGTGCGGCCTTCCATGAGCTTGTCCATGCCGCGCTGAACGATCGCTTCTGTACGCGTGTCGATCGAAGACGTAGCCTCGTCAAGGATCATTACCGGCGGATCTGCAACAGCGGCTCTCGCGATCGCGAGAAGCTGTCTCTGGCCCTGCGAGAAGTTGGAACCGTTGTTGGTGAGCATCGTGTTATAGCCTTCGGGAAGACGCTCGATAAAGTCTGCCGCGCCTGCAAGTCTTGCTGCTTCCTTACACTCTTCGTCAGTAGCGTCGAGCCTGCCGTAACGGATGTTCTCCATAACGGTTCCTGTGAAGAGGTTTGTATCCTGCAGAACGAGTCCTAATGATCTTCTCAAGTCCTTCTTCCTGATCTTGTTGACATTGATTCCGTCATAACGGATCTTACCGTCAGCTATATCGTAGAAGCGGTTGATAAGGTTGGTGATTGTGGTCTTGCCTGCACCTGTGGCGCCGACGAATGCAACCTTCTGGCCCGGCTTTGCGAAAACGGAGACGTCGTACAAGACCTGCTTTTCGGGAACATATGCGAAGTCAACGGAATCAAGCATAACGTCACCCTTGAGTTCTGTATATGTGATCGTGCCATCAGCCTTATGGGGATGTTTCCATGCCCAGTGACCTGTCTTGTGGTCGGCTTCTGTGATAGTTCCGTCTTCTGCGATATTTGCGTTGACAAGAGTAACATAGCCGTCGTCTGTCTCAGGCTCCTGATCCAGGAGACTGAAGATTCTCTGGGCACCGGCTCCTGCCATAACGATTGCGTTCATCTGCATAGTGAGCTGGTTGATGTTGCCCATGAACTGCTTGCTCATGTTGAGGAACGGTACGAGGAGCGAGATGTCGAAGAGCATACCGGAGATCGAGATATTCGGTGTATGAAGAGCGATCATAATACCACCGCCTACAGCGAGGAGAACATAAACAATATTACCGATATTATTGATGATCGGAGCGAGAATATTCGCATATGTGTTTGCCTTCGCGCTGTCATCAACAAGGCCGTCATTTACCTTGTTGAATTCGTCGGTAACCTTCTTCTCATGGTTGAAGACCTTAACTACTTTCTGTCCGTTCATGATCTCCTGAACAAAGCCCTCAGTAGCAGCTACAGCCTTCTGCTGTCTGATAAAGTATTTGGCGGAACCTGCGCCGACCCTGCCCGTAACGATCATCATGACAATGATTCCGAATATTACTATCAATGTCATCCACAAACTGTAGTAGATCATGATACCGAAAACCGCGATTACAACAACACCCGCTCTTATGATGGTAGGCAATGCCATTGATACCATCTGCCTTAAGGTGTCGATATCGTTTGTATAATGGCTCATGATGTCGCCGTGCTTGTGCGTATCAAAGTATCTGAGAGGCAGTGACTGCATCTTGTTGAAAAGATCCGTTCTGAGTCTGTGCATGAAGCTCTGTGTCAGATGAGCCTGGAGCTGTGACTGCAGAATGCTTAAGGATACTGCAACAACATAAAGGCAGATGAGCGGGATAACATAAGACAGGATCTGCGGCTTTGCTGCTGCCCAGTCACCAGACTTATATGTAGCAGTGATAATAGCAGTGATCTTCTGAAGCAGTATGCCCGGAGCTGCTGCCGTTACGGCTCCTACAAGAGCGCAGATAACTATGACAATAAACAGGAGCGGAGAGCACTTAATATAGTACTTTACTGCTCTCTTAAGATTCCCCATGGATCCGACGACCTGGGACATCGAAGCCGGGCCTCTGCGTCTTCCGCCGGGTGCGGGTGCTGCCTCTACAGGCTTCTTGGGAGTATTGGGTTTATTACTCATCACCTGATCCTCCCTTCGTCTGTTCTTCGTAGATTTCACGGTAAATGCTGTTCGATGCAAGGAGTTCTTCGTGAGTGCCCTTGCCTGCGATCATACCGCCGTCCATAATGATGATCATGTCGCATTCCTGAACTGAGGCAACTCTCTGGGCGATAATGATCTTTGTCGTAGAAGGAATATATTCTTTAAATCCCTTTCTGATCAATGCATCGGTTCTGGTATCAACGGCTGATGTCGAGTCGTCGAGGATAAGGATTTTCGGGCGCTTGATCAAAGCACGCGCAATACAGAGTCTCTGCTTCTGACCGCCGGAAACGTTTGTGCCGCCCTGCTCGATATAAGTATCATATCCGTCAGGGAAAGATGAGATAAACTCATCGGCCTGAGCAATCCTGCAGGCTTCAATGAGTTCTTCATCAGTGGCATCCTCATTACCCCATCTGAGATTCTCGGCTATCGTTCCGGAGAACAGTTCGTTCTTCTGAAGAACTACGGAAACGGCATCTCTTAAAGTCTTGATGTCGTAATCCTTAACGGGTACGCCTCCGACTCTTACCTCACCTTCAGTTACATCATAAAGTCTCGGGATCAGCTGGATCAAAGTAGTCTTGGATGAACCCGTACCGCCCAGAATACCAACCGACATTCCGCTGTCGATGTGAAGATCAATATCAAATAAAGCATTTCTTGCAGCCTTCTCGGAATATTTGAAAGCCACATCAGTAAAATCGATGGAACCGTCAGCGACTTCCATAACAGGATTCTCGGGATTTGTGATCGAAGGTTCTTCATCAAGAACTTCTACGATACGTCTGACAGCTTCTATGGACATCGTGAGCATAACGTAAACCATAGATACCATCATCAGTGACATAAGCACCTGGAATCCGTATGTCATCAAAGCGGAGATCTGACCGACATTGATGATCTCACCTCTTCCTTCGATTACCAGTTTGGAACCTACATAAAGGATAAACGCAACGTTGAAGAAAAGGCACATCTCCATGAGAGGTGAGTTAAGACCAACGATCTTTTCTGCCTTTGTAAAATCAAATCTGATGTTGGAGGATGCCTTGCCGAATTTGTCTTTCTCATACTCTTCCCTGGCAAAGCCTTTAACGACACGCATGCCGCGCACATTCTCCTCGATGGATTCGTTAAGTTTATCGTACTTTTTGAAAACCGCACGGAATGCAGGCATAGCAAGCCTTCCGATGATCACAAGACCAACTCCCATTACAGGAACAACGATAAGGAATGTCGTTGCCAATGAACCGCCCAGCACGTATGCCATGACGATAGCAAAAGCAAACATCAGCGGTGCTCTTACTGCAATCCTGATAGCCATCATGAAAGCGTTCTGAACTGTCGTAATATCGGTTGTCATTCTCGTAACAAGAGACGATGTAGAGAACTTGTCTATGTTTCCGAATGAGAATTTCTGAACCTTATTAAAGATGTCGGCCCTGAGATTACCTGCAAAACCGGCTGATGCCTGTGCAGAATACTTGCCTGCCAGACCGCCGCATGCCAGAGATGCAATCGCGGCAAGCGCAATATAGACTCCGGACCTCAGGATGTCATTCATCTGCGCACCGGCCTCTATGCTGTTGACCATAGGTGACGTAATGAACGGTATTAGAACTTCAAGTATTACTTCGCCTACAATAAAAACAAGAGCAAGAATAGTATCCCTCTTGTACTGGCGTAAGGATTTAAGTAATTTTGGTATCAAAGGACTCTCCTCCCGATTATAAAAGACATTATATTATAGAATACTAAAACCGGATTTTGTATTTATTATTTTATTATTTTGACGAACCCCGATTGCGATGATATTATTGTCTTTGGCTTTATTTAAGTAAATAAAGCACAAAGGGAGGAATATCAGATGCCTGTAACAGATTTGTTAAGACGCAATGCCAGAGAGCATGGCGATGAAGTAGCTCTTATCGAGCTCAATCCCGCAATGGAGGATACGAGAAAGATCTCATTCAAGGAATTCGATCTTGTCCAGCAGACAAAGTCCATGCCTTACCGTCACGAGATCACATGGCAGATCTTCGATGAGAAGTCCAACAGAGTAGCAAATATGCTCTTAGGACGCGGGATCAAGAAGGGCGACAAAGTTGCCATCCTTATGTTCAACTGCCTTGAATGGCTTCCCATCTATTTTGGCATCTTAAAGACAGGCGCTATCGCTGTTCCTTTCAATTTCAGATATACAGCAAACGAGATCTCATACTGCGCAGATCTTGCCGAGATCTCCGTCATGTTCTTCGGACCGGAGTTCGTAGACAGACTTAATATCAACGCTGATGAGATCGCAAAAGACAGACTTCTCCTCTATGTAGGCGACGGTCAGGCACCCGAATTCGCAGAGAATTACTGGCAGCAGGTTGCTGACTATTCAAGCAGGGATCCCATGATCGAACTTACGGAAGAGGATTATGCCGCTATCTATTTTTCATCCGGCACAACAGGATTCCCCAAGGCTATCCTTCACCCTCACAGAAGCCTTTCACAGGCTGCAGAGATGGAGGCTGTCCATCATGAGACAGGCAAGAATGACTGTTTCCTCTGCATCCCGCCTCTTTATCATACAGGCGCCAAGTTCCACTGGATGGGTTCTTTGTGGACATGCAGCAGGGCAGTTCTCTTAAAGGGCACAAAGCCTGACGTGATCCTTAAGGCCGTTTCCGACGAGCAGTGCACGATCGTATGGCTTCTCGTACCGTGGGCTCAGGATATCCTCGATGCTCTTGACCGCGGCGAGTTAAAGCTCTCTGATTACAAGCTCGATCAGTGGCGTCTCATGCACATCGGCGCTCAGCCGGTACCGCCGTCACTCATCCGTCACTGGAAGGATTATTTCCCGAATCACCAGTACGATACAAACTACGGTCTTTCCGAATCAACCGGCCCCGGCTGCGTTCACCTCGGACTTGAAAACACCCGTAAAGTCGGCGCAATCGGTGTTCCGGGCTACCGCTGGGAATGCAAGATCGTTGACGAGGCAGGCAACACAGTACCTCAGGGCGAGGTCGGCGAACTCTGCGTTAAGGGTCCCGGCGTAATGCTCGAATACTACAGAAATCCTGAAGCAACGAAGGAAACATTAAGAGACGGATGGCTCTTCACAGGAGACATGGCCCGTCAGGATGAAGAGGGATTCTATTTCCTTGTTGACCGTAAAAAGGACGTTATCGTATCCGGCGGTGAGAACATCTACCCTGTCGAGATCGAGAACTTCCTCCAGGAATATCCGAAAGTCAAGGACGTTGCAGTCATCGGTCTTCCCGATAAGAGATTGGGCGAGATCACGGGCGCTATCGTTGAGATCGAACCCGGCAGCAACTGCACAGTTGAGGAACTCGAGAAATTCTGCACCCAGCTTCCCCGTTACAAGAGGCCGAAGCAGATAATCCTTGCTGATGTTCCGAGAAACGCTACAGGTAAGATCGAGAAACCCGTTCTCCGTAAGAGATACGGCGCAGAAAGACTTGTAGAACAGGAAAACCAGTCTTAAAATATGTCCTTGCGCAAGGGGATACCATGCGCAAGGATATTTTATTTACATACTAAATTAATATGCTTCTTGCCTGAGGGGCAATAAGCAAGAAGTGAGGAACAAAAAACATGGATTTGGCAATCAAGATCATCTTTCTTGTTGTCTTTTTCGCTGTCATGATCGGCATCGGTCTCATGACACGCAAGAAGGCAAACAGTGTCGAAGGCTTCGTATTGGGCGGCAGAAACGCAGGACCCTGGCTTACGGCATTCGGTTACGGAACCTCCTATTTCTCCGCTGTTGTATTCATCGGATATGCAGGACAGTTCGGTTGGAAATACGGTGTGGCATCCACATGGATCGGTATCGGAAACGCTGTAATCGGTTCACTCCTCGCATGGATAATCCTCGGAAGAAGAACAAGAGTCATGACAAAGCACCTGTCTTCCAAGACAATGCCTGACTTCTTCGGAAAGAGATTCGACAGCAAGGCTCTCCGTATCGCAGCTGCACTCATCTCCTTCATCTTCCTTATCCCTTATACATCATCTGTTTATAACGGTCTTTCCAGACTCTTCAACATGGCGTTCAATATCGACTATAAGATCTGCATCATCGTAATGGCAGCTCTTACATGCGTCTATGTTATCCTCGGCGGATACATGGCTACTGTCGTAAATGACCTCGTTCAGGGCATCATCATGCTCTTCGGCATCACGGCTGTCATTGTTACTGTCCTTAACAACAACGGCGGCTTCCTCGGAGCTCTCACGACACTTTCACAGACAGAGTCTGATCTCCCCGTCACGGCAGGCATGCAGGGTGCATTCACATCCTTCTTCGGACCTGATCCTCTGAACCTCTTAGGTGTAATCATCCTTACATCTCTGGGAACATGGGGTCTTCCCCAGATGGTCGGCAAATTCTATGCCATCAAGGACGAGAAGTCCGTTAAAGCCGGAACTGTCATCTCAACGGTATTCGCATTCATCGTCGCAGGCGGCTGCTACTTCCTTGGCGGTTTTGCAAGACTTTACGAGGGCAACCCCGCTATCTATAAGGATGACGGTTCTGTCATGTACGACTCCATCATCCCCACGATGCTCGAGAACCTCCCTACGATCCTCGTAGGCGTTGTTATCGTACTCGTGCTTTCCGCTTCAATGTCCACACTGTCTTCCCTTGTTCTCACATCGAGCTCTACGGTTACATTGGACCTCATCGAGCAGATCAAGCCCAAGGCAAACGAAGACAAAAAGAAGAGAGAAAAGACCCAGCTCGTTACTATGCGTCTTCTCCTCGTATTCTTCATCGCAGTATCAGTTCTTCTTTCACTTAATCCCCCGACGTTCATCGCCCAGCTCATGGGTTACTCATGGGGCGCTCTTGCAGGTGCTTTCCTCGCGCCTTTCCTCTGGGGTCTTTACTGGAAGAAGACAACAAAGCTCTCAGTATGGGTCTGCTTCATCTTCGGTGTAGGCTTCACAGTTGCTAACATGTTCCTGAAGTTCATTGCATCTCCTATCAACGCAGGTGCAGTCACAATGGTTGCAGGTCTTGTTATCGTTCCTTTGGTAAGCCTTATCACTCCTAAGCTTTCCAGGGAAAAGGTCGACGGCATCTTCTCCTGCTACGACGAGAAGGTCACTGTCGAGAAGAGATATTCACTTCCCGAGGAAGCTCCGGCTGACGAGAACTGATCTGAGTTTTTGGTAAAGTATCAAAAGGAACTGTCTTTTCAAGGCAGTTCCTTTTGTTGTTTTTCCGGCATCCGAATCGTATAATCCACTAAATGACAAAAATAATTAAGAATTAGGAATTCAAGAAAATGTATCTTAACAAAGTAAAGATCGGAGCATTTAAGGTCGCAAACGCATTTATCATCGGTATATGCGGTGTCACATCTTTTTCCAATCTTATCTTTTCTATCTTTCTTATTACATCAGAAAAAATCGAAAAGAGTTTTACCGCCATAATACTGATCCTGATAATACTCTTCCTGATGTCGGTAAAGATCGGGATCATAATCTGGCGCGCCATTCTGATCCACCGGCTCTCCAAATGCAGGATCTACAATTCACTGCTCGAAGAAGACCACGACGGCATCATCGCTTACAGCTCCATCGCTTCAATGATCGGCCGCCCGGAAGCAAACGTCATTAAAGACATTATGTGGCTGATCAAAGAAAAGATCCTCATCAATGTAACTTGCGGTGTGTCCGCTCTCAGAGTGGATCTTCTGGCCGGTGAAAATGAGTTTATAAGAGTAGTGTGTCCCACATGCGGTGCACAGAGCGTCATCCGGAAAAACGGAGGCGGCAAGTGCGATCACTGCGGAACATTCATGAGATTAAAGGAGAATCAGAATGTATAAGAATCTCCGTAAAATACAGATAGCCATATTCATCTGGACAGGAATACAGATGCTGTGTGTACTGCCTGCAGTCGTTTTTCTGGGAATCACATTTGATAACAGTGTCTACGAGGATATGCCGGATCCATGGCCTATCAGGATCACATATTTCATTATAGCTCTGGCTTCATTAACACCCTTTGTGTTCTTCTGGATCAAGCTCTGTCTGATGGGGTTTGTAAACCGCCTGAACAATCTGTTTGAAGCAGACACCGACGGCTTCGTTCCGGTTAAAGACCTGGCCAAAGCAATGGGAATGTCTGAAGCTAAGATAATTAAGAAAACAGAACGTGCGATCCGCAAAGGTTACCTGATCAACTGCAACTACAGCATGCAGCAGAGAGCTTTCCTTTTATCTGATAAGGTAAACATGCAATCACCCGTATTCAAAGGCACTCCCGATGATCATCCGTTCATCGGAGTTAACTGCCCGGCCTGTGCAGCCAGCCTTAAGATCAGGGCAAACACTCAGGGCACATGTCCTTTCTGCGGAAGACTCATTCAGGGGCCGCCTGCTAACAGCTGATCTGTATAAAAAAGTTGCCTCACCGGTGAATCTTTCACCTTTGAGACAACTCTTCGTATAATCTAATTGATCTTCAGTATATTACTGCAGGTCTTCCATACCCATAGTTTTAACGCCTGCTGCGTTAAGGAGAGCTTCAGCCTTGGCATTATCATCTGTCTTGATGGCGATAGGTGCGCCCTCACCGTCAATGGAAAGGCCGTAGATGTAGCTGATATTTATGCCTGCGGCATGGATCATACCGACAACTTTTGCAAGACTGCCGACTGCATCAGGAACAACAACTGCAATGACCTCATCGATACGTGCAGCAAAGCCTGCTTCCTTTAAGATCTGCTTAGCCTTGTCCGGATCTTTGGCAAGGAGACGGAGAACACCGTATTCCATTGTGTCTGCAAGGCTTGCCGAAAGAAGATCGATACCGCCCTGTGCAAGGATCTTCAAGACCTCATCAAGTCTGCCCTCAGTGTTTTCCAGAAAAACCGAAATCTGCTTAACGAACATAGTGGTACCTCCCCATTATTATTGATAAAGCTTACGCTTGTCTGTAACGTGCTTGCTCTTTCCGTCAAAATGCTCAAGGCCGTTGGGCTCAACGAGCTTGACCTTTGCATTAAGGCCGATCGCCATCTTGAGCTTATCATGAACTGCCTTGGAAAGTTTCTCCAAAGACTTGATCTCGTCTGTGAAGACGTTCTCTGCAACTTCAACCTGAACTTCGAGAGTATCTGTGTTGTCAACACGGTCAACAACGAGCATATAGTGAGGTGTTGTTCCTTCTACTGTAAGGAGAGCTGCCTCT
>JAIKWL010000036.1 GCA_024684815.1 Saccharofermentans sp. | reverse complement strand
CCTGCGATGGCAACATACTTCTTGGAACCCTTGTGTCCCTCTACCCAGTCAAGGAGAGTGAGCTCATACTGAGCGAGCTTCTCTAAGATCTCAGGCTTCTTGTTGCCTGCGCCGAGCTCTGCTTCCATCTCAGCAACCTTAGCGGGGATCCTCTCGTCACCCTCGTGGTTCTTGAAGGACTCGAACAGGTCGAGCTCAGAGTTCTCTTCGATCTCTACGCCCATTCTGTACAGAGGCTCGATGGGTGCGTTGCATGCGAAGAAGTTCTGCGGACGGGGTCCGAAGGAGATGATCTTGAGGTTCTTCATAGCATCGAGAGCTCTTGCTACGGGAACGAAATCATTGATCATGTCAGCGCACTCTTCTGCGTTTCCTACAGGATACTCAGGGATGTATGCGTTTACGCCGCGGATCTTGAGGTTGTATGAAGCATTGAGCATACCGCAGTAAGCGTCGCCTCTGCCGCCGACCAGGTCATTCTGTGATTCTTCTGCTGCTGCGCAGAACATAACGGGGCCGCCCCACTGCTGAGCGAGCATTGTCTCGGAGATCTCAGGTCCGAAGTTTCCGAGGTATACGCAAAGAGCGTTACAGCCTGCAGCCTTGATATCAGCTAAAGCCTGCTGCATATGGATCTCGGACTCAACGATGCAGATAGGGCACTCATAGATGTCATCAGCACCATACTTCTCGGTATAAGCCTGAACAAGAGCCTTTCTTCTGTTTACGGAAAGTGATTCCGGGAAGCAGTCACGGGATACTGCTACGATAGCGAGCTTAACGTCGGGTGCGTTAAATAATTTCTTTGACATTTTAGATTTCCTCCATCTGTTTTTTTGTCACGTTGACTTCAATATTAGCACCAATGAGTCCGGGGAAATGTCCCTTCTCACCGGGAGCGTCGGGATGAGCGATAAGCCACTTATTCTTAGCTGTAAGGAGCTTATCTTCGCTGTCTGAATCTGCCAGACAGTCGATGTGATCTTCTTCTAAGTCGAAGTTTGTTCCGTAAGGAAGGATTACTCCGACCATAAAGCCGTCATCTTCGATTCCGCAGGGAGCATAGTGAAGAGTTGTAGCATAAAGTTCAACTGCTGTGCCCTTACGGATATGGAAAGCTTCGATCTTGGAAGTGTCATATGAGAAATCATCTGTTACATCCTGCAAAGAACCTAAAAGGAGGATGCAGTCTGTAGCAGCTACGTTGATCTCAGAAGATCTGTGATACTCAACTGCGTTAAGGAGAGTATTGTGGCCTGCGCAGTAACCTGTCTCAAGCTTTAACTCTCCGCCGAAAAGTCTCGTAACATCGACCTTTGCAGATGCCTCTTCAAGAGATGCAACCGTAGGCTCATAAGCTACGCCTTCTGCGGGAAGAGCGATCTTGTTAAGCGCTTCGATAACGGGTGCGAAATCGATGTTCTTAACGATTCTTCCGTACTTTTTGAAATTGGAAGATGTTGCCTCGTAAATTACCATAAACCTGCCTCCTTCATTGCGGGATAGATTTTTGAAAACTCTTTATATCTCTCGTCATACTTAGCAACGAGCTCAGGTGTGGGAACTACAGAAACGTGCTTGGAAACTGTAGCTGCACAAGCTTCCTCAACAGAAGCATACTCGCCGCATGCAACTGCAGCAAGGAGAGCGCCGCCCATTGCAGGACCCTCATCGTTCTCAGTCTGTGTAAGTTCGATTCCCAATACGTTAGACACGATCGTGCACCAGAGCTTGGACTTGGCACCACCGCCGCAGATCGAAGAACTCTTGATATCAAGACCCATCTTCTTGGCGCACTCGAAAGAATCTCTGAGAGCAAATGCAACACCTTCCATAACTGCCAGAGTCATGTCCTTACGTGTTGTATCCATTGACATGCCTACGAACATAGCGCGGCAGTCAGGGTTGTTGAGAGGTGATCTCTCACCCATGAGATAAGGCAGGAAGAATACTTTGTTAGTACCGAGAGCCTCAAGACCTTCCTGTTCCTTAGCATAATCTGTTGTGCCGATGATCTCTTCCATCCACCACTTGTTGCAGGAAGCTGCGGAGAGCATGCATCCCATGAGGTGGAATCCGCCATCTGCGTGGTCGAATGCATGAAGCGAATTAGCTTCATCATTCTTGAATGTACTGGATGCGATGAATATAGTTCCGGAAGTACCGAGAGAGATATTGCATCCGCCATTGCCGATGATCCCCATACCTACGGCCGCTGCAGCATTATCGCCTGCACCTGCAGCGATAACACAATCTTTGTTTATTCCAAGCTTATCTGCGATCTCAGGTAAGATCTTACCGATAGCCTCATAGCTCTCAAATACTTCAGGAAGCCACTCAGCCTTCATGTCGAGGATCTTGAGCATCTCGTCAGACCACTTTCTGTTCTCACAGTCAAAATAGAGCGTGCCTGAAGCATCAGAAACGTCTGTGGCAAAGACTCCGGAAAGCCTGTAAGCGAGATAGTCCTTAGGAAGCAGGATCTTAGCGATCTTTGCGAAGTTCTCGGGTTCATTCTTATGTACCCACATTACCTTAGGAGCCGTAAAACCGGCAAATGCAATATTTCCTGTATATTTCGAAAGATTAGCCTTGCCGATCTCATTGTTAAGATAATCAGTCTCGACCTGTGATCTTCCGTCGTTCCAGAGGATAGCAGGTCTTATTACCTTGCCGTCACTGTCTAAAAGAGTAAGTCCGTGCATCTGTCCGCCGAAGCTGATGCCTGCGACTTCGTTTCCGTCAATGCCGTCTATGAGCTTAGCAAGTCCCTTCATGGCTCCGTCGAACCAATCTTCAGGATTCTGCTCGGACCAGCCTGTCTGAGGGAAACTGACGGGATAAGACTCAGATACAGTCTTAATTATCTCTCCCCCGCTCTTCATCAGGAGCAGTTTTACTGCTGATGTACCGAGATCAATACCAATGTAATACATAAGAACCTCCCAGTTCACATAATAGTGTCAGACTACATACTAAATGATTAGATAACAAATGGCATTTACCAAAGTGCAAATATTATTCAAAAAAAGTTATACTTATTCAACAAATTCCACACTTATTGCGATTTGCTCCCGCGAGTGACTTTTTGGCAGATAAAAACCTCAGCGCCAGTATTCATGCGTTTTTCGAAAAGAAATCAACAACAGAATATGGTTTTCCGGCAAAGAATCACTATACAATTATTGCTGACAATTACAGCAAGATTTGTCAAATCAGCAAGATATGAATATTGTGGCAATTTTGAGTGACGGATAAAAGATAAAGCTATGCATTTTTGAAGGATCCGCTTATTTAGTGCCCGAAAAATAAATACGGTCAGGCTCCAATGCCTGACCGTATATTAAACTCATTATTTTTTACTTACACATCAGAAATATCTGCGTGATAATCCTGAAGCGCCTTAACCTCAAAAACACGCTCCTTTGCAGCTTTGATACCCTCTGCGCAAGCCTTTGCGGCTGCCATAGTCGTGATATAAGGTACATGCTGACGTATAGCATCCTTACGGATATAAGAGTCATCGTGTGATGAAGTCTTTCCGGCAGGTGTGTTGATAACAAGATCTATGTCCCTGTTAAGTATCATGTCACCGATGTTAGGTCTTCCCTCGTAGAGCTTCTTTACCTTCTCTGCCGTAATGCCTGCACCGACGATCATGTCATATGTGCCGCCGGTAGCATAGATCTTGAAGCCAAGATCAGCGAAGGCCTGAGCCACATCGATAAGATCGACCTTATCAAGATCGGAAACTGAAAGAAGAACGCTGCCTTCCAAAGGAAGCTCTGTCTTTGTGGCTTCCTGAGCTTTGAAGCTTGCTTCTCCGAAGTGTGTTGCAAGACCTAATACCTCACCCGTTGATCTCATTTCAGGTCCTAATACAGGGTCAACTTCCTGGAACATATTGAACGGGAAGACAGCTTCCTTTACTCCGTAGTGAGGTATTACCCTGTCGTGAAGTTCCGGTACCGGTGACGGTCTGCCGGTAAGGCTGCCGGTCATGATATCAGTTGCGATCTTAACCATGTTCGTTCCCGTAACCTTGGATACGAGCGGAACAGTTCTTGATGCACGCGGGTTAGCCTCGAGCACGAATACGACTCCGTCCTCGATGGCATACTGCATGTTCATGAGACCTACGACATGCATCTCCACAGCAATCTTTTTTGTATATTCCTTTATAGTCTCAACGATCTCAGGTGAGAGATTCTTTGAAGGAAGGATACATGCCGAGTCTCCTGAATGGATTCCGGCAAGCTCAATGTGCTCCATAACGGCAGGAACATAGCAGTTTGTACCGTCAGAGATAGCATCAGCCTCACATTCTGTTGCGTGGTGCAGGAAACGGTCGATGAGGATCGGTCTGTCAGGAGTAACACCGACAGCAGCATTCATATAAACTCTCATCATCTCATCATCGTGAACGACTTCCATTCCTCTTCCGCCGAGCACGTAAGAAGGACGGACCATTACCGGATAACCGATCTTGTTAGCAATAGAGATCGCCTCATCAGCATTGACAGCCATTCCGGCTTCAGGCATAGGAATACCAAGACGGTTCATCATAGCGCGGAAGTGGTCTCTGTCCTCAGCGAGGTCAATAGTCTCAGGTGTAGTACCAAGGATATTAACGCCGTTTGCCTTAAGGCTTGCAGCAAGGTTCAAAGGTGTTTGTCCGCCGAACTGGGCGATAACTCCGATAGGCTTTTCCTTCTCGTGGATCGCAAGAACATCTTCAAGAGTCAGAGGCTCGAAATAAAGCTTGTCTGAAGTGTCATAGTCAGTTGAAACCGTCTCAGGGTTGCAGTTAACGATGATCGACTCAAAGCCGAGTTTCTTAAGTGCCAATGCAGCATGAACGCAGCAGTAGTCGAATTCTATACCCTGACCGATCCTGTTGGGACCGCCGCCAAGGATCATGATCTTTTTCCTGTCGGAAGAAGGTGACTTGTCCTCTGCAATATGATAGGAAGAATAATAATATGCAGCATCCTGTGTTCCGGATACATGAACACCTTCCCATGCTTCCTTGATTCCGTATTCGTAACGCGCGCGGCGGATAAGATCCTCTGAGACGCCGAGAAGCTGGGAAAGATACTTATCCGAGAAACCATCAAGCTTAGCCTGACGGAGAACCGGTTCATCAGGCACTCTGCCTGCGAGCTTTAAGAGCTCCTCTTCTTCCTCAACGAGCTCCTTCATCTGCTCGATGAACCAGTGCTTGATCTTTGTGAGTTCGAAGAGTTCGTCCACTGTAGCACCCTTTCTCAGAGCCTCATACATGATGAACTGACGCTCGGAAGAAGGCTGTGTAAGTTTGAGCATGAGTTCTTCCTTGGTAAGCTTATTGAAGTCCTTGGCAAAACCTAAGCCGTATCTGTCCTTCTCCAAAGATCTGATGGCCTTCTGGAAAGCTTCCTTGTATGTCTTGCCGATGCTCATGACTTCACCGACAGCTCTCATCTGTGTACCGAGCTTATCCTGTGCACCGTGGAACTTCTCAAATGCCCATCTTGCGAACTTGATAACTACATAGTCGCCGTCCGGATAATACTTATCGAGTGTGCCGTATTTGCCGCAGGGGATCTCATCAAGTGTAAGGCCGCAAGCGAGCATGGCTGATACGAGAGCAATCGGGAAACCTGTTGCTTTTGAAGCAAGAGCTGAAGATCTTGATGTTCTCGGGTTGATCTCGATAACAACGATCCTTCCGGTCTTGGGATCGTGTGCAAACTGGCAGTTGCAGCCTCCGATAACCTCAATAGCCTTGACGATACGGTATGAATAATCCTGAAGGATATCCTGGACATCCTGAGAGATCGTAAGCATCGGAGCTGAACAGAAAGAGTCACCGGTATGAACACCGATAGGATCGATATTCTCGATGAAGCAGACTGTAATGACGTTGTTCTTTGCGTCTCTTACAACTTCAAGCTCGAGTTCCTCCCAGCCGCTGATGGACTCTTCAACGAGCACCTGATGGATCATGGATGCTGCAAGACCTCTTTCAACGATAGTCTTGAGCTCATCGATGTTATAAACAAGGCCGCCGCCTGCTCCGCCCATCGTGTAAGCAGGTCTGATAACTACAGGGTAGCCGAGATCTTCTGCGATCTTGATAGCTTCCTCGACTGAATATGCTTCGTGGGATCTGGGCATCTCTATTCCGAGAGAAGTCATCGTCTCCTTAAATTCGATCCTGTCTTCGCCTCTTTCGATAGCATCGACCTGAACGCCGATGATCTGGACACCGTATTTGTCGAGAACGCCTGCCTTGGAGAGTTCTGAACTGAGGTTAAGTCCGGACTGTCCGCCAAGATTGGGGAGAAGCGCATCCGGCCGCTCTTTTGCGATTATCTGCTCAAGGCGCTTCACATTAAGCGGTTCAATATAGGTTCTGTCTGCAACATCAGGGTCAGTCATGATGGTCGCGGGATTGGAATTTACCAGCACGATCTCATAACCGAGCTTTCTCAATGCTTTGCATGCCTGGGTTCCGGAATAGTCGAACTCACAAGCCTGGCCGATAATGATAGGACCTGAACCGATAATAAGGATCTTGTTGATGTCTTCTCTCTTTGGCATATTCTTACGCCCCCTTCTTATAGTTCAAATATAAAATTACTGGATAGAATTCTAACATAGATTATCCTGTCTTTGCACAGAAAAAAATATGGATTAAAATACTTTCATGAAAAAAACGATAAAGCCTTGTGAATACAGTATTTCTCATGCTGCGGAAAGCCGTTTCCGCGGTTTTTTGAAGCATTTTTCCTCAACTGCCGTACTGACAGCAATATTCTCTTTAATCCTGCTGTCGGGATGCTTTGACCCGAAGCCACAGCAGACAATATACCGTGAAACAGTTGATACCGCAGCCTCAGTCTACGAAGAGCATGATATAGGCGGAACGGAACTTCCCTGGGGAGTTACGCTCCAGGTGGATCCGTCAGTTCTGGTCCCCTGTGAATTCGAGCGTGTCGTAGACGGTGATACTATAATCGTACATAATCCCGACGGTGAGAGATTAAGAGTCCGTCTTACGGGCATCAATGCACCTGAATCGGTTCACGAGGACGAGAACAGAAATACCGAGGAAGGCCGTGATGCTTCCAGATTCATGAAGGATCTCATGTCCAATGTTGACACAGTCTACCTTGAATATGACGAAGCGGAATTCGACCAGTACAACAGGACTCTTGCCTATGTCTGGATAGATACCGGCTCAACATACATAATGGTCAATGAGATCATGCTAGCGACCGGTCATGCCATGCCCGTCTACATCGAACCGAATCTCAGATATGCCGATACTTTCAGGCAGTACGAGCAGGATTAATCAGTTACTGCTGTTTATTTACTCGTAACCCTGACGCTTCATACGCTTATAGTCTTCGTCATCCGATTCATAATCACTTTTGGCCGAACCGAAGAACTGCGGATCGAACTCAGGTTCATACAGATCAGCTGAAGATGACTGAACGGACGTTCCGGAAGGATACGGAGCCGAAACAGGTTCAGCGGGCTTCATATCCGGATATTCAGATGTAAGAGGAGTTGGCTCCTTTTTCTTATTGCTCTTGACCAGATTTATAATCATTCCACATAACATCGCACCCGATATCAATGTCCAGATACTCCCGAATATCAGCATAAATCCTCCGGTACCTGTATCAACATTCCTCATCATAAAAACAGCGGAAATGATCATTCCAAGGCCGGAAAGGACAAAAGGTGTAATGAATATCATGCTGATGATAAGACCGGCCCTGGCGGCTTTGGGGGCGGCAGTGCTGCGCCCGGCTTCATGATTGCGCCTGTAAGAATCAAAAATATCTTTTGCGCTTCCGGAACCTGTTATTCTGTCCGCTTCATCAAGCGGGACTTCATAATACACGACATCCTTGTCACGGATATACGACTTGATCATGGTGAACAGGAACAATCCGAAAAATGCAGCTATTATTACCAGAGGGAAAAACACCCTGCCCAGTGTCAAGACTCTTGAAATTGAAAAGGGAGATAATTTGTTGCCGGCGTCTTTTGACAGATACTTAAATCCTTCATCAAATGCAATACCGGGATCAGAGCCCCTTTCCAATGCCTCCTGAACCGTATCAGCGAAACTTCTGAAAACCTTCTCGGTCAGTATCGGATCGGTATAGTCTCCCTGAACTGCCTCCCACGCATAATCAGGAATATACATATCCCATTCGTTCATGAGTTCCCTGTCTTCTTTGGAGATCGAATATACGATCACGAAATGTTCCTCATCGCTGAAACTGCTTACATAAGCATCGAATGTATAAGACTCAAGATCGGCATAACTGTAGTTCCACACATCATCGAAAACGGTATAAATAACCGGACATATGCCTGTTAATTCCTGATATGATTCAAGCGTTTCTTTCAGCGCATCATCATCATTAATGACATCTATATTGTCATAGACAGCAGGAAGATCCGTATAGTGAGCACCGAGTTTTTGGGGGATATCATCTTTAATACCGGAAAAGAATGCCGTAATGAACATGACCGCCATAGCGCCGATAACAATAAAACTGCCAATGCCTGTCTTCTGCGGCATTCTTTCCGCATAGACATATTCCTCTTTCCCGGTGCGCCTGTTATAACGTCTGTAACGTCTCGAACCTGCAAAATAATGTGTCGATACGTGGTTGCTGCTTCCACCGTGTGAACCGCCGTGTGATCCGCCGCCGTGCGATCCTCCCCCGGATGAATGTGGCATCTTCCTGAACCTCCCTTAAGCTCCCTTATTGTTTTGGCACTACAGCATAGAAAACAAGATCTTCGTGGCCGTTGTTGATAAGTGAATGCGAGTGTCCCTCAGGACAATAGTGGCAATAGCCGGGTTTTACAGCTTCCTCTCCTTCATCGTATAAGACTTTTCCTTCACCCGACACTATAAAGATCATCTCGCAATTACCTTCGTGCTTGTGGTAACCGATGGATGCTCCGGGTTCAAGCTTTCCCTGCATCATCTTATTGATGCCGTCTGTAAAAACCTTGTTGAAAAACACTCCCTCACCGCCCTTGAAAGCGGGATTAGAGATCCATTCCATTGAATTGTAATCAGCTACCATAAATGCCTCCTGATGCCGTATTTTATTGCATGTAACATTGTTACACACCCATTTTCCATTCTTATCCGAATGTTTCCAGCGCCTCATCTATGTTGATATCGGAATACTCGACCTCGCAGGAGAAAACTCTGGTGACATCCGTGATCCCGCACCCCTTTACGACCAGATCGGCAATAAGATAAACCGATTCTGCTGCAAATCTTCCAGCTCCCTTATACCGGTAAAGCAGATAAGCCGCAAAATTTGCAAACTCTTTCTCATTTGCGTTTATCATCTTGTCTTCCTCATCTTCAGATACCGGATCTTCGATTATTCCGGCCAAGAGCCTGCTCCACTTAGGGTCCATAACTTCCATCCCGTCGAAGATCCCTGCCCTGAGTCTTGAATCGGCTCTCTTTCCGCCGCTTATATCCGAAAGCCTTTCCGCGAGTTTCTTTGACTGATCGAAAACCTTTTTCACATAAGCAGGCAGCTCCATCTCAGAACCGTCATCTGCTATCAGCTTAAAAGGTTTATCCGCTCCAAGAGCAAGCCTGCAGGCTTCTTCGCACGCAAGACCGATCCCCGCTTCGACATGATCGTCAAAAGTGTTATAGAATCTGGGATGCTCTTTACAAATATCGCAAAGATAATCCTCACCGTATCGGATTATCATGTCACAAAGATTATCGTCCCTTAAGAAAGGACATCTTCCGTCATCTTTCATGATAAAACAGCCGTCCTGTATCTTGCTTACAACTTCAGGGTCATTCGAAAATCTTTTAAGAGACTCTTCATCGATACCGATGATCCAGCCGGCACAGCATGTATGAACACACTTGTCCGCCTTGCATCTGAAACTCTGACAATAATCGGGACGGTAAACAACCATGTTAATCTCTCCGCATCATTATTATTCCATTGAGAATTATACCACGATTGACTGATCTTCAAATTTGATTTGCCCGAATGCCCGTGTATAATTACCCATAGCAGAAAGAGAACGCTTTAGCGCCTGTGGCGGGTCCGGCCCGGTTCATCAGAGGCTTCGCAGGCAGCCGAACCTGGTACGATCTTGTACATCCAATAATTTTATTGGATTTAATGATTTCTCTTTCTGCTTATTTATTTGCATTGGTTTTTCCGTTTACAGATTTTTCGGGCAAAAAAAAGAAGTTGCTTTCTATCAGAAAACAACTTCTCAATAATTCAGCTATCAAAATATGCTCAGTTCTCGTGATCGTAGGGATAGATCTTCTCGATCGTTCCGTCAGGAGCTATGTTGAGCTTAGTGAACTTAACGCTTCTCTTATGAGAACATCCTCCGGATCTCTTTGCATCATGGTAGAAAAGATACCATTCGCCATCGATCTCAACGATGGAGTGATGTGTCGTCCAACCGATTACAGGCTCCATGATCCTGCCTTTATAAGTAAACGGACCGTCAGGACTGTCACCTTCAGCATAACAAAGATAATGTGTCGTTCCTGTGGAATAAGAGAAATAATACTTTCCGTTAAACTTGTGCATCCAGGGATCTTCAAAATATCTGCGATCCTCGTCACCGGCCTTGATAGGCTCACCATTCTCGTCAAGGATCGTGATCATCTTAGGCGGAGCAACAAAAGCCGTCATATCATCAGTGAACTGGGCGAACAAGGGTCCTAAAGCCTTCTCGTCACCTTCAGGACGGCGCTCGGAAGGATTAAATGAACCTGACTGCCACATTTCAAGCTGGCCGCCCCAAAGACCGCCGTTATAACAATAGACTTTTCCGTCGTCATCAACAAGAACTGCGGGGTCGATACTGTAACTGCCCTGAATGTAATTATCCTGAGGCTTGAACGGACCTACGGGTGAATCTGATTCAGCAACACCGATCCTGAATATATCGTCCTTATCTTTAGCAGGGAAAACAAGATAGTACTTGCCGTTCTTATAAACCGCATCCGGAGCCCAGAGCTGTCTGCTGACCCAGGGAATATCAGTCTCTGATATAGCAACACCGTTGTCTACACATTCACTGTCAAGATTATCCATGGAAAGAATGTGGTAATCCTTCATAACATACTGCTCTCCGTCATCGTCTTCCGGGATATCAAGATCCTCATCATGAGACGGATAAATATAGATCTTGCCGTTAAACACATGTGCAGAAGGGTCTGCCGTATAGATATTGGTTACAAGATCTTTTCTTTCGTTCTTTTTCATAAGCACCTCTGTTTGCAGTTTGGAATCACTTCACTAGCAAAGATAGTATCATTTATTCTGTCCTTTTGTAAATAAGATAAATCTCACCCAAGAAGAATAATTATTTAAAAGATATTGAGCCGTCAGGACACGAAATATCAGTGCAGCGTTTTTTTCGAATTGTATTCCAGTAGCTTTTCGGTATAATCTTTTGCCTTCCTTCTCATGATAAACACATCGATAAGGACTGCTGAGATGTAGAAAACAGCCACGATCACAGCCAAAGTGATCCACAGCAAAGGCGTTCCGCTTCCCTCAAAGATACCCATCAGATAGAACACAAAGATCTCTAAAGGTACGAAAAGCAGGAAGAATACGGTAAGGCAGAATACAAAGCCTCTCTTCTTCATAAGCTTGGTAAAAAAGGCAAAAACAAAGCAAATTGATCCCCACGCGCACAATGCGAGAAGTTTAAAAAGAAATGCTACCGACATACTATCTTTTCCTCCGGCAAACGACACTGCCAAAGTGCAGAGCACCAGCCATGAATATGAAAATGCCAGAGCATTTCTGAAATAAACCAATAATCTCCTGATATCTTCCATATTATTATCCGTCCAATCCGATCAATGATCTAAGTGATCTTACGTTTCTTCTGGAGATCACCACTACTTCTCCGTTGGTCAAAGTCGCCAGTATATTCCGTGTTACTTCCGGCTTCAGCTTTGTGATCTTATTTAGATTTACGATAACTGACTTCGAGCATCTGAAGAAAGTTTTCTCGTCCAGTATCTCTTCCAATTCATAAAGTCTCTTATCCGTCTGAAGCACATGGCCGTTCGTATAAAGGAATGTCTTTTTATCAACTGATTCGATATACAAGATCTCTTCGACCGGCACATTGTGTGTCTGTCCGTTCAGAGTTCCCATTATCCGCTCATCAAACCTGCTGATATACCGTTTAAGACGTTCTGTCTCGGAAGTCACTTCACGGCAGTGGATCTCCACTGCCGTGCCTGACTCGATATCGTTCTTGACCGTGACTATCATTTGCGACTCCTGTTATTCCCATATTATGAATAATTATAATTCATCCTTTCCCATTAAACACGGTCAAGTTTTTTGCATTCCGTCAGGAGTAATACCGACATGACGATCTGGCATATGACCATGAAGATGCATACATACACTTCCGGCAGGAAGATAGCAATGATCATGGAACCGAATGTGTCTACCAACGCCATGACAAGATAAGTCTTGCTGTTATATGCCCAGGAAAAAGGCAGAAGATGCGCGCCAAATACCATTGCAAACAGCATCAGCATTGCATCCGGCTTCTGATTGAATGCCCACATAACGATAAGAAGATAGAGCATCTGGTTCATCGTGCATAAGAATCCGAGTCTGTTGAAGGGATTCTTAAGCTTTGCGAACGGATGGGCTCCTATGATCTTCGAAAAGAGAAACACACACGGCAAAAGCAGTCCGGGGCAATAAAATGTGTACATGTTCTTCGTCATGAGATCAACAGGAAGTACTCTCGTTATCGCTACGAGTGTCCAGATGACAACCGAAGCCATCATGAACGGGGCACCTTTCTTCTGCAGGATCGAAGCCTCACGTCTGAGTTCTGTAAAATCCATCACGGCTTCTTTCTTTCCGGATACGGTCGTTGTATTTGTAATTTCTGTCATTTTAGTTTACCTCCTTGGTTTTGAGCTCATTATATCGGCCGTAAAACCGTGCTCAATACTTTGAGGACCAAGCGGTACAACAGTGTGACCAAGCGGTACTTAAAGGTGTTTACGGAGTTTTTTTCAGTCCTTAAGGCAGAGCAGAATGCCGGTCAGAAAGATATTTGTACTCTGCATATAATGTTTGTCTGCAAATAATATAAAAATTTATTAATATTTTCCTCAGGTTAATAGAAAAGGCGATATAATTAGAACATATTATTGAGATTTGATTTGCGGATGGCACTTTCCGGTATGATCGAGATATTTAAAGACATACAACTTGATCTAATGCTTATACTTAGCGGCATATCAGGAGCCACTGCATTGTTTATGGCTTTATCCAAAAGCCTTACCAAAGAACGCAAACTCTATCTCATGCTGACCGAGCTTTTCACGGTAATCCTTCTTCTTTCCGACAGAGCAGCTTATCTTTACAGAGGAGATGAAAGTGAATACGGTTACTGGATAGTCAGGATCAGTAATTTCATGCTGTTTGCAATGGTTCTTTTCATTGTATGGGCCTTTAACAAATATCTTGAGATAATAGTCGTTGATGATATCGGACTTGAAAAAGTGCCGCTGAGACTTAAGTTCACCGACTGGGCTGTCCTGGCAGGTACAATACTTCTTGTAATCTCACAGTTTACGGGACTTTACTATACATTTGACGATCATAACCGCTATCTGCGTTCACCCGGTTTTATGATCGGCATGATAATCCCTCTCGGCATAATGGTCCTTGAGCTCACGGTAATAATCCAACTCCGCAAACGTCTTCGCGCCGGACTGTTTGTTTCACTTGTGCTCTTCACCACAATGCCTCTCATAGCTTCAATCCTGCAGCTCAAGCTTTACGGTCTATCCATCATAAACATAACCATCGGAATTCTTACATGCCTGCTCTATCTTTTCGCATTGCAGGATATGAATATGATCGTAAACAAAGCCCGCAAGATCGAGATCGAATATCTCAAAAAAGAGAGCGAAGGAACAAGAAGACTTTTCACACAGACAGCTGAAGCACTGGCAAGCGCGATCGATGCCAAGGATAAATATACAAAAGGTCACTCCTCAAGAGTCGCAGAGTATTCCAGAAAGATCGCCGAACTGGCTGGAAAGAACCAGCAGGAATGTGACGAGATCTATTATGCGGCTCTCCTTCATGATGTTGGAAAGATCGGAATATCAAAAAACATCCTGAACAAAAACGGAAAACTCACAGCAGAAGAATATGAGACTATAAAGCAGCACCCTGTAATAGGCTCGCAGATACTCTCAAGTATCAGCGAATCTCCCTATCTCAGCATCGGCGCCCAGTTCCATCACGAAAGATATGACGGAAGAGGTTATCCTGAAGGACTCAAAGGAAATGATATACCTGAGATCGCAAGGATCATTGCCGTAGCCGATGCCTACGATGCCATGACATCCAAAAGGAGCTATCGTGATGCAGTTCCGCAGCAGGTCGTAAGAGAAGAATTCGTCAAATGTCTCGGCACACAATTTGATCCTGAATTCGGCAAATTAATGATCCATCTGATCGATATCGATGAAGAATATCAGATGAAAGAAAAGGAAGAAGTCAAGGAACTAGCCGGAAAGAACGAACTCATCTGCAAAGAATACAGATCATCCGTATCAGAAGGCATCGTGATCTCGCAGAACATCACGAGGATCAGGCTCACAAGTGTTCCCGACAACGGTTATCCGGCAGATTACTGCATTCCGTCTATTATTCTTTTCGACTCACTCGATGCAAGGATCCATGAGGATAAGAAAAATGCTGAAAGACTTCTGTATCTTGAGTATGGCGAGATCAAATTCAACGGTGAGGTCGTCTGCAAAGCTGCCCGCAAGATCAAGCCGCTCATAACACGCAACGAAGAAGCATATCAGGGAGAGCGCGTGATCTACGAGGTGGAAGCAGTAAGAGTAAAAGATCACCTGCTTATTAAGATCATTTCCGATACTGCCGTCATACAGGTCATAATGGCATTGCCTGACAGTTCAAGATGGACATATATAGGTCTTACAGGCGAGCACTGTCATATCAGCAACGTCAGCATCAAACACGATGATCTGACTGTTCCTGAAACCTATATCCCGAGGATTGCAGAAGAAATCTCTTATATCGATGTTCCCGCAGGAGACATTCCCAATGTTCAGATAGACGGCTACCGTTCCGCAGCTACAGAAGGTATTGCACTTAAGAACAAACTTACAATTGATTTCCATACGATGAGCCTTCCTACTGCAAGACTTGTCTGGCATTGTCCTTTCATCTCTGTCTACTATTCGAAGGACGGCAGGATCAACGGCCCCGGATTCCATGAATATGCACTTATCAGACTCGACGGTGAAAACTGGGATTCAGCCGAATATGCCACGAATAAGTTTACGATCGATAAGATAGATGATTATTACAACTGGAACGACTGGAAGGCAAAAAACAAGAGCGGTATGGACTGCACTTTATCATTCAGGCGCAAAGGAAATGTCATCACTTTCAAAACAGAAAATGCAGGGATAAGCATTACCAATGTCACGACGGTCAATGAGGATAACGGAGATATTTTTGTCGCGATATCAGGCGATCAGTGTGCCATAACGAATATAAGAATAAAGGAAGCATAAATGTCATTAATAGATAAGCTCTTTGACAGGAGCACATGGGAAAGGTTTTACGAATACAAATCGGCATTAAGATGTTCCAAAAAGTTTACCAAGGAGCTTCGCGGATTCATTGATTCGGAAAGCTATCTTGCATATAAAGAACGCATCTTATCCTGTACGGATCTTCCCCTGCCCTCTAAATCAGTTATAAGCAAGATGAGCAGCCAGAAAAAGCGCACGGTATACAAATATCCTTATGAGTTCAACATGATACTTAAGCTGCTGACTTATCTGACCCTTAGAAAATACGATCATATCTTCTCCCATTGCCTTTATTCATTCCGTCCGGGTGTCTGTGCCAAGGATGCGATAATGAGTATTACCAGAACACATGACCTTCATTCTCTTTATTCCTACAAGATCGACGTGAGTGATTATTTCAATTCGATCCCGGTTGACAATATGACCTCCATACTCGAAAAGACAATAACAGATGACAATAAACTTCTGCATTTTATGAAGTCCCTGCTCAATGAGGAGCATGCCTTATCGGGAGATAAGACAGTTATTGTTCAAAAAGGAATTATGGCCGGCACTCCGATATCATCTTTTTATGCCAATCTTTATCTTAAGGATCTTGATGAATACTTCTCTGAACATGGTATTTTGTATGCAAGATATTCTGATGACATAATTGTTTTTTCAAAGAATAAGGAAAAACTTGATTCGTATAAGAAAATCATCCTTGAAACCCTTGAAACAAAAGGCCTGACTGTAAACCCTGCCAAAGAAGTATCAGCAGCCCCTGAAGACGGTTTTTGTTTTCTCGGAGTTGAAGTAAAGAACGGCAATATAGATATCGCGCCTTCATCAGTCACAAAACTCAAGCAAAAAATGAGACGGAAGGCACGTGCACTTTCCCGCTGGTACCATCGTGAGAACCTTGACGGAACAAAAGCAGCTGCAGCATTCATACGGATCTTCAATCATAAACTCCTTGAGGTCAATGAAGATTCCGACTTAACCTGGAGTCTTTGGTTCTTCCCCGTAATAACGACTTCCAATAGTCTTCACGAGATCGATCTTTATGCCCAGGATCTGATCCGCTATCTCATCAGCGGCAGGCACACCAAATCACGGTTCAATGTGCGTTATGAAGAATTGAAATCACTGGGATACAGAAGCCTGGTCAACGAGTACTACCGGGCAGAAGAATAACAGTTCTCCATGCCTGTTTTCCTGTTTTCGAAATAAATTTTATCCCGGTGCAACATTTCATCCTCCTTATCTGTATTGAAGGTATAAATGCAAAATTCAAAAAAGGATTTGCATTACACCAAAGGAGGTGAAACAAATGAAACGTAAGGAACACATCACACTAATGGCAGGCATATTAGCCTTATCATTAGCAGCTACTGCATGCAGCAGCACAAGAGAAGTATTATCAACTACTGTTGCTTACCACAACTCAGGAGCAGCTGAGATCAATTCATATGTCGATGGGGGCGTGGCATATGAGACTACAGCTTATTTCGAAGGGGAAGCATATTGGGAATCTGAAGAAGAGGATTTCAATACAGAAGAATATAATGCTATTAATGAAAACGGATTTGTAAATGTATCCCAGTCTCCGCTCTCCACATTCGCCGCAGACGTTGACACAGGTTCATACTGCAATTTAAGAAGGATCATCAGGGACGGCTGGGATCTTGATAATGTAGCTTCTTCGATCAGAACCGAAGAAATGGTCAACTATTTTGATTATAAAGTTGACGATACAGATAACGTATTCAGTGTCCAGTATTCTGTCGGCGATTGTCCCTGGAACAAGGATAATAAGCTCCTGGTACTTACAATGCAGGCTAACAGCGAGATAAATGTGCCTAACGAAGGCAACAATTTCGTCTTTCTTATCGACACATCAGGATCAATGAGCAGCGAAGATAAACTTCCTCTCGTAAAAGAGAGCTTCAAGCTTCTGGCGGGAACATTAGGACCTAAAGATACAGTATCCATCGTTACTTACTCCGGAAGTTCAGATACGCTTTTAGTCGGATCAAACAATTATAAGAAGATATGCAAAGTGATCGATTCCCTCTCTGCAAGCGGCGGAACAAACGGTTCGGGCGGAATCGAGGCAGCATATGAATGCGCAAAGAAAAATTTCGTTGAGAACGGCAACAACCGTGTCATCATCGCATCCGATGGCGACATGAATCTCGGCATCACCAGCCAGAGCGGTCTTGTAGACCTTATCAAGGAAAAGAAAGAGACAGGCGTATTCCTTACAGTACTCGGATACGGCACCGGAAACTACAGCGATGCAAACATGGAGTCCATCGCAGATGCAGGCAACGGCAACTATTTCTATATCGATTCCATCGAAGAGGCAGAAAGAGTTCTTTGTGAAAAACTCATGCAGACAACAGTTACCGTAGCTAAGGACGTTAAGTTCCAGGTTGAATTTAATCCTGCTGAAGTATCTGCTTACAGACAGATCGGTTATGAGAACAGACAGATGTCGGCAAGAGATTTCAATGACGATACAAAAGACGGCGGCGAGATCGGTGCAGGCGCACAGGTCACAGTATGCTATGAGCTCGTTCTTTCAGGCTCAGATTCCGATGATGAAAGCGGACTTAAATATCAGGATACTACGCTTTCCGATGAAGCAGGCTACGGCGAGCTTTGTACAGTATCCGTAAGATACAAGGCTCCTGATGAGGACGAGAGTTCTTTGATCGAATATCCTCTTATGGATAACGGTATCAGCAACCGCGAAGACTTTAACTTCATCTGTGGAATCATAGAGGCATCAATGGTATTAAGAGACAGCGAGTATAAAGGCAATGCTACCTACGACTCAGCTTATCAGCTCGCAGAATCGGGATGCGGCAATAACAAGTACAGAGAAGATTTCTGTGACCTTCTTAAAATACTCGGAGCAGACTGATAATCACAAGTCAGCATAATCTGATAACAATAACCGCAGGGCTGTCTCAAGTATGAGACGGCCCTGACTTTTTGAATATGTATTTATCATGCCGTTGTAATTATGTCTTTATAAGTCTTGTGAAGCATAATGCTTCCTGCGATATCCGCAACGAAGATGAAGCACAGTATTGCACCGATCACCATAAAAAGAGTCGGACGTCTCTTATGCCTGAAGCAAAAGATAATGGTGTATATGATATCAGGAAGACCCGTTGTCAGCATATATACATATGTCAGGCAGACACCTATAATCGCAACAAAAGGAATACTTAACATAAGGAACGGGTTTAAAAGACCGCTTATCAGCATAAGCCACAGATATAGATTTATACCGAAGAACGGAATCATCGCTATCTTGACCGCAACCGTAAATATCGTAAGGGGACCTTCACCGTTCACTGATCCGATTATCGCGAAAACGAAAGCCAAAAGCCCGATCACAAAAGACAGAACGAGAAATATACCTATTACAGGCCAGTTAAAATCCCCATAGTTTTTCTGTTTCAGGATCCCGTAAAACGGGAAGAATACGAATGCCTGCATTGCATAAAGAACACATACATCCAAAACAAGAAATATCTTGCCTATCTTCATAAAATGAGGTTTTCCGGTCATAGTTTTCCCGGGTTCGATTATAGTATTATTCTCCATTATTCTTTCCATCTTATTCCATAAAACATTTCTAAAGATCAGGCAGCTTTACCATGCCTGTGCTTTTCAGATTATATCATTGAAAGCACAGGAGCTGCCCTGACAAGAACAGCTCCTGCATCCGTGATCTCATCTATTCCCTATTTCACACATTTACTCAGCTACCAGCATGTTGTATGCTTCGATCTTTTTGATCCTTGCGGTCTGTATGAGCGCCAGAACGAAGGAAACAATAGCAAGTCCAATACCGATTATAACAACGCCTGTGACAGGAATATCGAAATTAACCTGCATAAGGCCGAAGGCACGCATGAATGTGGACATATATGGATTGGCCACATAGTAGGATCCTGCTGAGAAGACTGCTACCGATGCTATGATCGCAGGCATGAAGCTCAATGCTGTCTGGATCATGAGGCTTCCCGATGTGTAACCCAGCGCCTTATAGATTCCGTAGTCTTTGCGCTTATGGTAGACCAGTGACTTGATAAGAAGATACAGGATCAATGCAATGACAACTATGGAAATGCCGCACATTACAATGAGCATAAAGCCTGAGATATCCCTGAATGTTGTCATGCTGCCTCCCATTACCTCATAGAAGTTCATGGTGCTGATAATGTGACTGCCGTATTTGTCTTTGCATTCCTCTACAACCCTGCTCGTCACTTCGCTGTTTGCAGTGTAGTCGTTTGAAGCCTCAGCAAGATCGAACCAGAACCATGTGGGAACCTTATCCATATCAACAACGTGATCGGCACCTTTGTATGTGAGAATTGCTTCACGTCCGTTATTGTTCGTTGTCTGGATGAAACCGGTAATCAGATAGTTATATGAGTTATCGCCATAATCGAGCTTGATCTCATCGCCGATATCATAGCTGTATGCTTTTGCAAAAGCTCCGCTGACAACCGCTTCGTTATCGTACTTCGGCAGTCTTCCCTCATAGCAGACCGACTGGTTGTTCATCAGAGAAGTATCCTCAACTACATACGACGTGAATTTGACTTCATCATTGTAGTAGAAATCCATCATGAGCATCTCTCTTACGTTAGTGATATCTTTCCTGGAATTAAGATATTCGCGCATCTCGTCTTCATCTGTTCCATCACCTGCGATAAGTCCTGCGAAGATCTCCGTAGCAAAGATATCGAGCTTCGGATCACGGCTGAAATTCTCATACATCAAAAGTGCTATTACACAGCAGAAAACCATGAAACCGACTGCAAAGAATGTGATAATGTTCTGCTTCATATTACCGAACAGGGTCTTCATGGCAAGGCTCATGTTAAGGCTTAATGAAGTTTTATCAAGAGGCATATGATTCTTCTTGAAATTGTGAGTTTCAATACCTTCACGAAGCGCTACGATCGGCTGGATCTTTGAGATCTTGCCAGAACTGATGAGCGTAACGATAACGGTGAACATGATCACATATCCGATGGGAATGATTGTAGCAAGAGGATTGAATGCGATCTGATAAGAAAGACCCATCTGACCTACTATGAGTCCTGCGAAAACAGGCATGCAAATATATGAGATAACTATTCCGATCACACTTGCAAACAGAGCAATAAGGAAGAACCAGATAACGAGTGAGATCTTGATGTCTTTCCCCGTATAACCGATTGCCTTGAGAGCACCTAAGGTCTTCATGTTCTCCTTGATATAGTTGGAAATACTGTTAGCAAGCATCATTGCCAGAGCGACTACGAGCAGCGTTGTGAGCACAAGCATGGATACCGCTATGATAAGACCGATAAAAGTTCTGGAACTGATTATGGTACCGAGCTCTGCTCCTCCCAACTGTGCAAAAGGATTTACCTTGAGCATCTCGTTGCTGGTCCTGATCCTGAACGCACCGTTATTTACGCCTTCCCTGAGTTTATAAATAATAAATATCGTCTCTACTTTATCCTTCTCTTCATCAAAGATCTTCTGATAGCTCTCATCATCAACAACAAAAGTAAATATGCCGTTATTGTTACATCCGCCATAGATAACATCGGTAAAACCTTTGACCTTGAAGCTGTACCTGGTGCCGTAGTTCTCGTACTCGTAAGTATCACCAATCTCAAATCCTCCGGCAGTGTTGAACTGATATGGCAGATAAACATATTTATCAGTAATCGAAGTATCTTCTTTTACTACTGATATCCTGTTCATCTCTCTTGTAAAAGCGGACTCATCGTCGATGCACAAAGTGATAGCTGCATTGCCGTCGCCGAACGGGAGAGTCATCGTGGAATATGAGATATCGCGGTAAACATAGTAATGATCTGTATCTGCACCGATGAGTTCTTCTATCTTCTCATCTGTAAATCCGTCAAGGCCACTGCTGATCGTTATAAATCCGTCGCCGGCATTAAGCTGTTCGGCTTTCTTCTGAGCTGTCGGATAAGCATCGAAAAAAATCAGGAGAGAAATGCCGACAAGGCATGTTGCGATGAGCATCATAAGGAACAATCCGACTGACGTACCTCTGTTTTTTCTGAGGTTCGATTTTGTAAGTAATAATGCCTTGTTCATGATTACCACCCCATCTTCGCGAGGAAATCATTAAGCTTCTGATGACGCTCTTTATCACCTGTCACATACTTGCCCAGGCTGCACTCACCCGCAATCTCACCGTCCTTAACATAGAGGATACGGTTGCCTCTTCTCGCGCTCGTGATATCATGTGTGACCATAACGATCGACTGGCCTTTTTCATTAAACTTGGTAAGAGTATCAAGAACCGCCTTACCGGTCTGAGAGTTCAATGCGCCTGTAGGCTCGTCAGCAAAAACAAGCTTCGGTTCATTGATAAGTGCTCTTGCGATCCCCACTCTCTGTGCCTCACCGCCTGAGATCTGTGTCGGGAACTTGTTCCATAATGACTCATCGATATTGACGGCCTTCAGCATCTCTCCTGCTTTCGCAGCGAGAACTTTCCTGTCCCTGTATACGAGAAGTCCTGCTGCCATAATGTTATCCAGCACGCTCATTGATTCTACGAGATATACCTGCTGAAAAACAAAACCGCAGTTGCTTCTTCTGAATACAGCGAGCTGATCCGTATTCATTTTTGTGATATCTGTTCCGGAGAAAGATACGGAACCCAGTGTCGGCTTATCCATTCCGGAGAGTGAGTACAGAAGTGTTGACTTGCCTGCACCGGAAGCTCCCATAATGATCGTGAAATCACCTTCATATATTTCAAGATCTATGTTTTTAAGAACATGCTGCTGCATGCCGCCGTTGGAAAATGTCTTGCAAAGTTTCTTAGTTTCAATAATGCTTTTCATGTCTTTCGACCTCCTTATAGCACAAAGGATATTCTTTTAACCCTTAAATGCCTTTAAGGAACCCTTAAATACTTCTTAAATCGTTTATACAAGACTCAGATATACCGACACTTCAAAACCGGGATCAAGGTTTCTAAGTCCGAGCTTCCCGTCCATTTTTTCCATAAAGTAATCCGTAAGATAAAGACCTAATCCGGCGCCTTCCTTATCACTTGAGTTGCTGCCTCTCTTATATTTCTCCTTAAGCAGAGGGATCTCTTCATCCTTAACTCCCGGACCTTTATCAGCAACTCTTATAACCAGATAATCACCGGAGATCTCGCATCTCACATCTATGGAAGTATCAGCATATTTATATGAATTCATAAAGATGTTGTCGAACACCTGCTGCAGCCTTAACTTATCCATATACACATTGCAGGAAGGAATCGTGAAGTCTCCGGCTTTCTTAAGGTAATCGGATTTTCTGATAAGTGATGTGATATCGTCAGACTCATAGTTTCCGGGATTGACAGCTATCTCGGTTATATCCTGAACACTTGAATTAAAGAGGTTATCGACAAGTGATTTTATCTGATCGGTCTTATCGTTTATAATTCCGAACATTTCCTTTGTGCGTTCTTCTTTTGTAACTTCATAACCTATCTCGGAAGTTGACTTGATGGAGGCAACCGGAGTCTTGATATCGTGTGACAGTTTGGCAACCATTTCCTTCTTTTCGTCACTTGCTTTTTTCTCAGCGATCCGCGCTTTCTTAAGTTCGGACCTCATGATATCAAATGCTTCCGTAAACTCACCGAAAACATGTCCTTTATCCATCTCAAGAGGCATGTCAAGATTACCCTCTGCTACTCTCGAAGCAAAAGAATTCAGTTTCTTAAACGGCTTTATTACCGTATGTTCAAGATAGATATACCAGACTGATATTATTACTATCTGAAGAACTCCGGCTATAACAAATATCATTATGATGCTCTTTTTAATCCCGACTAACTGTTCGTCCATGCTGTAGTCAAAGATCATCTTCCCCTCAACTTCACCATCTATAACAAGATCCAGAATAAGTCCCCTGTTCTTAACGGCCTCGTTAACGGATTCGGACAATCCCTCTCCGGTCTTATAGACGAGATTTCCTTCGTTATCAAGGATTACATAATCGAGCTGTGTATTATACTTTGCCGTATCACCGTAATTCTCAGTTACCGAATACATGCATTCATTGACTTTGACCGGATCGGTCTTCAGATCCCTGATATTCGTGACCATAAAAAAGCAGAGTAATGCTTCTGCTGTCAATATTAGGATCAGTATCAGGATGAACGGCGCTTTTTTCATTATCGGTTCTCCGGAGCTACGAACTTGTATCCTTCCTTCCAGACGGTAACGATGTATTTGGGATCCTGCGCATCTTTCTCGATCGCTTCTCTTATCTTTCTTACATGAACGTTAAGAGTCCCGTCTGTAGTGAACTTATCGTTCCATACATTATCAAAGATCTCAGTCTTGGTAACAAGTCTGTTCCTGTTTTCGATCAGATAACTTAACAGTTTCCATTCGATAGATGTGATCTTCTTCTCATCCCCGTTTACAAAAACAGTCTTATTAACGGAATCGAGCTTAAGATAACCGTCATCATAGTCTTCTGTCTTCTTCAAATTATCAGTATCCGTATTACCGAATCTCTTTAAAACAACTTTTACCTTAGCGAGAAGGACACCAAGAGAATATGGCTTCTCGATATAATCATCTCCTCCGATATTAAGAGCGATTATCTTGTCATCATCAGTATTTCTGGCTGAGATAAAAAGTATCGGAATATTAAGGGCCTGACGGATCTTCTTGCAGAACTCAAATCCGCTTCCGTCGGAAAGATTGATATCGAGCAGCAGTAAAGACACTTCATTTGCGCTTAAGAAATCATCTGCCTCGGCACTTGAATATACAGCAGCAGTCTTAACATCGAACATATTGAAATACTCACATGTGTTATTTGCGAGTTCCTTTTCATCATCAATTATCAGGCAATCGTATTTCATATTATCTTCCGTTCCCGGTCATGTATCAGATCAGTACAAGATCTCCTCCATACCACTTGATGTATCTCTGAAAAGACGTATATCGCTCTTTGAGGCACCGAATTCCTTAAGATCTATCGCAACAAAGATATCACCGTCTTTATCCCTGAAATAATATGCGGTTCCCATCGGTGCACCGTCATGATCAGGGAACAATCTGTCGATCTCATCGTAAGACAGGAACTGGCTGATATAAGCGCCCATAGAGCTTTGATAAACAGCCTGTGGATCGTAATTTGTCTGAACAAACCCGATAATACTCTGATCATTTGATTCTTTGTATTCTCCTGAGGAAGTATTGTAAACGCCTAAATATATATCGGCACCGGCATATAAAAGATATTCCTTAGGACGCATATTTTTAATATCGACACTCCTAAGTATCTCATCAAATCCCTTAGCGGCATCCTCTGCAGGATAAGTGCCTTTACCCATACTGAAATTCAAGACGATAACATCGTATTTGAATTCAAAATCCATATTATATTCAGCTTCAAGTTTTCTGATGTCAGCATCTGTCTCATCAAAAAGATATTGAATATAGAGGCCATAGAAATCCGAGCTTTTTCCTTCGCTGTATCCGAATATGCTTCCATCGATACCGACAGCATCCAGACCTGATGTCACCTTATACTCTATGCCAGTATCCTTATCCCTGAGATAGACCGTATATGTCTCATCATTCCCCTTGCCTTTACGTTCGTCATTTATAAACTCACAGGCACCGTAATTTTTCCGTGCATACTTTAGAAGATCGTTCTTATCCGAGACACTGCAGCCGCACAGAAAAAAGATCAAAGGCAAAACAACAATTCCTGCCAAAGTACAGATTGCCTTCTTCATTTTTCCTGTATTATCCATCTGAACTCCTTATTCCGTTGATCTTAATCAACATTAGGATTTTACTTCAAAAACAGGATCGGGACAAATCACACTGAGATGACAAACACTTTGTTATACTCCTCACCAAGCCTGTAACGGAGTATCTCGGGATTCTGCACAAGTTTTAAGCTGAAACCATGCATCTCGCAGATTCGGACAGACAAAGGCAATCCCAGTCCCGTACCGCCGTCTGAAGCACGTGATTCGTCACCTGTTACAAAAGGCTCGAAAATCTGTTCATTCAACGGCTTTGGAATCTCATCTCCCGAATCGGCTACAAATATACGGACATCTTCAGCCGTTGAGTCAGACTCGGAAGTTACTGAAACGCTGATCTTTATACCTTCGGGATTATGCCGTATAGCGTTTGTTATGAGATTTGTTATGACACGTGAAAACTGCAGGCTGTCAGCTTTGATATAGATCGGATGTTCGGGTATATTTATCGATATCGTATCACCGGCACTTTCGATATCCGTATAACTGAATGCACAACAGGACCTGACCAGTTCACAGACATCGATCCTCTCCTTCTTTATATTAAAACCTTCACTGTCAAGTTTTACATAGTCAAGCAGCATTGCAACAACTTCATTCATCCTGTCGGTCTTGGCCATGACAGCTTCGAGATACTCTTCTCTTTTTTCCGAAGGAACGATACCGTCATTTAAGGCTTTTGCATATCCGTAAACAGTGGTCATGGGTGTCTTAAGATCATGCACGATGTTGGATATCATCAGGTAACGGCGTTTCTCCTCATTTCTGCGTGATTCCTCCTGTTCACGCTCTATCCTCCTGATCTCGTGAGCCACCGTCAGAGAATAAAAAACACCTCCAAATATGTAAGGCGTAATAAGTATCAGAGCTACCCCGAAAACCGTCAGCACAAACAGAGCCGTGGTTTTCGGATCCTGAGTTAATTGTTTGACTGTTTCAGCTGCCGCAGCAACATCATCACCCTTACCGGCAAGAAGTCCCGTCAGCATATTACTGATCTCTGCAGGCGACACTTTAAAGAGAGGAAAGATCCTGTTTACAACAGAAGTCGCAATTACGACAAATATAATGAGAAAAAGTTTTTCCGTGCTTCCAACGCTTAAGAGAGTGTCCAGTTCAAACGCTTTTATGATCTGCGGAATAAGATATTTGTTTGTCAGGATTACAACTGCAAACTCGACAAGACTGACGATGATCAAAACTATAAAAAACCTGGCGAGAATGAATCCCCGCAACTGTTTCTCGTTTTTGATCTGTCTGCCCGAGTTATTCATCATTCATTGATCAGACTTCCAGTCTGTATCCTAATCCGCGCAAAGTCTTGATGTAACGTGAAGGATCCTCATCGAGCTTGGTCCGGAGTTTGCTTATCGCAACCATGATATTATTGTCTGCAACAAAAAAGTCTTCGCCCCATGCATATTCATATATCTGCTGCTTGGTAAAGACCTTGCCCGGATTCTTCATAAGCAGTTCCATTATCTTATATTCAACTGACGTCAGATCCATTGCCTTGCCGTCTTTACAAAGAAGACATCGGTCCGTATCCAGGACAAGGTTTCCGCATGTGATCTGCTCTTTCCGGTCATCTCCGCCTCCAAGGGAGTAAAATCTTCTGAGCATTGATTTTACTCTTGCCACAACTTCAAGAGGATTGAAGGGTTTACAGATATAGTCATCTGCTCCCACGTTAAGACCTAATATCCTTTCTGCATCCGCAGTCCGGGCCGATATGATCATAACGGGAACATTACTTGCCTCGCGTATGTCCTTAAGCACATGAATACCGTCTTTACCCGGCATCATAACATCCAGAAGAATAATATCAGGTTTGAAGCTTTCGATCTTTCCTGCAACTTCATCACCTGAAGCTACATCAGCTACTGTAAAGCCGTCGTTTTCGAGATAAAGTCTTAAGAGATTTCTTATCTCATTCTCGTCATCTGCAACCAATACTTTGTAACTCATAGAATACTCCGTTTTCAAAGCCGACCGGAGGAGAGTTATCTCCTCCGGCTGACCATATTATAACCTATTCCTATTCCCGCTAACTATCCTTATTCCCTTTATCACTTTGCATCTATGCCGTACTTGAGCGTCTCATAGAGTGCTGCGTGTGTTGATGCTTTATAAGGTCCTACAAAGAAGACTTCGAAAAGACCGAATGTACAAAGTGAGAGAATATCCCATCCGATGAATGAAAGATCTAAAACGAATGTCTTCCACTTGTTGCCTGCCATGAGCTTCTTGCTCTCAGCCAAAGCATCCTTGTAATTAATGTCAGGATTCTCACTTACGATGTAAGGAACCAGTCTGTATTCGTAAGCTTTGATGATTCCCGGAATTATGAACAGCAGGCTCCAGAGCCAGACAAAGAGATCCTTTAAGAAAGCTGTCTTAACGATATTCTTATAGTGGGAATCGAAGACATATACGATGTTCGAAAGCTTTGCCGGTTCGTCAAGATTCTTTCTGAAGAACTTCCTGCATCCGTACTCAAACGGAGTGAGCAGTAAATACTGAAGAGCCAGACCTAATGCTGTAACGATAAGGATAATTACTGTACCGACGATTACTGCAACAATTATCGTTCCTGTTATTATCCCTGTGATCGCCTGATCATCCTTATCCCATGTTGCCGTAATTCCGTCTTCATCCACATCGACATTAACAAAAACTCCATCGTCATCAGTGTCTGAATCAGATCCGTTTGAATCATCACCGTTGAAGTAACTTCCGAATATTCCGCCGCTGTTTCCTACAAGACCTCCGGTACCGCCTCCGCTGTTGCCTGCTGCACCTATTACTATCGACAGGATCAAAGCGACCAGCACACACTTCCAAAAATTAGCGTAAAAACTGATTTTGCCCTTCTGCTTAACATTTTTCCTAGTCCACATATTTGCGACCCCTTTCACTTTATGTTCCGAGCGGAACTTTCGTTGTTCCTATCCCTTACGATGTTCATTCTATATAACGAACCTTAACCCCAAAAGCATTTAACCTTAACTTAAACTTAACTTGTATTAACCATATCCCCTGATAAAAGTTTTGATAAAATATACTCATTTAATACGTATAGGAGGGGCAGACAATGGCAGAGAATATTCAGATCATCAATGAAGTAACCTTGTCCGATACTGATGTAAAGTGTCCCGGATGCGGGGCTACCGTAAAATACGATCCTGCAACCTTAAAGATGCTCTGCCCGTTCTGCGGAGCATCAAGAGAACTCCCCCAGCCTGAAGCCGGAGCCGTCATCGAAGAACTCGATTTCAATACTGCAATTCAGCGTGCGAGCGTTAACTGGGGTTCGGTACGCAAACTTATTGTGTGTGCCAACTGCGGTGGTCAGTCTCTATACGATGCCTCCCAAGTATCAGGCTGCTGTCCTTTCTGCGGATCGACCAGTGTAATGCCTGCTGCCGAGAATGAACAGATAATGGCACCCGGTGCAGTTATTCCTTTTACGGTTGACAATGCAAAGGCTTCAAGTTGTTTTGTTGATCATATAAGAAAGAAACGCTTCGTGCCTAAAGCGGTCCAGCAATGTAAACTCGAAAATTTTGTCGGACTTTATCTTCCGTTCTGGACCTTCGATACAGATACCGTTTCTTCCTACATAGCTAAGATCGGATTTGAGCATACGGATTCAGACGGTGACACTTATTACACCTACAAGAAATATAAAGGTGTCCGTAATGAGTTTATAGATGATATAGTCGTATATGCTTCTGATAAGGTAAAGCATCCCCATATTTCAAAAGTACAGAATTTCTATTTTGACAGACTTGTTCCTTATAAGCCGGAATATCTGGCCGGATTTGCAGCCGAACGTTATACTGTCGGACTTAATGACGGCTGGGAACGAGCAAAAGTCCAGATCGCCAAAAAACTGAAATCAGAGATCGGAGAGTATGAGCGCAAGCGCAACAGAGGAGATACATGCAAAGAAGTACAGCTCTCCACCGATTATTACAACGTAAAGTTCAAATATATGCTGGCACCGATGTATCTTGCCACATACACCTATGGCAATAGAACATATCAGGTGGCAATAAACGGACAGACCGGAGCCGTATATTGTGATGCTCCAAACTATATCTGGAAGATCATCCTGTTTATCCTTCTCGGATTATTTGCTCTGCCGTTTGCATGGGGCTTGCTGAGTCTGCTGTTGTCAGCCCTGTTTGGAGGCTTCTTTTAATCTTAAATACCGAGAGCTGCTGAAGTACGTCTTATAACATAAGACTCGGTATTCCACCATCCGTCGTAATCGTAGTAAAAACGCAGATGCGGGATTCCTGTTCTGTTGCACTCATCAGCCAGCTTACAGTGATAAGTACTTGTGGAAGCCACTTCGACTACAAGCTTCTTTACTCCATCCTGACTGAATGTAAAAACAGTTCCTCTACGGTTACTGTATTCTTCCTTATTAATCTGATAAGCAGGGAAGGCTTCAGCGTATACATTTGAAAAATAATCCTTATATGAAAGACCGGAATTAAACTGGTTGGGTTCATCAGGCATAACAGGACCCCAGGAATCACCGGAAGGACCTGTGACTTCAGCAGAGTAACCTGATCCGCTGTTATCAGCTGATTCGGAATTCTGTCTGTTTATGATCCTTTTCTCATCTTCATCAGCATATTTAACACTTGAAAGATCATCTGCCAGATTCTTCATCTTATTGAATGCATCATCAATATCCTTGCCACCGTTTCCAAACAGATTAGAGAATAAGCCCATATCCATACCTCCTTCGATTCCATACCGGATTTATCTGATTTTTATTCTATTAGAAAGAATTGTCGTTAGCAAGGCGGTATTTTTTGCGGTGTAACAATGTTAAACAGCCCGAAAACAGGCATAAAAAAAGCACCAGTTTATCAACTGGTGCTTTGGCTCCCCGAACAGGACTTGAACCTGTGACATTTCGGTTAACAGCCGAACGCTCTACCGACTGAGCTATCGAGGAATTTAATCCGGCAGCAATCTATCTTCCCGGGCCGTTGCCAGCCGAGTATTGTCGACG
>JAIKWL010000033.1 GCA_024684815.1 Saccharofermentans sp. | reverse complement strand
ATAGCTTGTAAAGAGGTCAATAACTAGATAATTAACCTATTTTAGAGGGGTTGCCATTAAGGCAGGGTAGTTATGAGAGAACGGATTTTATCCGTTCTTTTTTTATGCAAGTATTAGGAAGTCTTAACTAAGGAGGTGGCTACCATCGCAAAGACCAATGAGACTCAGATGATTAACGGAGCTATCAAGTTCCCTCAGGTACGTCTTATTGACGCAGAAGGACAGATGGTTGGTGTTGTGTCAATCGAAGATGCTCTTAAGAGCGCCGAAGATGCTGAATTAGATCTCGTCTGCATTTCACCTAATCCTGACAACCCGGTTTGCAGAGTCATGGATTACAACAAGTTCCTTTTCGAGAAGGGTAAGAGAGAGAAGGAAGCAAAGAAGAAGCAGAAAGAGACAGAGCTTAAGGAAGTCGGCTTAAAGCTTACAACAGACGTTCACGATGTCGAAGTAAAGCGCAAGATGGTCGTAAGGTTCCTTACAGCAGGTGACAGAGTTAAGGTTAACATCCGTTTCAGAGGCCGCGAGATGGCTTTCCAGAATAAGGGTTACGAAGTAATGAACAGCTTTGCTGAGAGCGTAACCGAATATGGATCAGTAGACAGACCGCCGAAGATAGAAGGCAGGAACATGGTAATGTACCTGTCACCGGCAAAGAAAAAATAATTTAGGAGGATAGAAATATGCCCAAGCAGAAGACACACACTTCTTCAAAGAAGAGATTCAAGGTTACAGGTACCGGTAAGGTTCTCCATAAGCAGGCTTTCAGAAGCCACATTTTGAGCAAGAGACCTACTAAGAGAATGAGACACCTCAGACACAACCAGGTTTGCTCAGATCAGAACGCTAGAATCATCAAGAAGATGATCCCTTACGCTTAATTGCTTAGAATTTAGGAGGACAAGATAATGTCAAGAGTTAAAAGAGGAATCCGCACAAGAGCGCGTCATCATAAGATTTTAAAGGCAGCAAAGGGTTACTGGGGTCATAAGAGCAAGCTTTTCAAGGTTGCTAACCAGCAGGTTCTCAAGTCCGGTAACTATGCTTACAGAGACAGAAGAAATAAGAAGAGAGAGTTCAGAAGACTCTGGATCGTTCGTATCAACGCAGCTTGCCGTCTTAACGACATGAGCTACTCCAGATTCATGGACGGTCTCAAGAAGGCAGGCATCGAGCTTGACCGTAAGGTTCTTTCCGATATCGCTGTTACAGATGCAGCAGGTTTTGCTTCCCTCGTTGAGAAGGCAAAGGCAGCTCTCTGATAACCCAATTCAAATTGATTATTCTTAACTGCGCGGCATTTGACCGCGCAGTTTTTGTTTGGAAATACATTTTTCTTTTTTGAGGTCGACTTGAGGATGATGGAGAAGGAATGAGCCTTAATCTGATATAATTATCAGGGCGAAAAGGAGATACGTAAATTGCAGATCATCACCAGTAAAGACAATCCGAATGTTAAGCGTATCGCAAAGCTTACAAAAAGATCCGAATCCAAGAAGGAAGGCGTGATCTATCTTGAGGGAACGAGGCTTTGTGAGGAAGCGCTTTTGAGCGGACAGACTGCAAAAGAAGTCATCGTTACCGAGAATAGACTTAGCTGGGCTAAGGAATTTACTCCCGGTATCGAGCCTTTGGTGTTAAGCGAAAACGTATTCTCTAAAATATCTCAGACTGTTAATCCTCAGGGAGTCGCAATAGTAATAAATGAACCCGGAATAAAAGGTGATATTCCGTTTAAAGGTGACAGCAAAGATATCTATGTCGTGCTCGAGAATACACAGGATCCGGGCAACCTCGGTACGATAATCAGAATGGCCGATGCATTTGGTCTTACGGCAGTCATCGTAAGTCCGACTACATGCGATCCTTATAACGATAAGGTCATCAGGGCAACAATGGGTTCCATATGGCATATTCCTGTTGTAAGAAAGACGATGGATGAGTGCTTCTCGTTTTTCGAGCAAAGAGGGGTGGAGACTCTTGCCATGCATCTTAAGGGGAGCGAACTCAGCAACAGTGATCTTAAGTTGCCATGCGCATATTTTATCGGCAACGAAGGGGACGGACTGACTGATGAGACAACGTCAAAATGCGGCGGGCTCGTTAAGATCCCCATGAAAGGCAAAGCAGAATCGCTTAATGCAGCGGTTGCAGCTTCTGTTATCGGATACGAGCTGTCAAAGCTTATCTGAAGCCTTTCTTTTGAACGTACTTAACAACTAAACCTGCTTTGTTTGCATAATTATTCGTGTATCCGTATGAAGTCCCTAATAAGCGAAAAGATTTATAATATCTGTTATTATAGGCGCTAGTCTAAGTGAATATACAGGAAGATTACGGAACATGGAATTTGAACAGAAAGATCAGCTTATCAACAGACTTGCTGATGTAGCAAAAGTTAAATCACATATCAACAAGGATCTGTACACAAAGTACAACGTTAAGAGAGGTCTCCGTAACAATGACGGTACGGGAGTTCTTGTAGGACTTACCGAAGTGGGTGAGGTAATGAGTTATATCGTTGACGATGCCGACAGGATCCCGGTTGAAGGTAAGCTTTTCTATCAGGGCTATGAAGTTAAAGAGCTCGTAAACGGATTCTTCTCCGAAGGAAGATACGGATATGAGGAGACAGCGTTCCTGCTTCTTACAGGTGAGCTTCCGACTGCGTCAGAACTTAAGGAATTTAATGCATTGCTTCAGAGTGTAAGACCTCTTCCTGAGGGCTTTACTGAAGACATGATCATGAAGGCACCTTCTCCGGATGTCATGAACAAGCTCGCAAGATCTATACTTGCGCTCTATTCATATGACGATAATCCCGATTCTACAGATATCGCCAATGTCGTTAGACAGTGCACAGAACTTATCGCAAGATTCCCGGTGCTCATCTCATACGGATATATGGCCAGAAGACACTACATAGAGCACAGGGATCTGTATATTCATGCTCCTGTTGCCGAATACAATACCGCTCAGAACATTCTTCACATGATCAGACCTGACGGTGAGTTCACCGAGCTTGAAGCAAGGATCCTCGATGTTATGCTCGTCCTTCACGCAGAACACGGCGGCGGTAACAACTCCACATTCGTAACTCATGCCGTCACTTCAACCGGTTCTGATACTTATGCGGTTATGGCATCAGCTGTAGGCTCTCTCAAGGGACCCCAGCACGGAGGAGCTTCCAACAAAGCTTTCGGAATGATGAAGGATCTTAGAGAGCACGTAACTGACTGGACCGACGAAGGACAGATCAGATCTTATCTCAAGGACATTCTTCTGAAGAATGCTTTCGACAAGTCAGGTCTTATCTATGGTATTGGACATGCAGTATATACACTGTCCGATCCGAGAACAGTAGTGATAAGGAAATATGCGGAGATCCTTGCCAAAGAGAAGGGCAATATGGATCTTTATAATCTCTATCTTCTCGTCGAAAAGCTTGCGCCTGAAGTCTTCCACGAGGTCAAGAACTCGGACAAGCTCGTATGTGCCAATGTCGATTTCTATGCCGGACTGGTTTATTCGATGCTCGGGATCCCTACAGAGCTTTATACACCGCTCTTCGCATGCGGAAGGATCGCAGGCTGGAGCGCACACAGGATCGAGGAGCTCGTATCGGGCGGCAGAATAATGAGGCCTGCATTCAAGTGTGTAAACAAGCGCAGACCTTATATTCCTTCGGATAAGAGGACAGATATTATCTGACGGAATATAATTGTCCGCTTATTAGGTTGAGCATTCGTGCCCGTTATACTTGCGCAGGTCAGGATCCTGTGGTAATATACTCGGGCAAACGAACAAGGCCCCATGGTCAAGTGGTTAAGACGGCGCCCTCTCACGGCGCAATCAGCGGTTCGAATCCGCTTGGGGTCACCAGATTACGAAGGAAGGACGAACATCTTGATCAGATGTCCGTCTTTTTGTTCACAGAGGAACTAATAACGATTTATGGATGAAAATAAGTACATTAAGATAAGGGGAGCCAGAGAGCATAACCTTAAAAATTTGGATATTGATATACCCAGAAAAAAGATGGTCGTACTTACCGGCCTTTCTGGATCGGGTAAGTCTTCGCTTGCTTTCGATACCATTTATGCTGAAGGACAGAGAAGATATGTGGAGTCATTATCTTCATATGCGCGGATGTTCCTGGGACAGCTTGATAAACCTGATCTGGACAGTATTGAAGGTCTTTCACCGGCAATATCAATTGACCAGAAGTCCACTGTAAGCAATCCCAGATCCACAGTAGGTACTGTTACTGAGATTTACGATTATTTCAGGCTGCTTTATGCGAGGGTCGGAGAACCTTTCTGTCCCAAGTGCGGTAAGAAGATCAAATCAATGGGCATCGATCAGATAATCGACAGGCTCAAGATCTATCCCGAGGGAACCAGAGCGATAGTTTACGCGCCCGTAGTAAGAGGCAAGAAGGGCGAGTTCAGCAAGCTTTTCGAGGGTTTCCGCAAATCAGGATACGCAAGGGTCAGAGTAGACGGAATAACATATGAGCTTGATGAAGATATTGAGCTTAACAAGAACAATAAACATGCTATAGAAGTCGTCGTTGACAGACTAGTGATCAAGGAAGCCAATACCACAAGACTTTACGATTCCTGCGAGACGGCTTTAAAGCTTGCTGACGGTCTTTTGCTGGTTGAGATGCAGACTGCAACTGTTGATGAGTCAGGCGAGAAGACATATGAATCGACAGACGAGTTCTTCTCGCAGAATCTTGCATGCCCTGACTGCGGGATTTCTTTCGGTGAGATCAGTACGAGGAGTTTCTCGTTCAACAGCCCTGAAGGCGCATGTTCCAACTGTTCCGGACTCGGTACTCTTACTAATGTCGATCCCGAGCTTTGCATTACCAATCCCAAGCTTTCACTCAATGAAGGCGCGGTAAGGACAGCGGGCTGGAACTTCGATGATCCAAAGAGCTGGGGAAGATGTTTTATCGAAGCTCTTTCAAAGAGATATAAGTTCTCGCTCGATACACCGTACTATAAACTTCCGGAGAGCATAAAGAATCTGATCCTTTATGGTAACGGCGGGGAGAAGCTTAAGATCGACACAAGAAATTCGATCTATGCCAGGAACGAGGATTACTATTCCGCTTGGGAAGGTGTCGTTCCGAGCGTGTACAGGCGCTGGAGGGAGTCCTACAGTGAAGAGGCAAAGGCTTCCTATGAGAAATACTTCAGTATCGATGTCTGCCCGGTATGCGGCGGCGCCAGGCTCAATAAGAACAGTCTGTCCGTTAAGCTCGGCGGTCTTAATATCAGCGAACTAACCGATATGTCGGTAAAGAACATGAGGCAGTTTTTCGATGATCTTAAGCTCAAGGGCAAGAATGCCGAGATCGCAGCTCCGATCTTAAGAGAAGTCAGGTCAAGGCTCGAATTCTTATATGATGTTGGCCTGGATTACATGACCCTGTCCAGATCTTCTGCAACTCTTTCCGGAGGAGAAGCTCAGAGGATCAGACTCGCGACTCAGATAGGCGCAGGCCTTCAGGGAGTCTTATACGTTCTTGATGAACCTTCGATAGGTCTTCATCAGAGGGATAACGATAAGCTGATCAAGACACTGTTCAAGTTAAGGGATCTCGGTAATTCCATCCTGGTCGTTGAACACGATGAGGATACTATGAGGTCTGCCGATCACATCATAGATATAGGTCCCGGCGCAGGTTCGTTCGGAGGCCAGGTCGTTGCCGAAGGTACGATCGATGACATCATAAAGGAGGAATCCTCCGTTACCGGACAGTATCTTTCCGGTAAGAAGTTCATACCGGTTCCTGTAAACCGCCGTAAAAAAGACGATAAGAAGCTTCTGAAGATATCCGGAGCTTATGTAAATAACCTTAAGCATATCGATGTGTCGATCCCGCTCGGACTGTTTACCGTTATTACGGGAGTATCAGGTTCGGGTAAATCGTCGCTGATCAATTCGACACTTGTACCTTATCTTTCACATGAGCTCAACGGAGCCAGAAAGTCCAGGATCAAGTGCGAGAGGATAACAGGCTATTCTAACCTTGATAAGATCATATGCATCGACCAGAGCCCGATCGGAAGGACTCCGAGGAGCAATCCTGCCACTTATATAGGTCTTTTCGATCTGATACGAAAACTCTATGCCGAGACACCTGATGCAAAGCAGAGGGGATATCAGGCAGGAAGATTCTCTTTCAATACCAAGGGCGGCAGATGTGAGGCCTGTGCGGGCGACGGCGTTAACAAGATCGAGATGCATTTCCTTCCCGATATCTATGTAACATGTGATGTCTGCAAGGGAAAGAGATATAACAGAGAGACTCTTGAAGTCAGATATAACGGCAAGAATATCTCTGATGTATTGGAGATGAGTGTTGATGAGGCTTGCGAATTCTTCAAAAACCATCCCGCAATATATAAAAAAGTAAGGACCTTGCAGGATGTGGGTCTCGGATATATAAAGCTCGGTCAGCCGTCTACGACCCTGTCGGGCGGTGAGGCACAGAGGATCAAACTTGCCTCTGAATTGTCGAGAAGATCGACCGGAAAAACGATATATGTATTAGATGAACCGACCACCGGACTGCATGTTGCAGACGTTCATAAATTGGTTGACATTTTAGAGCGCCTAACAGAAAATAAGAACACTGTGGTCGTAATCGAGCATAATCTTGATGTCATAAAGACAGCAGATTACATAATTGATCTTGGTCCCGAGAGCGGTGACGGAGGCGGCGAAGTGGTTGCCTCAGGCACACCCGAAGAGATTGCAAAATGCAAAAAATCATACACGGGACAGTTCTTAAAGCCTGTTCTTGACAGGGCGAAGAAGAATGATCAGTACAGGGATATTTCTGCATTTATCGACACTGCAAGGCTCGAGGAAGAACAATACGACATTCTTACCGGTCCTAAGGTAAGACGCAGGATAAGGGAAGAGAATAATAGTAACGGAGAAGAATAATGGCACTTTGCAGTATTTGTAAGAAGAGGCACGCAATAGTATTTACGAGCCGATATGAGAATGGCAACAGAATAGACGAAGGATTTTGCCTTAAATGCGCTTATGAATCGGGAATAACAGGTGTTACCGATATGTTCAAGGCAACGGGGATCAACGCCGACAACATCGATGAGATGAGCGACAAGATAGAAGATCTTGTCGGTCAGAGTGAGTTTTCGGTCAATCCCACGGATTTCTTAAGGTCGCTTGCAAACGGTGAGGAGCTTCCTTTCGGCGAAGATGAAGACGATGCTTATGAGTTTGATGAGGATTCGACACCGGTCGGAATAAGCGACCCCGAGTCCAAGGACGGCAAACCCGGTGATGAACAAGAAAAGGGCCCGTCGTTCTTTGATTCGTTCTTTGGCAGAAGACCCGGAAGCCAGTCTGAAGAAGGAACTCCCGGCGATAAGAACAGCGCTGATCCCAAGAGGGCAAAAGGCAAGAGCCGTCTCAAATATCTCAATGAATTCGGCACCAACCTTACCGAGCGCGCCAAGGAAGGCAAGATCGACCGTATTATCGGACGTGATAAAGAGATCGACCGCTGTATTCAGATCCTTAACAGAAGATCCAAGAACAATCCTGTTCTTATCGGTGCCCCCGGTGTCGGTAAGACTGCTGTAGCTCAGGGTCTTGCTGTAAAGATCGTGGAAGGCAGTGTGCCTGAGAAACTTCTTAACATGCAGGTGTGGCAGCTTGATCTGCCTGCCATGGTCGCAGGAACCCAGTTCAGAGGCCAGTTCGAGAGCCGTATCAAAGGCGTTATCAATGAAGCAATCAAGGCTGAGAATATCATCCTTGTTATCGATGAGCTGCATACGATAATCGGTGCCGGTGATGCCGAAGGTTCTACAAATGCGGCAAATATCCTTAAGCCTGCCCTGGCAAGAGGCGAACTCCGTATCCTTGGTTCCACGACGACTGCGGAGTATAAGAGGATCGAGAAGGATTCCGCTCTTGAAAGACGTTTCCAGAAAGTTATGCTCGATGAGCCTTCTGTTGAAATGGCTATTGAGATACTGAAGGGTATCAAGGATTACTACGAAAAGCACCATAACGTCACATATTCCGATGAGGTTATTGAATTTGCGGTCAAAGCATCCAAGAGATATATCACTGACAGATATCTTCCTGATAAAGCAATAGACCTTATAGATGAGGCTGGTTCTTCGGCAAATCTTAAAAACAACAAGCTCGTTAAGCTTGCAAAGACGAAGAAGGATCTCGAGAGGGCAAAGGCAGAACACCAGAAACTGATCGATTCAATGGAGAATTCGTCTCCTGAAGAACGTGAATCTGATTATGAGAAGGTTGCCGAGCTCAAGGCTACTGTCGACAGGCTTCAGAATGAAGTCAATGCACTTGAAGACGATATTATCCCTGATCCTATTCAGGTTGAAGATATCGCTAGGGTAATCGAGATGTGGACCGGCATTCCGCTGAAATCGATCTCTGAGACTGAGACCGAAAAGCTCAAGCATCTTGAGGAAAGACTCCATGAGCGTGTAATAGGCCAGGAGGATGCTGTTCATGCGGTTGCAAGTGCAGTAAGACGCAACAGGGCCGGATTTACAAAGAAGCATAAGCCGACTTCATTCATTTTCGTCGGACCTACGGGTGTAGGTAAGACGGAACTTGTTAAGGCATTGGCTGAAGCAATGTTTGATACGGAAGAAGCAATGATCAGAGTCGATATGTCTGAATATATGGAGCCGCATTCTGTATCAAAGCTTATCGGTTCCCCTCCGGGATATGTCGGCTTTGACGATGCCGGACAGCTTACCGAGCAGGTAAGAAGGAAGCCTTATTCCGTGATCCTTTTCGATGAGATTGAAAAAGCGCACCCTGATGTATTCAACCTTCTGCTCCAGATGCTTGATGACGGTGTGCTTACTGACAGCCACGGACTGCATGTAAACTTTGAGAACTGTATCATCATAATGACATCCAATGCGGGCAGTTCGGCAAAGGCTGCGACGATCGGTTTCTTCTCAGGAACACAGGAAGCTATGGACCAGCATGTCCAGAGTGCACTCAAAGAAACATTCAGACCGGAGTTTTTGAACCGTGTTGACGAGATTATCATATTCAAGACTCTGACTCGTGATGAGGTCCGTAAGATCGTCAATATCATGATCAAGGATGTCTTTGCATCTTTGGATGAGAAGCACATCAAAGGCTCTATGAGCAAGGCTGCCGGAGACAGACTTGCTGAGCTCGGTTATGACGAAAAGTATGGAGCAAGACCTTTGCGCAAGGCAATAAGATCCAATGTTGAAGACCCTCTTGCCGATATGTTCCTTACAGGCGCTCTGAAGGATGTGGCAAGTCTCAAGATCGATTACAGAAGAGGGAAATTCGTTTTCGATACGATAAAGAAGAGCGAGTGATACCTGTTCAAAATCTTATAAATAATAAAGGAGGTCCTGATTTGAGACCTCCTTTTAAGTTTCAGATCAATTTACTGAAAGATCAGCACCAGTCGAAGTAAGCGTAATTATATCCGTATGAGTTAACGCTTGAACTTGTGGTTACATAAACCGTGAAGGTGTAAGTATCACCTGCATCAACAGCGATCTCGTTAGGAACGCCTCTGTAAGACGTACCGTCGCCGGTGAAGGTCATTGCATCAGATGTGACATCCGTGATCGTTGAGCTTGAATAGAGCTTAATGTCCAGACCCTTAAGTGACTTAGGAAGATTTGCTTTGTAATTACTCTTATTCTTGAGCTGGATATCAAACTTAAATCCTCCTGCTGTCGTGGAGAAGTTTGAGATCTTGGTGTCAAAGTCGTTGATGCTGTAGCCTTCAGCTGTCTTTGAAGAAGAACGAGTTGCCTTTGTGGTAGCTTCTGTAGTAGTTGTTGTAGCTTCCGTTGTGGTCGTCGTTGCTTCTGTTGTCGTTGTTGTAGCTTCGGTTGTGGTCGTCGTAGCTTCAGTAGTAGTTGTTGTAGCTTCTGTAGTTGTGGTTGTAGCTTCAGTCGTTGTGGCGGCTGTAGTTTCTTTTGTTGTTTCCTTGGATGTCTCCTCGGTAATAACAGATGCTTCAGTGCCTTCCGTAGTTGCTTTGGTAGTAGTTGTTGCAACAGTGGAGATAGTCTCAGAAGGTTTCTTGCCGAAAAGGCTCTTGATACCGGCAGTGCTGTCCAAAGCCCAGAGAACACCTATTGCAAGAACGATGATCCCGAGGAAGGTAAGAAGACCGGCAAGTCCCGGATCTTTAACTGCTTTGCGTTCCTTGCGCGTCTTTCTCTTAACAGTTGATACCGGAGTGATAGCCTTATTATCATGCTGAGTGCTTGAAGCAGCAGTGGTATTGGAGTTCATAACGCCTCTCGTTGCCGCAACAGGCTGCTTTCCTTTAGGTTCAAAAGGTGAATTCGGATAAGCCTGGGCAGGGGCTAATGGTTTGTTGGCGTTATTTGAAGTTCCCGGTCTTTGTGCAGGCTTGGCAGGAGCGGGAGCAGGTGCAGGAGCGGGTGCAGGTGCAGGTGCAGGAGCGGGTGCAGGAGCGGGTGCATCTGCTGGCTTTGCAGCCTGTGCTGTATCTTTATGCTGAGCAGATGCTGCCGGTCTGTGAGGTTTTTCAGTCTCTGCAGGTGCTTTAACAGTCTCAACAGGCTTTGATGCCGGCTTAGAAGGAGCTGCGGGTCTGCCTGCGACTATTGCGGTACCTGCTGCTATTCCGGCTGCTGCAGCTGTATTTGATCTTGCAGGAGCTGTTTGTTCAGGCTGCTTGAGTATCGTAGTCTCACCGGCGCCTGAAGGAGGTGTGGGCTGCTTAAGTATTGTTGTCTCACCTGCGCTTGCGGGAGGCGTAGGCTGCTTAAGTATTGTAGTCTCACCGGCGCCTGCAGGAGGTGTAGGCTGCTTAAGTATTGTTGTCTCACCGGCGCCTGCAGAGGGTGTAGGCTGCTTAAGAATAGTTGTCTCGCCAGCTTTCTGGGAAGTTGCCGGCGGAACAGGTCTTGCAGGTTCAACAGGCTTGGAAGCGGCTGCTGAAGCTGCTGCAGCTGCAGCGAAAGCAGATGCCGTTCTTGAAGGTTCTGAAGTTTTTTCTGATGCAGTTTCTTTTGCATCGGTGTTATCGACGGATTTACTTGTGTTAAATACATCACCTTGAGTTGCAGAAGGATAAGGTCTGTAACCTGCTGACTGTGCGGCGGGTTTAACTGAAGGCGAGACAGGCTTCTGTTTTTCAAACGGAGAAGAAGTCTTAGCAGGTTCTTTGCTTGCAAAAGGAGATGCCGGAGCAGCAGGTGTTTCATCAGCCTTGGCAAAAGGACTTGAAAGAGGCTTATCTGCTCTGGGAATATCCACTTCATCAGGTGCGGGAATATCAGGCTTTTCCGCATTCATGAAAGGACTTGTGCTCTTGTCATGTTCAGAAGTGGCAAAGTCAAGTCCGTTTCCTGACTGGAAGATCTTCTCGTTATTAGGCTTTGTCTGGAAAATATTTATCTCATCTTCGAGATCGTTAAACTTCGGAACAGAATCCTGGGAGATCTCAGGCTTTTCTGAAGAAACAGCCGGTTTATCGAATGTGCCGCCGTCTTTAGGGAAAGCAGGCTCTGCCTGACTCATAACGGGATTGCTGTCTGCAGGTTTTGAATCAACATCAGAAACTGAAGGAACCTGCGGAACATCAGATACGGAAGGCGCAGCCGGATTCTCGGGAGCTTTAAACGGTTTAAAGGCGGAAATCGATGAATCGAATTCGAAGTCTTCAAATTCATCCTTAAAACCATCGTTGGACTTAAAAGAATTGAATTGGAAGCCGCCGAAATCACTGTTGGATTCATTCGCCTTATTGGTTATATTCTCCTGACTCTCTTTGAGCTTGTCTGATACGGATTCAGCCTTGTCACCGGGCTTGAACTGCACAGCGAAAGAAGAACCGACAAAATCGTCCTTGTCATCAGAAGAGTTAAAACCGTTAACGTTGTCAAACTTATCAGGATCGTTAGGCATATGTCTAATCTCCTTTATATTAAATTAGTCTTATTGTATCTCTAAAGTCTTTTCTATCAAGACATTTATGTTACGGTTTCGGGACTTTTCGGGAACCCGGGAAAGGATGCTGTCTTGTCTTGACTTTGTCCCGGCATGATGTTATTATTTTTCAGCACTTAACGGATAGGCTCGTGTGGCGGAATTGGCAGACGCAACGGACTTAAAATCCGTCGGAGTAAAATCCGTACCGGTTCAAGTCCGGTCACGAGCACCATTTATTCCTTTATTAAGTGCGTGCGATGATATCGCGGAGTGGAGCAGTTGGTAGCTTGCCGGGCTCATAACCCGGAGGTCGTGTGGTTCGAGTCCCGCCTCCGCAACCAGATTAAGAAGAGATTGTCTTTGCCGGCAATCTCTTTTTTTTATTTCAGTTTTTTGTTGCCGGTCTTGAACCTTTAATAGCTGATCAGGCGGTGCAGATCAATTTACCTAATTACTGCCGATAGTCTATATTTCTTGTTTTTATTTTATTTGTGTATAATGTATGCGGATTTTCAGCGAAATGGGGAGGCATATTATAAATGGCCAATCTTCAGAATGAACATACTGCGGAACATAATGATGTTGCCGGAAGAATAGTTCGTATCTGTATCTTGATAGTTGTTTCTTTTGTGGTTTCGATCGCATCAGTATCTTTTGCTGTGCACCACATGAGACTTCAGTTTGAAGATGAATTTAAGAAGATTTCCGATACGAAAATGCATCAGGTTACCGATGTGGTACGTATGTGTATCGACGGTGACGATCTTGTGTCTAATACGGTAAATGCGCCGGCAAGATACAGCGCGCTCCTTGACCTTATGCTTGCGGATACCTCTACGGAAAACCTGTCTGCGGAAGGATACGGTCTCTTTGGCTACAGCCAGGGACAGCTTTCACTTCTTTTAAGCCGCGGAGTAAATGATCCTTCAGAGTTCGCGGTTGCCAGCAGGGATATCTCGGAGTGGCTTTCCGGAACATCCGAGCAGACGGTTCTTTACGGCGAAAACTATGAGAGCATAATAGTTCCCGTATTAGACAGCACTGGTTTATGTGTCGGTGTTTTCGAATATAAATGCACTTTCGGTGAGTTATATGATATCGGCAATAAACTTGAAGGCCGTATCCTTACGGCTGTTGTAATTGCCGTTCTTGCAGGTGTTGTTCTTTTCGCTTTGCAGGAGATCCTGATAAGGATAATCAGGAACAGACAGAACGGACCTAACGGAAAGAAGAATTCGGAGACACCTCAGAACAGAGACAGAAGACTCATATCTTCCACGATAGGTTATTGCTTTACTATTATCCTTGTTGTCCTTCTCGTTATGGCGACCCAGCTTTCCAAGACTTACATCAAAGCTCTTGAGAGTGAGCGTGCCGACATGATGGAGAAATGCGCCGTATCATCTGCTGCTGCTCTTACATATACGGATGTCAGGGAGAATATGTCTTACATGCTTCCTATCTATAAATACGGTAACGACAAGTCTTATATCGTCAACATCTATACGATGGCAGGTGATTCTTTTTTAAGGCTTTATTCTTCAACTGCCACGGGAAATGTACAGCAGTATTATCTGACAGGAGCAGGGAATCAGTATGTTGATTGCTTCGGACTGCAGCAGGCTGCATTCACGACACGTAATGACGGCGGTGTATCTTATGTCTGTGCAATCGCACCGATCATATCTTCCGAGAATACCGTAGCCGGTGTTCTTGAGATCATGATGCCCCGTTCGGATTTTGGCAGTTCCGTTAACGGAATGAGTCTATCATGGATATTTACGATCATATCTATTGCTTTGTCGATGGGTATCATGATCTTCGAACTTAACCTTTTGATCTCTACTATTTCAAAGGGCATCTCCGGAAATGCACCGGTTCTTGTTATGTATGGTGAGAATGCAAACAGATTCCTTTCATTCTTTACCGCTTTCGGTTCGATAATGATCCCGATAACTTTTGCGGACTATTTTAAAGAACAGCTTTCCGAATTGCCTATGCAGGCGGTGCAGGCATTTATATGTGTCTCGTTACTGTTGTTTATCTGGGGCTATCTTGGTTTCTCGGGTATAAGAAACAGCATAAAGATGAAACTGACCAGCAGGATCGCTCTTGTAGCTGTAACCTGCGCAGGTTATTTCTTTGCTCTTATCGCCGGAGTGATCAATTTCCCTTATCTTACGGCAGTTCTGGCTCTGCCCATAGGTTTCTGCTTTGGTATGTCTTTTGACTACTTAAGAGATTACCGTATCAATGCCGGAAGACTTGGTTATAAGGACTATAACGACAGAGTGATCCATAATGTTCAGGCTTCATCTTATTTCCTCGGTGTATCAGTCGGTGCGGTTATTGCCGGTATCTGTTATGAAAGATACGGACTGTTTGTCGTAACGATTATCAGCGGTGCTGCACTGGTACTTACGGCAATTGGAATGATCTACTTTATGCAGAACAACACGCAGGTCAGGGAAGCTCCTTTATCTGTCAGCGGATGGCTGTCGGTGTTTGGTGATTCAAGAACTGCAAGATTCCTTAATTCTTCATTCCTTATGCTCGGTGTTGCGCTTGCCTTTATGCTCATGTTCATACCTAACTATCTTGAGAATGTCGGCATTTCGCTTGCAACAACATCATTCTTCTTCCTCGTATGCGGTTTTATGGCATGCTTCGTTTGCGGCTTTGTTAAGAACAGGTTTGCTCATCTTCTGACATCACGCACGAGAGTTCTGATCCAGGCAACATCAACTGTCCTCGGTCTGTTCCTTTTCGCACTGATGCCTTCTGCCAAGATGCTCGTCGTAACATGCGCATTCCTCGGAATCGCTCTTGGAATCCACGATTATTACTACATTTACGTTTTGTATCTTATCTGCAACGGTAAGATCAAAGCCAATTTGCGTAAACTTGCAGAATATACGGTATATCTTGGTGTCGGCCTGATGCTTCCGATAATTATGCTTGCATTCATGGTCAGAAACTTCAGGATCACATTCCTTATTCTGACTTTACTGGTCGCCATCTTTGCATTTATCTATCCGATGTCTTCGTTCTCGGGCAAGATCGATGAGAGAGATCTTTCTTTGAAGCCTCAGAAGAAGCAGCGCGAAAAACCGGCACCCAGACAACAGCAGACAAGAAAGCCGGGTCCCGTTCCGACACCGCCTGACGTTCAGGCTGCAGCTGCTGCAGCAGTACCTGCCGGAACAAAGGCTCAGCCTCAGAATGCCGGAGCTGTTCCTGAAGAGTTCTACTACGAACAGGAGCCCGTTCAGCAACAGTATCAGCAGATGCCGGAACAGTATCAGCAGACACAGCCGTATCAGCAGGTTCCGGAGCAGTATCAGCAATCCGGAACACAGTATGCTGAGATGCAATACAGCCAGCCGGTGGAAACACAGTATCAGCCGGATCCCTCTGATCCGTATGCCGGATCAGGTGCTGCACCTTATGATGCACAGTATCAGCAGTCACAAAACGATCCGCTTGCTTTTCTGAACGGCGAAGGAAATGAAGGAGGTAATCAAAATGTCTGATGAACTCTGGAATCAGAAATTGACACGTGAGAATATACGTGATTTTTATATGTCCACTGTAGTCATGGTTTATTCTTCATGCTACGGGATCACAAAAGAAGCAACCAGATGCGAGAATGCTATCGTTAAGTCATATTTGGATATTTATTCAAAGCGCAATAACGTACCTGCAGACAGGGTGATCTTTGAGTTCGGCGATATTCTTCTCGAGAATGCAAACAATATCGTTGCCCAGTATCCGCTGCCTCAGGATATGAAGTTTGAGGACAGACTTCTTGATGAATATACCCGTAATTCCATGCTCGAGAAGATCCTCTCGAAGATAGATTCAAAGAGCTTTAAGGCGCTTGAATTTATCAGCACGGATGTAAAGAATAAATCAAGACGTCCCAGACAGATGCGCAAGCTTAACGATCTGTTCCAGGTAACACCGCTTTTGATATTTGAAGTAATAATCCTTGCCATTGTAATCTGGGGTGTGAGTCATCTTGCGATAACGCTTCCTTACAGAAATTCCGAATTGATAAATGAGAAGGGTATCTTCGAGACTGCTTCTATTCAGGAACAGTTTATAGCTGCGCTTCCTTTCTATCCGTTCAGGATACAGTTAGACAAATCAACTGAAGAGGGATTTATTATGCAGCCTGTGGCTGAAACCGATTATACGGATCCTTCATCAGAGAGTCTGGAAGAGACTACAACGGATAACGGTATGCCGGCACCATCGCTGGCGGAAACGACCACACCTGAGATATCTGCTACGAGCGGCTGATTTTTCGGGCAAAAAAATAAGCGTATGCGATAAAAAAGACCCGAAATGTTATAATTTCGCGTTTTTATTTTTGTGTATGATAATGCTGTATCTAAAAATATTTTAAGGGTATTGTCCGTCGTGACAGATAAGAAAGGAGCAGGATCACATGTTTGATTTTAAATACTTCACACCGACAAAAGTTGTTTTCGGCAGGAATACGGAAAACCAAGTTGCTGACCTTATCAAGGAGTTTGGAGGCACTAAGATCCTGATCCATTACGGCGGCGGAAGCGTGGTGCGCTCTGGTCTTCTCAAGCGTGTGACAGATAAGCTTGATGAGGCTGGTTTAAGTTATGTGGTGCTTGGCGGTGCGGTTCCGAATCCGCATCTCGGACTTGTATATGAGGGAATCGAATTATGCAAAAAAGAGAATGTTGATTTCCTTCTTGCCGTAGGCGGCGGAAGCGCTATAGATTCAGCAAAAGCGATCGGCTACGGTGTTGCAAATGAAGGTGATGTATGGGATTTCTATGACTATAAGCGTCAGGCAAAAGGCTGTCTTCCTTTAGGTGTTATCTTAACTATCGCAGCTACGGGAAGTGAGATGAGCGATTCATCAGTAATCACCAAGGAGGAAGGCCTTGTTAAGAGAGGTTACAGCAGCGATTATTCCAGAGCTAAGTTCGCGATCATGAATCCGGAACTTACGATGACGCTTCCTGATTATCAGACAGCCTGCGGATGCACGGATATCATGATGCATACAATGGAAAGATATTTTACAAACGGCGGCAATATGGAGCTTACCGATGCACTTGCTGAAGGTCTTTTGCGCACTGTTAAGAAGAACGCGATCATCCTTCGTGACGATCCTATGAACTACGATGCCAGAGCAGAAGTCATGTGGGCAGGAAGCCTTGCGCATAACGGCCTTACAGGCTGCGGCAATGACGGCGGAGACTGGATGACACATAAGCTCGAGCACGAATTGGGCGGTCTTTACGATGTCGCACACGGTGCAGGTCTTGCTGCCATCTGGGGTACATGGGCAAGATATGTAATGAATGATTGTCTGCCAAGATTTAAGAAGTTCGCGCTCAACGTTATGGAAGTATCTGATGAGGGTACTGATGAAGAGATCGCACTCAAGGGTATTGAAGCTATGGAGGATTTCTACAGGAGCATAAACATGCCTACGAATCTTCGTGAACTTGGCGTGGAACCTACTGAAGAGGAACTTATAGATATGGCACATAAGTGCGCTGTAGGTGTCGGCGGTGAAATGGGCTCGGCAAAAGTCCTTAATGAGGAAGCAATGCTCGCGATATACCGCGCCAGCATGTGATGCTGTATAAGAGAAAACGATCGATCTTTAAGGGAGGTAACCGGTATGTCAGTTAAATGGGGTGTTTTAGGCACGGCAAGTATAGCTAAGGGTTGTACGATCCCCGGAATGAAGATGGCTGAGAACTGCGAACTTTATGCAATCGCCGGAAGATCTGAAGATAAAGTTAACAGCTACAGGGACGAATTCGGATTCGCGAAAGCTTATGTCGGATACGATAAGCTGATAGAAGATCCGGAAGTTCAGGCGGTTTATATTCCTCTTCCGAACAATCTTCACAAGGAGTGGGTCATCAAGGCTCTTAAAGCAGGCAAGCATGTTCTGTGTGAAAAACCATTGGCATTAACAGCCGAAGATGCCAAAGAGATGTTTGCTGTTGCAAAAGAGAATAACGTCATCCTGATGGAGGCTTATGCTTATCTTCACAGCCCTTATGTTGCTTCGCTCAAAGAGGATATTAAGAGCGGTATCATTGGTGATGTGGAGTTTGTTGATACTGCATTTTTCACGCAATACTACATCGAAGATATAAGAATGTATAAGGAACTGGGCGGAGGAGCTGTCTATGATCTCGGCTGCTATTGCACTACAATGATCCTTTCTCTTATTGATTCAGTTCCTGATTATGTTATCGCGAAGGCTGAATTTAACGACAGGGGTGCTGATGTTCTGACGTCCGTTATCCTGAAATTCGAAAACGGTGCAAGAGCCGTTTTTAATGTGGGAATGATCTTTGAACCCGGATCTGACAGAAGGAAAGATGTTCTTTATATTCACGGTTCAAAGGGCACTATCGTTTCTGATGTTGAGTTTAACCAGGAGGGAAGACTTTCTTATACCATTACAACCGGCAATAAAGTGTATACACCTGCTATTAATGCAGGACAGAATTATATGCTTGAAATAGAGCAGCTGGGAAGATGTATCGAAAATGGGGAGACACCTCATATTACTGCTGACTTTTCGATCAGAAACGCTGAGCTTATAGATAAGATACTCGACCAGATCGGTTATTGATTTCAGAGCTTACGGGAATATAGATTCATATGATGACGGGTTTTGAGTGATACAATCACAATATATTTGTGTGCGGAAGGGGATAAGCATTAGTAATGGATAAATACGGTTTTATGCTTGAACTCAATAACTGTCTCGGGTTCAGATTTATAGAAGGAGGGAATATCTCAGGTGAGATCAAAGGTCTGCAATATGAGATCTTTTTCATTAACGGCAACAGCCTGTTTGTAAGAACACGGGTAAGATTATTCGGAGATGTTCCTTTCAGAGATCATATAGAAAAAACTTTTCAGAAACTGAAATCGTTTGAATCATTTACCCTTGCTGAAGACATCATTACTCTTCATGCGGATGCCTCTCATTTATCTGAGGATGATGCGTTTACGATGTCAGAAGATATAACGATCTTTTCCGAAAAACTTCTGGAAGCGGGATATAAGGATTCGACTCCTGCAAAGCCGATCGACGAAAGATTTGAAGAAGCTAAAAGATCATATCAGAATGAGACAGCAAATCCTGTTATTGTTTATGATGAAAATCCCGAATCTGCTATTCCTGGACGCGTCGGATTCGGAATAACAGGAGCACTGATTGGTGCAGCGGTCGCTATGCTATTATGGATCGTTCTCTCATTGTTCAATTATATGATGCCATATGTTTTAGGGGCTGTCCTAGTGGTTGCGGTGCCTCTGATCGTTTATGAGCTGTTCTCCGGCGTAAGGACTTCGGCTTTCCAGATAGGAACATGTTTATTCATATCAGGTTTTGCGCTCTTAATGGGTGAAAGGCTTATATGGACATTCACTCTTTTAAGGTGGTACAGCGATATTTCTTTTGTCCGGGCTTACCGGGAAGTTCCTTATATGATCCAGGACGAGATAGTAAGCGCAAACGATTACTACATTGACTATATAATAATCTTCGCTGCACTTGTGCTTTTCTACATTGTCATATTCAGGAATTATATAACCGGTGGAATGACCGTATCAGATATGCTGAAGAAAAGGAACAGATGAGGATCACTTCCGTTCCTTCTCGGGATCGAAGTTTGCGAGCGGATTGCTCTCGATCGCCTGATGCAGAGCCTCATCGTCAACATGAGTGTATATCTGTGTGGTGGAAACGCTCTGATGTCCTAATATCATCTGAAGATTTCTGATATCGACTTTCCCGTATTTGTACATAAGGGTTGCAGCCGTATGCCTGAGCTTATGGACTGAATAGATCCTTGTGTCGATGCCGGCTTCTTCCAGAAGTCTTTTTATGGTTATCTGTATCATGTCATCAGAGATCCGTGTTCCGCGCTTGGATACAAAAAGAGCTTTGGAGGCTTCAGGCTTGATCTTGAGAGTTGCTCTCTTGTTTATCCAATCGTTCAGAGCTTCAAGACAGGCATCGTTAAGATAGATCGTACGCTCTTTGTTGCCTTTACCTATTACGGTAAGGGTGGTGCCGTGAATGTCATTGATATTGATGCCGCGGAGCTCCGATAAACGCATGCCGCAGTTCAGGAACAGTGTGAGCATACAGTAATCACGCTCATTGGATTCCTTGGGCGAATCGTAAGCAGCTTTAAGAAGATCTCTGCTTTGTTCAAGCGTCAGATACTTGGGAAGACGCTTTCCTATCTTGGGAGTCTCAAGATCGTAAGCAGGATTGTTATCGATTAGTCTCTTTTTTGAATGAAGATACTTAAAAAAGCTCCTTAAGGATGCTATATGCCTGGCTCTTGCGGAATTGGACTGTTTTCTTGATCTGGACAGCCATATGATAAAGGCAAGAAGGTCATCTGTCGTGACGGAGTTTAAGAACTTTACATCAATATCGGAAATGTCGATCTCTTCGAGGGGTGTATCTTCAGGTACTTTGCCTCTGTCGAGCTTCATGAACCTCGCGAAAAGAATGAGGTCATACTTATATTCCTTAACTGTCGCTTCCGAGCGTCCGAGAGCTGCCAGCATGTAACTGCAGTAATTCTCGAGGACCGGAAATGTCGGCTGCATAAGATCATGACCTCCTTTTAACTTTCTCAAAATCATTATATTATAAAACCTGCGCTATGCATGCGATTTTGATCTGACGCATTATTTAATGAGAGGGACAATATGATACTTACTAACGACGAATTAAAAAAGATATATTTCGGAGCTTATGAATTTGAAGAACTTGAGGACGGATATCTTAAGGCTAACCAGTATTCTAAGCCTCAGATGGATTATTTCAGGGGAGCACTGGAGATGTGGTATGAGCGTTGTGATGCTTCAACGGCAAAGACTCTGGAATTTACAACTGACGCTTCAGAGATCTCTTTCGATTATAAGATCTTCTGGAAATGTTCTGAAGATTCGGTCGAAGTATATATTGACGGTCTGGCATACAGGATCTTTTATATCAAAGATATGAAAGAGGAAGGGTATATCCGTTTTGATCTTCCCGAAGGAACACATGATGTAGTGATCTATCTTGCTGCCGACGCTACTCTTCTTATAAAGAACTTTTCGATCGATTCTGCTTACCGGATTCCTGTTAAAGAAACTAAAGTGCTGTGGCTTGGTGATTCCATAACACAGGGATACGGTCCGCTTCGTTCTTCAGAGACATATGTAAGCATTGTAAACAGATCCTTTAACTGGGACATAATCAATCAGGGGATTGGCGGATATATTTACGATAAGAACTCCCTTATGAAGATGCCCGGATACGATCCGGATAAGATCGTTGTTGCTTTAGGTACCAATCAGTATGGAGACGGGCCTTCTGCTGTTGAGGAATACTATAAGACGTTAATCGATATATATGGTACGGAAATACCGGTTCTTTGTATTTCTCCTGTATGGAGGGGAGACCATATTGATGAATTGCCGGTCTTTTACGGATTTTGTAATAAGGTCATGGAAATAGCCGGAAGATATCCAAATATCAGGGTCATTAACGGATTGGAACTTGTCCCTCATCTTGAAGAGTACTTTATTGATAATCTTCACCCTAATTGCCTTGGAACCGAAACCTATGCGGCTAACCTTGTAAAAGAGATCAGAAGGATAGGATTCTGAACCTGTGAGATTATAATCAAATGAGACAAATCTTACATAGTAAAAAGGCTTAAAAGACCTACATTTGTTGACTATTACCAATTATCTGATATTTCTTTTTTCGCACTTGTTATATAAGGGGTGTTGTGCTAATATGTGTTTGCTCGAAAGACAAATGTGCGCGGTACGCGGACAAACGAGCTAAAAATACCACGGTGAAAGCCCGTGAAGAGACAATGGAGTATTTAGAAATGGAACAGAAACTAAAAGTCGGCATTATCGGAGCTACAGGTTATGTCGGACAAAGATTTATCACACTTCTCGCTGATCATCCCTGGTTCGAGATCGCTGCTTTATGCGCATCTCCGAGATCTGCCGGAAAGACTTACGAAGAGGCAGTAGAGGGAAGATGGAAGCTTGATATCCCTTGCCCGGAATTCGTTAAGAAGATGGTAGTTTTCGGTACAGACAATATCGAAGAATATTGCAAGCAGATCGACTTCACTTTCTGCGCTGTAGATATGAAGAAGGACGAGATCAGAGCGCTTGAAGAGAAGATCGCCAAGCTCGAGTGCCCTGTTGTATCCAACAACTCTGCGAACAGATGGACAGAGGATGTTCCTATGGTCATCCCTGAGATCAACAGTGATCACATCAGGCTCATCGATGCTCAGAGAAAGAGACTCGGCACACAGAGAGGCTTTATCGCTGTTAAGCCCAACTGCTCGATCCAGAGCTATGTTCCTGCACTCACACCTTTCCTTAAGAATGGTATCAAGCAGATCTCCGTATGCACATATCAGGCAATCTCCGGTGCCGGCAAGACATTCAAGGACTGGCCTGAGATGGTTGGAAATGTTATTCCTTACATCGGCGGTGAAGAGGAGAAGTCAGAGAAGGAGCCTCTTAAGGTTTGGGGACAGTTTGCAGGAGATCATATCGAGCTTGCCAAGAATCCCGTTATCTCTGCACAATGCTACCGTGTAGCTGTTCAGGAAGGTCATACAGCAGCAGTCAGCGTATCCTTCGAGAACAAACCTTCTAAGGAAGAACTTATCTCTGTATGGAATTCCTATGAGAGTGAAGCCGTTAAACTCGGTCTTCCTTCAGCTCCTAAGCATTTCCTTCAGTATATTGATGAGGATAACCGTCCCCAGCCCAAGCTCGACGCTGAATTTGAAGGCGGCATGGGAGTATCCGTAGCTAGACTCAGAGAAGACAACATCTTCGATTACAAGTTCTGCTGCCTCTCTCACAATACGTTAAGAGGCGCTGCCGGCGGCGGTGTTCTTACTGCTGAACTACTTGTGGCAAAAGGATACATTACAGCTAAATAAGGTTTTGATTTCCGGCCGGGGCAGCTTTTTACCCCGGCCGGAATTTTGCTCTTGACTTAATTGCTCGAAATTACTATACTAATCAAGCGCTTTGAGAAAAGCACGTGTAGTGTGGAAGTGGGCCTTTAGCTCAGTTGGTCAGAGCTCCCGGCTCATAACCGGTTGGTCCTGGGTTCGAGTCCCCGAAGGCCCACCATTACACACAACTTAATAATATGGGAAGATTCCCGAGCGGCCAAAGGGAACAGACTGTAAATCTGTCGTCACTGACTTCGGTGGTTCGAATCCACCTCTTCCCACCATAGAGGGTTTACCAGGTTCGGTAAACCCTTTTGTTTTGCCTTGAAACGCCTGTGGTTGAGCGTTAATTCGACTCTGTATGTCCCATAATGTCTGCTGTAGCCTTAATGTCAGCTCCGGCTTCTCTCATTCTTGTTGCAAACGTATGCCTCAGCATAAAATCGAAAGAAGTCTGATATCTGACAGAAATGCATAAATACAATATTTGCTGTTTAAGAATCTTTGACAAATTTGGTAAAATTATAAATAAGTTCTTTACATATGAGATGGGGGAAATATATGAAGAGAAGTTCGAAGATTTGTACATGGATACTCGTTTTATCTATGTTGTTTGGTGCTTGTTCCTGCACTAAAACTGAGAGCACGAAAAGAGATCGTGATGACGATTCTGACTCTACAAGATTCCGCATTTTATTTTGGGTGCAAAAATGATTAGGAAAGTGCAACTAAGGAGATGGGGAAAATATGACGTTTCAATACTTGTTTGGTGAAGCAGATACATACATTCAAGCGGCCATTCTACTGGTAAGTCTGATCTTTGCGATATTGGGAACAGTTTCTTCTGATGCTGCAAAGGGTAAGAAAAAACTGGGAATCTCTTTGATTTTGGTTATTTTCTTCCTCATGTTTATGTGGTTTGAGATATTTGCATATGGCATTGGGCAAGGTTAACTTGATAATCTGGATAAAGTAGGTAGTAAATTGGAGAATTGTTCTTGGTGCAATCTAACTGAAGAAGATAAACGTTATCAGTTATACGAGACTGTATTCTGGTCTGTTTTCCTTTCGTATGAGCAGGATTATATCGGACGATGTATATTGGTTTTGAAACGTCACTGTGGTTCCATGTCGGAGCTGACAGATGATGAGTGGGAAGAGCTTCACAAGCTTATTTGTAAAGTGGAGACCTGCTTAAAGATGGTTTTAGGAGCAACTTTGTGTAATTGGAGTTGTTTGATGAATAGCTTTTATAAAGAATCAGAACCTGATCCGCATCTTCATATTCATGTCCGGCCAAGATATGATGAACCGGTGATGGTGAATGGACACGCTTATATTGACAGCGAGTTTGGACATCATTATGCGGTAAAAAAGGACGGAGAAATAACTGACAAAGATAGAGAAACCGTTTTCATTTGGCTAAAGGACCGGCTGAATTGCTAAATTCAAGTTTGTAGGGATGGTAAGGATAATCGGCAGAATAATAGACAAAAAAGAATGAAATCAGGAATAACAGGAGAGTGGTGCATGTTTGAAGACTTTAATGCGAAATATGATGATTTTTGCTGGTTTGAAATGACCAGTGAACATTCCAAAGCCGTTTTTGAAAAACAGGCAAAAATGGAAATATGGGCTTCATGTCCTTTATATGCATGTAAAGACAAACTTAAAGCTATTGCTAAATCTGAACGTCAGGATGATGTGTTGTTTTTCAACGGTGAGAAATACTATGTTATTCATTTAGCGTGGAATAATGGCTGTAAAGATGGTCCCCGGTATAAGGAGCTTCTTCCTAATGAATTGAACGGGTATTTTGAGTGGTATTATTTGAATGTTTAATAATCAGATTAATTGCTTTTTTGAGGAGTAGTTGATGACGTTGAGATGGATACCACAGTGGTACGAATTGGATTGGACGGTAGTAGTTGGTGATATAGACTGGTTTATCTTGTCACAAGATAGATTTATTAATGGTTTTGTTCATGACGAAGATGATGCTACAAAACTTAAGATCAAAAGCATCACACACCCAGTTTTAGGCGATGTAAGAGGCATTATAACTATTGGTCTAGATTACACTATATATCTTAGTAATGGTGAGATTCTAACAATAAACGCAGAAGAAGAGCCAGGTAAAATATATGAATCCAAGTATAAAGTTGATGATTGGACTTTTGTGGTGGGTGTAGAGGTATTGGAAGAAAAAGGGCGATTGCCTCGTTATGAACACGAATATGAGAGGGTGGTAGCACGTGAAAGTGACATAAACAGATATAAAACATTGCTTGGAATACCAACCGCACCTTGGGATAGAGGGTGAAATGATGAACAAAACAAATCAAGCGCCTATGATATAACCTGCTTGATTTGAGACTAAGCTCTCGATTACAAAATCATCAGAAAGTCATTCTAAAGAAATATGGATAGTTCAGAGTTTAGAAAAGAAATACTTTTAGCTAAAGATAATCTTGATAGTCTATGGAAAGTTGCTGTGAAGTACAGAGACTTGGGAATGGATAAAGAAACAATGTATAATCAATTGGGTGAGATTATCCTTGATTTGAGAGCCCATGGAGATGAAGCATCTGAAGACAGAATTACAGATCTGTCGGATTATGTAATAGGGTACTGTATTCCCGAACAAAGACTTTATAAAAATATTGAATAAAGAACGCTGTAACAAAAACAGACAGGCTATTTACTGTGGTGGAAATAATCTTGAATATAACAGACCAAGGAGTTAGAACTTGATGGTGAGTTATATAGACAGTTATATATACGGTGACAAATCGGAGTTTACAGAGGTGAATAACATGAATGAATGCGTTTTTTGTAGGATCGCATCTGGAGAAATCCCGTGTATGAAGGTATACGAAGATGAGCTGACGCTTGCGTTTATGGATATTGCAAAAGATGTGGACGGACATATATTGGTCGTACCAAAGAAGCATTTCAAAAATGTTTTGGATTGTGATAAAGAGACTATATGTGCAGTCATGAAGACGGTTAAGACCATAGCAAATCATCTTACAGAGAAATGCGGATACGAAGGTGTTAATCTACTTAATGCCAGTGATGAAAGTGCAGGTCAATCTGTCCCGCATCTTCATATTCACATTGTTCCAAGGAATCATGATGATGGATTAGATGCCTGGCCCAAATTTGAAGGGGCAAAAGAAGATATTCAAACAGTTTTTGACAGAGTTAAGATGTAAATAAACTCCCGTTTGTCGGGATAATGCGATAGTAAGATATATCGGCAGTATATGAATTTGATTGTTTATTGATAGCATTACGATGGAGAAATAATATGGGAACTTGGGGAGTTGGTATATTTCAAAATGATGTGGCTCTTGAAGTTAAGGATTCATACATAAAAAAACTTCAGGTAGGCAAATCAAACAACGAAGCTTATATTGAGACATTCAATGAGCTTAATGAAATGGCTGCTGATCCGGACGACAAGATCGACTTTTGGCTCGCGATAGCTTCATTGATGTATGACTATGGCCGATTAACATCTGATGTAAAAAACGAAGCATTGGAAATCATTAATAGTAAGAATGATGAAGAACGATGGGATTCTAAAGATAAAAAGAAACGGAACCATATTATTGAATCTTTGAAAGAGAAGCTATTATCTCAGCAACCTGAAGAAGTTAAAGTAAAAGTAGTTAAGAAGCGTACTCCGAAGATCAAACCAAATGAAATATATTATTTGGTTTTGGATGATGAAGCTTTCCGCAACGAATTTTTCTATAAATATTATGTTTATGTTTTGGTTGACAGCTGGACTGAATATGATAATCGGATTATGGGGTTGGGCGATGAGCATGCACTTATATATCTTAAAATTTCAGATCATGCTGTTTCTGACGTTGAAGAATTGGATAGTCTTCCTTTCTTTAATTATGCATTGAATATAGACAATGAAAAAAAGAAATTAGAAGATAAACGGATTCGGATTGACAATCAAGGCTTTTCTGCAATGAAGAAAAGGCTGACTTATTTTGGGACATATAGTTTTCATCGTGAACCCTATGAAATGATATTCCGTTGGGAGGAATGGCAAAGCGTATATATAAATTATAAGGGAGAGAATGGATGGAATGGAAAATCTGCACTTTGGGCTCATCTGATTAATCAAGACGTTGTTCCTGCATTGCGCAAAAACGGAATGAAATGACTTCATAAGAGGGATATAAAGAAATGGGAAATCTTAACAAACAGATAAACGACAAAAACGGATTTCTTGTGAAACTTCGTAACGAAAACTATTTCGATGCGGATATGTTTAAGACCATTAAGGATACTATTGTCTCAGATAGCAGCAAATGGAGAATGACCGGATCCGTTCCGCTGGAAGATGTGGTGGCTTTGGCATATTTAATTGATCAATTAGCCGGTGGAAGCCGTTTCTTGGATGAATACACTGCTGATCAAGTTGAGGATGCAAACTTAGAGATACTCAGGTTGCTTGATAGCACTTTATTTACCATGTAATGCCCGCTTAATACGTTCAATCGGATTTGAATCCAATAATACGGTAATAATACTAATTGCTGTAAACATATAACAACAAGCCAAAGATACATATGTATAGATGCCATCTGAGGTGTTTTCAGAAAAGAAAGAAATCCATCCAATAGAAATTGAAATTATGACGGCAACTATTAGAATTCGAGATAGGATGATCTTCTTGCGAGATTTTTCACGTTTAGCGTATATTTTCAGATGTCTGGACAGACAACTCAAACCAAATGATAATATCATGCATCCTATGGTTATTATTTGCGATTCCGGGAGATTTATATCAGATGGAATGGTAATCAAAACTATAAATAGTATGGTGGATGCAACAGCTAAATATATCCATATGCCTTGTTTCTTTTGTAAGGCCTGCTCTTCTTCTATTTTTCTTTCTTTTTCAAGCTTTTCTTTCTCGATTTTTTGTGTGAGATTATCTTCATATGAACTGATAAAGCCTGCAATTGTTGCTCGGTTAACATCGCCTTCGGGGAAGTAATCTATCAAGAAAGAGCGAAGATCAGGTTCTTCCAGAACAATTGTAATCAGGGGCTCGTTAAAGAAAGCAGTCCAAACATTCATGTTATCGGTCTTAAAGGCAAGTGCTGCGTATAATTTGAACAACGAAATTGTTATTTCATGAAGTTCAGATACAGGTTTTTGGAACAAGTTTTCATATGTATATACGTTGTTTTTTATCTTAAACCGCCGAATCTCTTCCGTCAGACCGGCTATAGTCATCAGAAGAGGTCGGTTATCATCATTGACAGAAGAAAAATCATATGCAGACTGATTTTCTTTAACAGTATTTCCATTTTCTGAAACGATAACGATTTTTTCGGATGCATAGCTAAGTGCTTCTTTGTATGCATCATGAAGCTTGGCATAACCTTCTGGATCATCCTCAGGATTCTTCTCATGCGCAAGTTTAGAGAAAGCCCGTTTGATAACAGTCTTGTCTTTAGTTGGCTCAATACCTAAAATGTTCCAGAACCAAAGATTTTCAGCCATAACTCGCCCCGTATAATTGTGTTTATTTTATCACATGCGTTATTTTTATCGCTTTGTCATGATGCTATAATCAACTGGTTGAGGTAAAGAGAATCATGCAATTGTGTTGGATAATTCTTGGCATAGAACCTACCGATGACGTACAAGCGATAAAACGGGCTTATACGAAGCTTGCACATGAAGTTAATCCGGAAGACGATCCGGATAGATTCCGCAAATTGCATGAAGCATATAAAATGGCTCTAGCATACGCCAATAAAAGCATTGTTATTTCAGGTTTGTCTGATTCCTGTGCTATTTCGGAAGAACATCCAAAGGAATCTTATGATACGTATGATTTCAGTCAATTGTTAGATGATTCTGTATTGCAGGGAACACTGGTTGAAATAATGGCCGATGATATACTGATCTTCAAAGAAAATAATAATCTTGGTTCAGTTAAGGATCTCAGTAATATACCTCATAACATAAAAATGAATTTGGCTGAGACTTTGTTTAAGATGTATGCCAGACTTGCTCAAATATCTAACGATGCAAATGTCTGGAATGATTTTTTTGACGAACCCTTGATCATGTATGCCTGGCAACACGGGTTTTGTAACCGGGTCATATGTTACTTCCCGAAAGGATCTGATCACGGTGTAAGGATAAATGAGATAATCCGCGAGAGGCATTTACCACTTAATGTTAACTATTCTCAATATAATGACTGTGGTGAACAAAAGAACACAACAAAAAGAGATTTGCTGATTGTAATCATGATTATTATCGGTGTTGCTTGTTTTCTTGGATGCATGATTGTATTTGCAACCGACATGTTTGGCGATCAGAATATAAATGCTATTGTGGGTTGTTCATTAATTGCAGTGTCTACATCGGGTGTTTTTATTGCTGCGATAATAATATCCGTAAAGAACGGTCTTGTATGCGGATTTAAGAAACATAACAGGAATAAAGCTAAATAATATATAATGATTTAGCAGGATAGGAGTTATAGAAAATGGCGATTATTGGAATAGATCTTGGCACAACGAACAGTTTGGCGTGCGTGTGGAAAAACAGTTCTCCACTCATAATTAAAAATACACTGGGGAATACGTTTACTCCTTCAGTTGTCGGTGTTGATGAAAATAACAACATCTTAGTCGGTGAAGTGGCCAAAGAACGATTGATTTCTCATCCTGAAAAGACTGCGTCTGAATTTAAGCGTACTCTTGGCACAAAAAAAGTATATCAGATAGGAAAAAACAGTTTTACATCTGAGCAGTTATCTTCTCTTGTTTTGAAAAAGATAAAGGAAGATGCGGAAAAGTTCCTTGGAGAAGAAATAACTGAGGCCGTAATCAGTGTTCCTGCATATTTTGATGATTGTCGTCGAAACGCGACAAAGCAGGCTGCAGAGATGTCCGGTCTTAAAGTTGAACGTCTGATAAACGAGCCATCTGCAGCTGCACTTGCCTACATGCAGAAACACGGATTTGAAGACGGCACATATATGGTTATCGATTTCGGTGGCGGAACACTTGATGTTTCCATGATCGATTCGTTCGACAGTATTATGGAGATCCTGGCGGTTGCAGGCAATAATCAGTTGGGCGGTAAAGACATTAACGAGGCTATATATTCACACTTCCTGAAAGAGAATAACCTTGATGAGGCACTGTTGTCTCCTGAGCAGAAGGCGTCTATTTATAAAACTGCAGAAGCCTGTAAGATTGCATTGTCTGAAACTCCTTTGAGCATAATGTCAGTCAATATCAATGATAACAGTTATTCACTTTCACTTGATAATAATACGCTTATTAAGATAGCTCATACGGTGTTTGAGAAAATCGGAGAACCGATAAAACGTGTGTTGCGGGATTCTCATATGAATATTCAGGAGGTCAAGGATATTATCCTGGTTGGCGGTTCCTGCAAGATGCCCACTATAGCTGCATATATTGAAAGATTAACAGGCCGTAAACCTTGTTCTGATATCAACCCTGATACGGCAATTTGCGTGGGTGCCGGTATTTTTGCCGGAATGAAGAATCGTAACGAGGACTTTAAAGACGTTATTCTTACAGACATATGTCCCTTTTCGCTTGGAACGGCAGTTCAGGATCGTCGTACTAAGGATCATATCATGGATTTTATTATTCAGCGCAATTCAATGTTGCCTACCAGTAAAATACACGATTATTATGCAGCTGCAGATAACCAGACTGAGGTTCATGTGACGATTTATCAAGGTGAGAGTATCGTTCCGGCTAATAATATCAAATTAGGTGACCTAAGATTGAGCTGCCCACCAACTCCAATAGGCGAACATATAGTGTCAATCAGACTTACTTATGATATCAATGGCCTTTTAGTTGTTGATGTTACGGCAAATGACAAGAAGACATACTCCAAGGTTATACTCAGCGAGAATAATTCTATGACTGAGGAGCAGCAGGCGAAATGCAAAGAGCAATTAGATAAACTAAGGCTTGCTCCTGCTGAAGAAGAACAGTACCAGCTGCTTATTGCCCGTGCTGAGCGAATAATAGAAGAGACATTAAGTTTTGAGAGACAACAGATTGTTGATGCTTTGATGGGTTATAAAACTTGTCTGGCACAGGGAAATGACCGTGATATTAGAATAATGACCAAAAGGTTTGCACGCTTTTTAGATCAGCTGGAAGGTATAGATACCGGATTGAGTGAAGGATCATATGAGTAATAATGACGGATATTTCGGTGATGCCGGTTTGTCTGACAACATAAGAGTCTTTCAAACCAAGAGGATTAATAAAGCTGTAATGTTCATTGGAACATTCTTAGCTACATCAGTTCTCTTATTTTTGTTTATGGTTTTTTTGTCAGTTTCATATGGAATAGTTTCAGAAATACCATTCTTTATAAAAATACTCATTCCTGTTGTTATAGGTGCGATAATTGCTCCGATTGCAACAGCTACGAATAAACAGACAATAATAACGATCGATGAAGAGTCGTTCACCTATGTTAAAGGCGATGAAAAGGAATCATATCTTATCGAACAATTCTGTGGAACACATGTTGCCAAGAATTACTCGAATGGAGCATATATAAATTCCACGAGATATCTGAAGTTTTTTCTGCCGAACGGAAATATCAGGGTATTATCGATTCCCTTTGATGAGAAAGAATTCTCTGATATTGTTTCTTTGCTGAATTCGAAACAGAGATCTGCAATTCCTGATGAAGTAAAAGATGGAATCAGGGAATCATTTGAGAAAGAAGAACGGTTTGATATTCCCAAAGACAAGATCTCGCAATCCTATAACAAATCCATGGGCATACGAACCAAGATAAGTGTTCTTATAACCGGTATCTCAATAATCGTTTGCGTTGTTGCATTTATACTGATGGATTTCATGTATTTTATTGCTGTCGCTCTTATGTTCGGCCTTTTAGGACCTTTACTTGGGTATGTTATTTTCGCTTATGGAAGGAAAGAAACAAAAGAAGCTCTTGCTATAACACCTTCTTTTGTTTTAGTAGATTCGTCTGCCGTATCATTCGAAAATGATAGATATGATTCATCGGAAATCGAGAGAATAGTTGTATCTCCACCTGCTTACGCATCTTTGGGCAAAGACAATGCGTTCAGAATAGTGATCCTTACTGACAGAACGGGAATTGATCATAAATATTGCTTTGGAAAAGCCCCTAAGGATAACAGAAACATGGTTTATGAAGAATATTCAGAATTGATCAATGAACTTGATGCATGGTGTTTTGCTAATAATATAGAGTTTAGGACTGATTTGGGATAAGAATCATTATGGTTCCAATGATTATCGAGTGTTATCACATGCAGCCATTATAGCCGCAAACAGGAATATGAATGATCCGATAACTGGCAAAGCTATTCCGAAAATTGTAATAACTGTGGCTTCGAACGGAATTATGCAACAAACAAGCATTATCGTTAACAAAAGACCTGCAATTACAAGAAGAATAATGACTTTCTTTTTCTTTCGATTATATATTTTTGCACTTTCTTCTAATGAAGTTTCGACATAAGGTCGCAGTGTATCATTATTTCTGTTGTAATCTTCAATTAACTCTGCAATCTTCATTTTGTGTGGCGAATCCGGATCAAAGTGCTGAAGTATGGTCTCCCTGAATTCAGCAAATCCTAAGCAATATTGAATAAGAGGCTCATCGAAAAAGGATTTCCAGATAGTAAGATCATCAGTTACCTCTGCCAATTTCAAATACATATAGAATAGAGTCATTGACAGGCGGTCTTTCATTCTAAGTGGCAGGCGTTTTACACCGTCTTTAGTATCCAGATTATTGCTTTCTCTAAATGAAATAATGTCTTCTATAATTGTCTCTGCAAGGTTGTTTTCCGGAAGATAATCTTGTTCGATCTCACTGAAATCAAAAATTGAATTATCTTCGGCTGGATTAGTTTCTGAATCCTGCTCCTGGTTTAACTCGAGGTTCTGACTGTCATCTGCATTTATGTTTTTAGCAAGGAAAAGTGCTTCCTTATATGCATCGTGGAGTTCTCGGTATCTGTCGGGATCATCCTCAGGACTGATATTGTGGGCAAGAGATGTATAAGCGCGTTTAATAAATATTACGTCGCTTGTTGGATCGATATTTAATATTTTCCATGGATTGTTCATTCCCAACACCTCATATTAACAATTATATCATTCTAAAGATGATGAGCGGAACGGTTAGGAAAATCGAAAATGTTTTTGTGCAAAATAAAACGAAAATAAGAAATGTTGATAGTGTGGTAGGCTTAAACCAACTGAAATTATAAATGAGCGCGGTTTCTTTATTCTGCTATTATAGAATTGTTAAAGGGTTATATTGGTATATAAATTTTGAAAAAAGGGTTGATATGTTTTGGTAATTATCATTTTGGGATACGCATCACCAACGCAAAGCGCTATATTTCTTAACTTTGCCGGGCTATGACAAATGGAATGAGATTTATAATATATTAATTATCAACATACTTTTTATCCAATATATAACATGTAATACCTAAACATAAAACTATTGTACCGATTATGAATCCTGACATAGGAAAAACGGTTCCAATAATTTTATAGGGGTAGAAAGTTTTATCAGAACAGTTACCTAAGCTGTTTTTGACGTTATTCTCATCTTTTGAGGATAGAAGATAGACTGTTCCATCGACTTTAATTGGAAGAGTTGAGCGGAATTGAGATACCGAGGGAATACTGCTTTCATACATTACAACAGCGTGCTCTTCTGATTCGAGTTCAACTAAATAAAGATAGTAACTATTCTCTCTATTGTTTATATCCGTTTCATGTGAATCCACACATGCTAAGACATCAACTATCTGAACATTAACATGATCATAATCTTGTAATCCTGACTGTATCGGTTTTATTGGTTTTATAAAATTCAAAGCTTGCCATAGCGACAGTAAGAAAACTGTAATTGATAGCAAAATAAATAACATGCCAACTCGTTTCAGCCTATTGTTTTTCATGTATCACTCCTGATAGTTGGTTTAACACCATAAAATGGCACATAAAAATATACTACACAATTTGATCCTGAAAACTCAAACCGTATCGTGGCTTATCGTGCTATTACAAAGTTTATCTACGCTGACATCTATCCTGCCGTGACAAATAAATAAAACTTTTATCATTCGTAGATTTCTTTCTTTACGGATTGTTCATGCAGAACACATAGAATATACCATATCGGACTGTGAAGACATTGGTTTTGATATAATTGATTAGTACAGATAATTATCAGTATAACGAGCGACATAAATGATAGTAAGTTGTGGACATGACATTTATCAATGCGATGATGCAGATGTTTTTGAGAGCATAATGAAAAAACTTCTTGCTGAAAAATCAGCTGAAGTATGGATATCTCAAAACGGTGAACAGGACGAGTATCCCTGCATGGCTTTGTTGGTTAATGAGAACAATGCGGTGCTGCATCATTTTGGTGACGATGGGAGTTGTTATGTTTCTTGTAACGGAAGTGATCAGGAAGGGTTTGTATCTTTTTGCGATGGTCAGTATGAGATCTGTTCATATCAGGTTATAAGTAAGGAAGTAGCAATGACTGCACTTATGGACTATTATTTAAATAGTGTCAGGTCAAACATTGTTCAGTGGGATCAACTGTATTAACAGGCAGCCGTATAGATAATAAACAGTATAGGTATTTTCAATGTTTGGAGACAAATTTAAGCAAAGAAAGATTGATGAAATAAGAAGAACAGTTAATCAATACCCTTTTTTGGATTTTGAGTGCTAATAGTTCAGGGACCCCCGCTATATTCAAAATGTTATAAATGACTAACGAGATTGAGGAAAAATATGTCTGTATCATTGGGAATTTATAAAGGGCAGCCGTTTGATTGTTCAAAAAGCGAATTGATTGATGTTATACCTGTATCATTTCAAGGAATTTGGAATGGTTTGTGGCAAAATGCTATAAAAGATTGTGAGATACGCATTTTTATATTGGGCTCAGACTTTACTGTTAATCAAATACCAGAAGTCCTTACGGAAATCGATAAGGTTTATGATTGGGTGCAAACAAATGGCGGAAATGATAAAGAATATATTTCAAAGCGTATTTGTAATGAATTGACCCCATTTCTTACAAATTTTTACCGTGAGCATAAAGATGAAAATTATTGGTTTGACTTGGGATAAAAGAACTCCCGATTATCTCGGGAGCTTAGTAAAGAAAATTGCGATTTGCCAATGTTTTGGTCTATCTAAGTCGCTTTCAGATTCATGAGTAGTAATTCATTACTTCTTCAAGCAATTCTCTGCAACGAGCCTCATCTCCATATGACAAACAGTCATCTGCATAACTAAGGATATAAAAGGGATCATGGTCTCTCAACGACTGTGGAAGATGGGCCCAGACAATATATGCTATTTTCGCAAAATCGGCTAATGGGAGCAGCTCATATAATTCACGGAGTCTCTTGGTCAGATGTTTTCCAAAAACGGCTTCGTCAATAGTTGAACCTTCAAGAAGTGCCAGAAGATAGTCCATAGCGCCCTTATACTTCAACGCTTCCAAGTCAAGAAGTATTGGTTCTAATTCACTTGGCGCGCTTTCCCAAAGGGTATTTAACACTTCCTGATAACCTTTGGGATTACTAATACCCATTGAATATAAGACTGCTTCTACAAAAAGTTCATCCATTATTGATTCCTATCGCAAGCTTCATTCGCTTAATCGCTTCAAACATTTCATTAAGATTAGCCACAGTAGTTTTTTCAACCGGATTGTTCCAATCTTCGTTCTTAATTAATTGAACGATAAGATACCCGTTGGGATCTAATTCTGGATACCATCCGACATCTATAGTATATTCATGTTCAAACCTAACCAGTATTAAATCTTCCGTTAAAGACTCTAGTTGCTGATCAAACGGCTTCTCAAAAGAAATACTGAAACAGTTATATTCAATCTTTCCAGGGGCAAAAACACTCTCATCAATCATCTTTCTTTGCCTTCTTGTAATGTTCGATTTCAAAAATAATCATAAACCATTAGAGCCATGTCATGTCCACAACTTACTATCATTTATGTCGCTCGTTATACTGATTATTATCCATACTAAGAGTTTCCTCTCAAATATATAAATTATATCATGCAAATTTGACTAATGGTTTGTATACTGGTTTCATTATCAATGTCCTTTAGTCGTATGGATAATCCGGTTCGATTTTATACAGAACCGATTCCGCATCCAGTATCTCTTTCATACCATGCACTTCAAGTGCATCACCCTCATATATAACTTGTGGCGCACTCTCGATCAATTGCTTTGATTTCAACAGATTGCGGTGTGAAACCTTGTTAACTGCACGAATAATTTCGGTAGAAGGTTCATTGCCTTTCAGCAATACGATTGAATATAGTGTTTGATCTGTACAGATAGGATCCGTGTATGTTGTTACCGCTCCCCAACCACAATTAGGACAGATAATGCCATATGTTCCTACTCTGTCGTCCGGTAATTCTTTGATCATAAGAGTTCCGCACTTTTCACAAATATGATCACAGGGTGTTTCCTTTAATAACTTGTCACCATGAATAGCGAGCAGTTTGTTGACAAAACCATCAATCAACTCTGCATGTGATTCAAGATATTCCGGCGAGTGTTCAAGCTGAAGAATAGATACAATGCTCAGGTTTCTCCACCATTCTGGTACTTTAAAGCTTGCATGATTATAACTATGACAATTGCTACACCAAACCCATGAGCCACCGTGATGTTCATCGTCATAACGATGCAAGTAGATATGACCTGACTTGGAACCACAGACCGGGCAAACAGCAGGAAGAGGATCATTAATCTCATGTTCCTCCAGTAAGTTATACAGCTTCATTATGTCATCATTATCGTCGTGCCACATGTTGTTCACCAATTTCGTCTTGGATAATTATCCTTTTAAATCTCTCAGGACTTGTTCGGCAAAGTACCCTACAGTCCATCCATAACTCTTATTATTTGAGGAAGGTGGACACTTCTTTAATCCTTTAGGCAAAGGAGGCATAATACGTATTCGTGTTTAAACTTAGCCATATGGAGTATTTGATTTTAATATATGGAAATGAGGGATAAGCCGCATTTTTGAAGGCTGAAATGCGTCAGATAATCTGTTTCCTTTTCACAACCGCTCATAGGCAGTCGTAGTTATACAGCACTTTGGAGAAGTTGCAGTTTAACAGAGCGTCCCTCGAGATCAGAAATGTGCCGGTGCCGCCGTCTCCCCAGGAAATGTCTATGCCGTCTTCATATACGCTGTTCAGTTCGAAAAGGACCGTATCATAAACGGCGAATTTGCTGTCTTCGCGGGGATCAGACTGGGTGAACATCGGGTAGCCGCCCATGATCGCATCAGGGAAATCATCCATGTCATCGTAAAGGACATCGCAATCCACATCCCAGAGTTGCTTGATGGGAGTCTCGTGAAGCTCGTTATAACTGCTTACAAAGGCATCTGCGAACCTGTAATCGCTCGTAGTAACTGGTATCTGATCAGCAGTCTCTGCGGTCAGCTTGTATTCGCCTGTGAACGGGAAATAAGTCTCATCTTCGCCGCTGTACTGCGGAATATCTTCAGCGGTCATAAGTTGGGAGAAATCGTCGATGATCTCCTTGTGGTATATGATCCTGAAGCAGTCTTGAACATCCAGGTTATCCCATTCCGGCGCCATGCCGTACAAGTCATCGCCAGCAACAAAGAACTGCAGGATTCCTTCGTGAGGGAAATCAGGAAGTTCCGGAATCTGCGAAAGATTTATCTGTGCCAGTAACACAAGCGGCTGACCTTTAAATATGTAAGACTTGCCGCGCGGATATTCCATCGTCTTCGGGAAGTACGGAACGCCACCTATCTTGCTGTCGAATATGGTAGTTGCTTCTGTCGTAACCTTGAACTTGACCACAGGCTTGGGCGGGCAGTATTTGTTTACTCCGGCAAGAACCTCGTCGAGCTTTAAGTCTTCCTTTTCTGCGTTTGGTTCTTCAATAACAGGTTCATTCTTAACGCTTGGTTCGTCAGGCAGATCAAGTTTAATATCTACGGACGGATCAGCTTTCGGACGCTCTACGGGAGCATTGTCTTTCTTCTTAAAAAAATCGAACAAACTCATGTAAATACCCCCACATTCAATTATTCATGAATTCATTATATAGCAAAATTACCGACAAATCGTAGTGTATAATTGAATCTGACAGAGTGCTTGCTTTGTAGATACTATTTTAATTTAGTAGCAGACTATTTTTGAGTTTTTTTGAAAACCAGGCTTATGTATTTTAAGGATTTGACACCATATAAGTATTTCGAAAGCGAGATCGAAATGAAGAATGTTGCCTGGCTTGAAAAAGGCCATTTATTCAAGACGGGTGAAGTTCCAAGCGAATTTAAAGATAAGCTTTGGAAGTACATGCGTTATCCTGTCCGTGTATGTCGTGGTTTTCAAAGATGTCCGTTCTGTTCTTTAGGTAAAAACGAGATCCCGACGACGACATATAATGGGCAAACACGTAGAGTCGGATATTATGAACTCAGGGTATGGGGAAATGATGATACCGTCTACGCCGTCACGAGTTTGATCTTTCACTACATGGAATCACATCGGTATAAGCCGCCGAAAGAATTCATTGAAGCAGTCATGAATTCTGATGATCCGGATAATGACGATTACTACAACAGGGTTCTGTCTTTGGAGAAAGGTTATGATTTTTGGCTTGAAACTGATAGGACGATGGTTGATGGATCTGAAGCGGATAAAAGATCCGCAGGGCCATTTCCTGACACTTTAAACAGCGCTAAAGTACTTTTCTATACTCCTAAAGGTAACTATGGCGATGTGATATTTAACGACGGAACAAAATCGCATATTTCTTATATGGCTATATGCAGATCCGATTGAAATAGCGGTTTCTATCTGTATAAATGCAATGAGAATTATCAAATTGAGTCTGAGGATTTATTTAATTCTATTGATGAATGCATGAAAGCCAAAACTGTAGGTGGAACTGATCCTGAGGAACTCTCGTGGATTAGCAAAAATGACGAATGAATACTGTGATACTTCTAACATTTCAAGAAAAATTGTTAAGGATATAACTATATCTCGCAAAATTACCGACAAATCGTAGTGTATAATTGAATCTGACAGAGCAGTCGCTTTGTCAGAATTATTTTAATTTGATTCAGTAAAGATAAAATGGCAGCTAGAAATATAAAAAAGATAAAAGTTCCTACCAAAGCTGAAATTAACTTTAGTGTCAACGAAACGAAGTGGGCTGATCAGATATTTAAAATTGATCCTGACAATTATTGTGAGGCCTCTATTACTTTGTCTTCTGATGACTATGAGCAGTTTTATGAGGCTGTGTTACTAACTGAAAAATGTTTATATAACAACAGTTGTTGGGACATTCAAAAGGAAATTGCTTCGTCTCAAAATACTCATACATGTAAAATGCACTTCAAATGGAGCGGGACCTTGTCCATATATGAACGAATCAGAAGTAATCTCAAATTGCCTTCCGGCGTGAATAGTGAGTATAAATTCTTTTAAAATGGTAAATATATCTAATTATGCAGGCGTGGGCGATAAACTTTTAATCTAATTCAATCCAAGTTTAGTTTTTGGGGGAATGAGGATAGGATGGGACAGAAACTTCCAGATTGGTTAGGAAAAAGAAGAATAATTAACAAGAACTTTGAGAATCGCAACGAAGAAATAATACGCTGGGAAGTGTTGGAAATCCCTTGCAATCAAAGAATCAAAGTTAGATTTATCAGTACGGTTTCTTCCTATCGGCAAGGAATTCGTATTGCTATAGATGCTGGTGATGGTGAGCTGACAGTTAACGGGGTCAGTAGCAAAGCTTTTGATTTATGGGAAGATAACAGTCCTCGCGAGTTTGAGATTGATTGTCATTCTGAAGAAGGATATTTGAGTATTTACAATATTTTTGAACGCCTCAGTTGGACAGGAAAATGTGAAAGATGTTCTCAGATGGACTATAGCGGAATGGTCCTCGAACAAAACAATAATATCTATAGATATAGATGCAATGACACAGGGAAAGATACCGATTTTAAGAAACTGGTATTTGAGATAGAATTACTGTAGATTGTAATATTTTAAGAAAATGAATTATGGGAATACTCTTGATTAAATCGATATTGGTGTTTTGATCTGATGGAATTTTGGTTTGAAATCTATTTTGATTTTGGAAATCTTGGGGAGCTGGGATTCAGAGAAGAAAAAGTATATTGGGGCGGCGAAGAGCTTTCGCAGGACCCTGTTGCATATTTGTCTGACAATGGATTGCGGTTTGAAGAGATTAATGATTCCAGACATTTCGAGTTGACAACAAAAGAGAAGATGCCCCAAAGGTATGGTGGATTGGTTTTGAAAGACCAAATAATTAGTGATCTCTCTTTGCAAATCAATCTGGATAATGATATTTCTTCTGATCCACTGATTCAGTTTATTTCCGGTCTAAACAGCGATGTTGATTATGTTATTCTGCTCTGCCGTGTTGATGAATGTGCAACACGGAAACTATACGTAAATGGCAAAAACGAAATTATTAATGCTGTTTCTGAAGCTCTCAATTGGGAGCGACCTCAGGATATTATGCTGATCAATCGCAAGATCATTAATCAGATCAAGGCTGTTGACTGGTCATTGTATGAAACGGCTTATGGAAACGCTGCTTACGTTCAACGTGGTTCAATTCCCAATATGGAAACCATATTAGCGATGTTGTTTTCGAGCGATCGTGCTGAGGCATTAGAAGGTGCCGGCTGGTTGGAAGCGTGCTTATGTCACCAACATGTGTACCTGTCATCTGCGGCATACCCGTCATGCAGTTTTCTTTTATATGCTTTAAAAACACTGGATGAAGATAGGTTAGAGGAAGTGCTCTTTACCATACTTGGTTTTTTAATCCTGATACCCAAAGATCAACCCGAACAGACGTGGCAAGGTGAAATGCGTAAGATGATTAAAGCAGAAGAAAAACGTTTTGTTGAGCTTACGAAGTCAAAAGCAGGTTGCAATTCCGAATATGCTGAAGATATTTTGAGAGAACTGTGCGATTGATGTTAATAAATGATTGATTTATCGCAATTATCCGTACTAGGCATGAATGAATTATTCAAAAGACTTTCAGATGATAAATACCGTTTTTTCGATTACACATAAGGAACGGTGTTTTTCCGAAAACTATCAGAAATCAGCCAGATGTTATAATTACCTTATTTGAGGGAAACCTTAGAATGGATATTTTTTGTTTTCTTTGTGAAGAGGAATAGAAATTCGAACTCTTAGTATGGATAATAAACAGTATAGATAACTTAATCATTTGAAAGTGCAAATAAAGGGAGAGAAGACATTATGACATCTGAAGAATTTGTAATGAACTTCCGTAAAGAAAAGGATTATATGTTGAATATGTACTTTGATGAGACTAGTGATTCCTATACAGGAGAATTAATCAGTAATCTCGTTAAAAAAGGTGCAGACACTGCTGAAATAAAAGAACTTCTAAAATCTGTTTTGAATGAGGCTTTTTATACAATACTTATGGGTTTGGATGGAGAAGCATCTTTGGGCGATATGCAAATGCAGTTCAGTATTTATGATGAGGATAATGTGTTGATAGATGACATTGAGAGCTATGCTTACGATGAGTTTATGTCAGATATGTAAAT
>JAIKWL010000049.1 GCA_024684815.1 Saccharofermentans sp. | reverse complement strand
TTCGACAGGTGAGGGAATAGCCACAAGAACATATCTTGCAGCGATCTTCCTGATCGTCTCCTGCGGAATGGGAGTTATGGCACTGCGCGGCTTCAGGAAAAAGGAAGAATAAAAAGAAACTTATCTAAGCGATCGTCTTACAGAAAAAGTGTTGTCTCTTAAGTGAATCTTTCACACAGGAGACAACACTTTTTCAATGTGGATTATCCGAAAGGCAGGATATTACCAGACCTCTTCCCACCATATCTCGTAGTCGATAGCAGCCTCGCCATAGTGCAGCCTGTAAATGCCGGTTTCATATATATCGAAATCTTCTGAAAGTACCATCACTTCATAGAGGTGACCCGGTTTTATCTCGAATGTCTCATTTTCCTTAAGCTCTGTCACAGGCAGTTCCTGATAATCTGATGATAGATTGTTCTCGTGGCCGGTTACATCCCGAACAGTAACAGGAGGCATGTCCTTTATCTTTGTTGAGGAATAGGTCGAATCCCTGCTGCTCATTCCGAGATCTATTACGGAATCTCCCTCGATCTTCTGAATGTAACGGCTTCCGCCGACGGTCTTATCTTCTTCGCTTTCATTGGAGATATATACAAACAGATAATTTGCGCCATCTCCGGTCAATTCATACCGTACGCCGTCTTTTTCAAAAACATATGGTCCCGCATCCGATGATGAGGGCCTTCTCACAGCAAGGTAACGGGCATATTCACTGTATTCCTTAGCGGGGTCTTCAGGTTCGGGTTCATAGAATTCGCTCTTAACACTGTCCCATTTCTTTTCGGATGTATCGTAGAACTGCTCATGAGTGTCGCCGTTTCCGGGTGCATAAACCAGCTTTAGATCTTCTCCAAGAATATGGATTGCCATGGCCCTGCGGTTATTCCAGAAAGATATCTGAGTCACTTTTAATTCTCTGTTTGGATCCACCAGATCAGAGTCGGTATAATCAAGTTTAGCGGTAATGATATATTTGCCGTCTTTTTCAGTCAGATCATGCGAAGGATATAATGCGCTCATATTGTTCAGGCTTATTCCCAGTGTGTCATCTGATGTAATGAGTTCTTTAGCGTAACACATGCATTTATCACTTGTCTCTTTGTCGAAAACGATCACTAATGATTTATCTATTACGGCAACCTTTTCGAGCCCGAAAATATTCTTTCTCGAACACGAGAAAAACTGCGCGGCATTCTCTTCATTATCTATCTTATAGTCTGAAGAACTGTCACTGACATCCTCAAACCCGAAAACCAGAGGCGCTCTTTCTGTCGTTGTAACAGAAGTCGTTTCTTCCTTTTCTGTCTCCGTGTCAGGCTTTTTGCCGCACGATGCAAGACATGTCATTCCGACAGATGCGGCCAATATAATAACAACAGATCTGTTAATAATCTTCATAAGCATAGTACCCCCTCTACTATTAAAACAGATTCCCGGGTTGTTTTGTTGCATCGTTGATAATATTGTTCCTTTTAGATTGAGAAGTATTCCTGGTAATAATGTGTCGGGCAATCCCGTAGTATTTGATCACTATTTGCCTTTTTATAAGACGCATAACATTTGGCGGTATAACTGTCAGATTATGTCCCCTGTTACATGCCATCGTGACATGCTAACCTCTTGATATAGACTGATAACAGGAGGTCCGTTATGGTATTGATACCATCTGACAGCGATACTTGTATGACTGCCGTAATGATCATGACCCCTGTTCAGTGGGCAGTTTTACTTGCGGTCATTGTGCTGGCAGTACTAACGATCCGCAAAGACAGAAGATCTCTCTGGCTTGGCATGTCCTTGATCGTCGTGGCAGTTCAGATCTTTCTCAGCATGCATACCTACAGCAATTCCTTTAATGTGGTCTTCAGGATAAAAGAAGCATTTAATTACGGCTATACACATATTCCGCCGGATAAACTCCGGATCCAGAGCAATTGGTTAGTATGGTTAGTGTTAGTACTTGATGTTTCATTTATTCTCTTTTTCTGTCTGTACTTTATCCGTAATTACAACATTGGCAAGAAGCATCTGATCGCAGCACTGTCAGCTTCATTAGTCACACGGATCACCGGTTATTTCGCAGGGATCGTCCGGCCGACTTTAGCGGTGAGTATCTGGGGAATGACTAACTATGATTCCGGAAGTATCACGCCTGTTGTCCGTCATGCACCAAGGCTCATTAATCTTGAAGACTGCCTTATATACCTGACGTCATTACCGCGCATTATGGGAATGGTAGTCCTTATAGTATTGTTTATATCTTTGATCCTGCTCTCGAAAAAGACAAAGCAGTATGAACCTCAAAGGAAAAATCTCTTCCTGTTTCCAATATTCATTTTGACTGCAGAACTTATAAGATATATGGCATCGGCCCTGTGTGAGTATTACTTTGATGTATTCGCTGATTTCAGATTTGCAGTAGTCAGTCTTTTATCATGTGCCGCCTGTCTCTTCGGCGCAGTCTATATCTTCAAAACACGCAGCAGGCAGATTACCCTGAATGATTAATTGTCAATTCTATAGACGAAGACAAACCGGGATTTGGCGAGATGTTTTTTCTGCGTTGTTACATGCTTTATTTTGCGCTTTATGCAAGTTGTTGAATTTAGCGTTCTCATGCTTGAAATTTACATATGGTGCTCTGTCAAGATAACGGACAGTGATTTCACAAAATTAAGCGCTTAGTGTTCTCTTGAACCGGATGTCATAGTTCTTCTCGTATTGGAATGGCGACAGGTAATCGCAGTAACTGTGTATCCTTCGGGTATTGTAAAA
>JAIKWL010000081.1 GCA_024684815.1 Saccharofermentans sp. | reverse complement strand
TATAAGGATTCAAAGAGGCCGCACACTTGAGTGTGCGTGTCAACCCCTAACTGCAAAAATCACTCAAAAAAAAAGACCCCCATACCTTTGAGGTATGAGGATCTTTGAAAAGGATGTCTTAACTTAATGACATTGCTCATTGGTTTTGAGACAGCCCCTTGAATTCAAATTATTGTTTGCCGGATCAATACATCGGCTGCTGAGGCATTGCGGGAGCTTCCTTCTCAGGAATGTCCGTAACAACTGCTTCAGTTGTAAGAAGTGTTGAAGATACAGATGCGGCATTCTGGAGTGCGGAACGTGTAACCTTGGCAGGATCTACGATTCCGGCTTCAAACATGTCAACATACTTGTCGTTCAAAGCATCGTAACCTGTGCCGGGTGTGGAGTTCTTGATATTCTCGCAGATAACGCTGCCGTCAAGACCGGCATTTGCAGCAATCTGGCGAACAGGTTCTTCAAGTGCACGAAGAACGATCTTAACACCTGTCTTTACATCGCCTTCTGTCTCGTCAAGGAGCTTTGCGATTGCAGGGAGAGCGTTAACATAAGCTGTTCCGCCGCCAGGAACGATACCTTCCTCAACTGCTGCTCTTGTTGCGTTAAGAGCATCCTCGATACGGAGCTTTCTTTCCTTCATTTCAGTCTCAGTGGCAGCACCGACCTTGATCACTGCAACTCCGCCTGAAAGCTTTGCAAGTCTCTCCTGGAGCTTCTCACGGTCGTAATCAGACTTTGTCTCTTCAATCTGAGCTTTGATCTGGGATACACGGGACTTAACTGCGCCCTCTTCACCCTCACCGTCAACGATGATGGTGTTATCTTTGTTAACCTTAACCTGATGAGCTTTTCCGAGCTGGTCAAGAGTTGTATCCTTAAGTTCAAGACCAAGATCAGATGTGATAACTTGACCGCCTGTAAGGATAGCGATATCTTCAAGCATAGCCTTTCTTCTGTCGCCGAAGCCCGGAGCCTTAACGCCTACGCATGTAAATACACCTCTTAACTTATTAACGATAAGTGTTGCAAGAGCATCACCTTCGATATCCTCAGCGATGATGACGAGCTGCTTGCCTGACTGAGCGAGAGGCTCGATAACAGGAAGGATATCCTGGATATTGGAGATCTTCTTATCTGTGATGAGGATATAAGGCTCATCGAAAACAGTCTCCATCTTGTCTGTATCTGTTGCCATGTAAGGTGAGATGTAACCTCTGTCGAACTGCATACCTTCAACAACAGAGAGTTCTGTGAGCATTGACTTGCTCTCTTCTACTGTAATGACTCCGTCAGCTGTAACCTTATCCATAGCTTCAGCGATCATCTGACCAACTTCCTCGTCGCCTGCGGAAATAGCAGCAACACGGGCTATATCCTTAGAACCGTCAACCTGCTTAGCTTTGCTAAGGATCTCGTCAACAGCAGTATCAACTGCCTTGGAGATACCTTTTCTTAAGATGATAGGGTTAGCGCCTGCAGCAACATTCTTCATACCTTCACGGATGATAGCCTGTGCAAGGAGCGTAGCTGTTGTTGTACCGTCACCGGCTACATCGTTTGTCTTGGAAGCTACTTCCTTAACGAGCTGTGCACCGGCATTCTCATAACGGTCCTCAAGTTCGATCTCTTTTGCGATAGTAACACCGTCATTTGTGATAAGCGGTGCACCAAACTTCTTATCAAGAACTACATTTCTACCCTTAGGTCCCAAAGTAACCTTTACTGTGTCGGCTACTTTATTTACGCCTGCTTCCAAGGACTTTCTTGCGTCCTCAGCGTACTTGATGTCTTTTGCCATATATATTCGCCTCCAAAATAATTATTAATCTTCAACAATTGCAGCGATGTCATCCTGACGGACGATGATGTATTCCTCACCATCGAGTTTTACATTAGTGCCTGCATAATCACGGATAATGACCTTCTGGCCTACCGTTACTTCCATCTTGATCTCATTGCCGTCAACTACTCCGCCGGGACCGACAGCGATGATCTCAGCTATCTGCGGCTTCTGCTGAGCGCCTGAGGACAGAATGATACCGCTCTTTGTGGTCTCTTCTGCCTGAAGTTTCTTTACTACTACCTTATCTGCTAAGGGCTTAATTGTCATAAAAAAAGACCTCCAATACAATGAAATTGTGGTTAGCACTCTATTGCCTTAAGTGCTAACCACAACAAAATATAATTCTATTTTTTTATGCTGTCAATACGAAAATCAAAAAAAGTCAAAAACGTCAGTGAATGAGATTTTCGAGCGGAATATCAGTATCACAATTCTCCAGAGAAGGAACATGATTAGGTACTTTTACCTCATCGAATTCGGTTGTTGTACCATAGAAATATTCCTGTACATACGGGACGATGGCATTCCAGTTGATCCTGACACTCCATTCATCACCGTACATTCCGGCGTTGTAACATCCTTCGATAGGAAGCTGGATATACTGCATCTCGGCATTCTGCAAAGAAGGCAGGAACTCAAGACCGAGTCTTTCGATATCAGATTTGTCGATATTAGTTACAACAGCAGATAAGACATCATCCATGGCAGCAAGTTTTCCGGTAGCGGAAAGCTTCATATACTGGCTCATAACGCTTCTCAATACTTCGATCTGGCGCTCCATTCTCTCATAGTCACCATTTCCGACATATCTGACTCTGGCATAACCGACTGCCTGGATACCGTTAAGCCATGTGCCGCTGCCGGTACTCTGGATAAGTGCTGCATTTGAATTCATTCTCTTGATATAGTCGTTGGCCACATTTCTCTCGCCTGCAGTCATGTTGACATATACACCGCCGACAGCATCAATGATCTGAGCCATATGGCTGAAGTTAACATAAGCATATCCGTCGATCTTTATTCTGAGACAGCTCTCTACTGTTGCCTGTAAAAGGTCGGGACCGCCATATGCCATTGCGGCATTTATCTTGTGAGGAGTTGAATAACCCGGGAAATATGCATATGAGTCTCTCTGGATCGAAAGGAGTTTGATCGTTCCCTTGTTCATATCCACGGACATTACACAGATAACGTCCGAGCGGTCACCGGTACCGGATGAGTTATAACTGTTGGCTCTGCTGTCGATTCCGATAAGCAGGAAGTTCTTGATAGGTTCGTCCTGGATAATCTCATACTTTGTGGTCTCGATTACTTCCTGGAGAGGAACCGTATTACCCTCCTCGTTAATGATGGTAATTACGGCATTACGTTCAGTAGTTTCATATGTGATCTGATTAAGAAGATAATCTTTATACCAGAATCCGAAGCAGATAACTCCGATAACAACACCCAGGAATCCTGCTACGACACTTAATATCACACGGAGCTTAATCCTGCTGAAAGATGAAGGCATATCAGATTTAGAAGATGATCTCTTAGGCTTCTTGGTAAAGCCATACTGATAAGCCTCATTGTCGAGATCTGAAATAAGATCATCGACATCATTATGCTTACTGATAGATGATGAAGTGTCTGTAAATTCAGAATCCTGCTGTTTAGGAACATCGGAATTCCGAACTGCCAGCCTTCTGTTTCTGTTATCACTGCTGTTCATATAATCCTGCCTTTATCAATATCAGTCTTTAAGACCTTCCGGATTCATCGTCTGCCACTTCCAGCAGGATGAGCACATCTCATCTATGCCGTATTGGGCCTTAAACCCGAGAACTTCCTCGGCTTTAGCCGTTGAAGCATAACAAACGGCGATATCACCGCTTCTTCTTGGACCTATAACATGCTTGATCTCATGACCGCAGGCTTTCTCAAATGCATTAAGTGCTTCAAGAACAGAAGTACCCTTACCTGTGCCGAGATTAAAGACACTTACAGAATCTTCAGTCTTATCCAGAAATTTTAACGCTTTTACATGACCTTGGGCAAGGTCGACAACATGTATATAATCACGAAGACAAGTGCCGTCAGGCGTGTCATAATCGTCACCAAACACAGTAAGACAATCCAATGTGCCGCCGGCGACTTTGGAAATATAAGGGAAAAGATTATTAGGGATTCCTCTGGGATCCTCTCCAAGAAGACCGCTCTCGTGTGCACCTACGGGATTGAAATATCTTAAAAGACAAACCTTTTTTGAAGGATCGGCCTTTGCATAATCTCTCAAGATCTGTTCGATCATCCATTTGGTCCAACCGTAAGGATTAGTGCAGACACCTAAAGGGCTTTCCTCGGTAAACGGAACATCTTCACTTGATCCGTAAACAGTTGCCGAAGAACTGAAAACGATATTATTGACATTGAATTCACTCATAAGACGGCAAACGGATATAAGACTGCCGATATTATTTGAATAATAATCAAGCGGGATCTTTACAGACTCACCGACTGCTTTAAGTCCTGCAAAATGGATAACGCTGTCTATTTTGTTCTCTTCAAATACTTTTCTTAAAGCATCTGTGTCGCAGCAATCTATATTGTAAAACTTAAATCTCTTACCGGTAATCTTTTCGAGACGGTTAAGGACCTCCATCTTACTGTTGGAAAGATTATCAACTATAACAACATCATATCCGTTCTCAGATAAAGAAATAACAGTATGAGAACCTATATAACCGCTGCCGCCTGTTACCAATACTGTAGACATAATATCTCCCTTAAGCATAATTCTCGCAAAGTTATTTAACCACAAACAATGACATTTTCAAACTAATTCCGCATATTTGCACCATTTTGAAACGAACTGGACATTTTTTTCATATAAAATAATTAAATATCGCACAAAAACTAATATGGAGTATCTAATGAACAAATTAATTTACATTGCAGACGACGACGATAATATCAGAAACCTTTTGAAGACATTCCTTGAAAGAGAAGGATTCCATGTTACCGGATTTCCTACAGGAGACAGCCTTTTTGAAGTGTTCTCACATTCTCCTGCTGATCTTATAATCCTTGATGTCATGATGCCCGGACACGACGGATTCTTTATCCTTAAAGAGATAAGAAAGACATCTAATGTACCGATAATTATGTTAACGGCAAAAGACAGCGATGCTGATTACATCCAGGGTCTTGATATGGGCAGTGATGATTATTTTACCAAGCCCTTCTCCCCTGTTAAGCTTGTATCAAAAGTTAAATCTATCTTAAAAAGACAGGAAGAGATCACCGGCAAGACCGGAGACAAGCCTGAAAACGATGCAGTTTATGAATTTGCCGACATCATCATCAACAGAAAGACAAAAGAAACTACTATGCAGGGCAAGCCTCTGCCGCTTACTCCGAATGAATATCAGCTTCTTACATATCTGATCTCCAACAGAGACCGTGCTGTATCAAGAGCAGAGCTCCTTGATAAGATCTGGGGTTATGAGACTCAGGTCGAGACAAGAGTTGCAGATGACACCGTTAAAAGATTAAGGAAGAAAATCAGCAAATCAGATGCTAAAATATCTACCATCTGGGGTTACGGCTTCAGACTTGTGGACAAGACTGACGAAGAAGCAGATGACGACGACGGAGATGCTGAATATTAATGACTGATAAACCGGATCAGGCGCGGTTAAAAAGGAAAAGACCTTCAAGAAATAAATCGGCAATCAGAATTCCTATCTCACTCCATTTTTATGCAGTCGAGATCGTAGTAATAGTTCTGATTGTCTTTATTTTCAATATCTATATTCAGTCAATGGTCGATAGATTCATCTCGAATGAATGTAATTCGCGTATCGATAATGCATTCAACTCGACCCAGAACCTTGCCACGATCCTTGGTGAATCACTTGATGCGTCAGATATCAATTCGCCTGAAAGCATCAGAGAATCCTTATATAACTCCATAGTTACTTCCGCTGACCTTTCCAACCAGGCTACGATCACTCTTTATACCATCACCGATAAAGAGCCTGACAAGTACCTGCTTATCTACCCTAATGCCCAGAATTCACAGTCTTACGTAAATAATGCCGACAAAGTGCTCAGCAAGGTATTTGAAGAAGGCGGATATAAAAAGGAATTCCTGAACAGGACGCAGACTGTTGAGCTTGACGGAAACAAATACTATTACAGATGTATGCTTACGACATACATGAAGAAAACTTACGAGGAGCAGATCGTTGACAACAAGACTGTTATTGTTGAGAAAACCGAGACTGTTGATCTTGACGATTACTATCTCTGTGTATTTATCAATTCAAGCCCCTACTACTCTTTTATGGCCGCCGAGACTCTTGCTCTCATCCAGGCTGCTCTTATCGCGATTATTATCGCCGGTATCCTAAGTATGGTCATGACATATCCGCTCATCTTCTCTACTCAGAAACTGGCTAAATTCGCAAAGCGCATCTCAAAAGGTGACTTCAGACCTGTAAGAGGCCATATCGTAAGTAAGGAGCTCTCCGAACTCGGAGACATAATGAATCAGATGGCCTTTAAACTGGAAGAGTCGGATGTCGATCAGAAGACATTCTTCCAGAACGCTTCTCACGAGCTGAGAACGCCTCTTATGTCCATCCAGGGTTATGCCGAAGGCTTAAAATACGGAGTCTTTGAAAGTGATGAAGACCGCAACAACGCTATAAATGTAATCATCGATGAGACAGGACGGCTCTCTTCCCTTGTCGAAAACCTTCTCTCCATATCCAAGATGGACATGAGCCGAAGCGGCAATTTCGAAGTCAAGAAACAGAATATCGATGCAACTAAGATCTGCGATACTATAATAGATAAGGTCAGAGGCAATTTCATTCATGAGGATAAATCAATAATCAACGATATCCATCTTACGAGCACATATATCTATGCCAACGAAAACGACCTCATAAGATGTCTCGAAAACATTTTCGCCAACTGTTTAAGATACTGCAAAACAGCCGTAACTTTCAGATGCAATTGTGATGAGACAGGCTCTAACGTTATCTTCGAGATCTCTGACGACGGTCCGGGTATTGCCCCTGAAGTATTGGATCACCTTTTCGAGCGTTTCTCGAAAGGCTCTGACGGCAAGCACGGAATCGGTCTTGCGCTTGCAAAAGCCATAGCAGAGGAACACAACGGAAAGATAACTGCTGAGAACAAACCCGAAGGCGGCGCATGCTTTAAGATATTCATTCCGGTAACCTTCAACAGAGTTCAGCTTACAAAGATGAATAAGGACAGCACAAATTGATCTTCAGTGCTTTTAAATTAATTTGCTTTATCCGTCTGTTATCTGAGATTTAAAAATCTCACAGCATTGAAGAACAGCGGCTTTCCGTCAAATCTATCCGCAGTCTCAGCCTGGAACTTGGTCCTGGCATCGTTAAGTCTCATATAAACATTAGATACGGATAACATAGCATTGAGAGCATTGTTAATAGTAACGCATCTGCCGGATATGATAAGAGACTGTATCTTGAAAAGGATCCTCGGATCAGTAAATTCAGGCGGCAAAACGCAATTGCTGTAACCGTTATATATAAGATTCAGCTCATTAGAGATCTCGCCTAAAGTCGTATATAATTCTTCCTTCTTTTTTGCATGGCCTTTTTTCTTCAATATAAAGAGAGTGATCAGACCGCCGCATGCAAGAAGGAAAATACCGGCAATAACGGCATTTGTAATGATCGTATCTTTATATTTGGATGAAAAAGCGTAAATACCCCATAACAATGCGACACAGCCGAGAATTATACCCCATACAAGAGGCGCAACGCTCGTCTTTGAATATCTGCTTATGTCATAAATACACTTCTCATATTTCTGGTAAACATCAACCTTAGGAGAGAAATGATTGATCATTCTGTTGCATTCATTAAGGTTCTTGTCTCTTTCGGCAGCAAAGACTGCAGCATTCTGATATGCCGGCTGAACATAACCGCCATACATGGGCATTCCGGGCTGAACCTGAGCATAACCGGGGTTCTGATAATTAGGCTGAGCCGGAACCTGATAATTAGGCTGACCAGGAACCTGATATGAAGGTTGATATTGAGGCGGTTGCTGCATGGCAGAAGCAAAAGGCTGAGCCATAGTTACAGGCGCAGCAACAGGCTGGGGCTGTACAGGCTGAGCAACAGGCTGTACTTGAACCGGAGAAACAGCGGGTTCTGTCTGCGGAACGGGAGTTTCCTGTACTGCAGGCTGCTCCTGCGGCGTATTATCCGGAGTCTGGTATCCCGGAATCGCACCTACGATCTGCCAATTATCATCAAAATCACTCATCTTCAAATCTCTCCCTTATGAAGCTAAAGATTATTCTATAACTATTTTTATGCCTATTGCAATATTATAAGCTCACTGTAACTGAATCAGAATAATAATAACGGGGATGTATATAAAAGAACTGTCACGTCAGTAAAACTTCAGTGACAGTTCTATAATGATTTCAATTATCGTTCAGATCAGCCGAGCTTAGGACACTTTGCCAAGGAAGCAGCAATATCGTCGTCTGTAGGGATGTAATCATCCATAACTCCGTCATTGTACTTCTGGTAAGCAACGAGATCGAAGTAACCTGTACCGGTAAGACCGAATACGATGTTCTTTGCTTCGCCGGTCTCCTTACACTTAAGAGCCTCATCGATTGCAACTCTGATAGCATGTGAGCTCTCAGGCGCAGGAAGAATTCCTTCAACTCTTGCGAACTGCTCAGCAGCAGCAAATACATCTGTCTGCTTAACTGATCTTGCTTTGATATATCCGTCATCGTAAAGCTGCGAAACGATAGAGCTCATACCGTGATATCTGAGACCGCCGGCATGGTTAGGAGCAGGCATAAAGTCGCTGCCCAGTGTATACATCTTAGCAAGAGGACAGACTCTGCCTGTATCGCAGAAGTCATATACATAAGAACCTCTAGTAAGTGAAGGACATGAAGCAGGCTCTACTGCGATGATCTCATAATCAGCTTCACCTCTGAGCATCTCTCCTACGAAGGGTGCGATAAGACCGCCAAGGTTGGATCCGCCTCCGGCACAGCCGATGATCATGTCAGCCTTGATTCCATATTTATCAAGAGCAGCCTTTGCTTCAAGACCGATAACAGACTGGTGAAGTAGTACCTGGCTCAATACAGAACCCAATACATATCTGTAACCTTCCTGGGATGTTGCAGCTTCAACAGCTTCAGAAATAGCACAGCCCAAAGAACCGTCAGTTCCGGGGAACTCTTCATTTATCTTGCGGCCGACATTGGTTGTCATTGAAGGAGAAGGCGTAACTGTTGCGCCGTATGTTCTCATGACTTCACGTCTGAAAGGCTTCTGCTCATAAGAAACCTTAACCATGTAAACCTGACAGTCAAGTCCGAAATAAGCTGTGGACATCGAAAGAGCTGTACCCCATTGTCCTGCACCTGTCTCGGTGGTTACACCCTTGAGGCCCTGTTTCTTGGCATAATATGCCTGGGCAATAGCTGAATTAAGCTTATGGGAACCTGAAGTGTTGTTACCCTCAAATTTGTAATAGATATGAGCAGGAGTACCAAGAGCCTTCTCAAGGCAATATGCTCTTACGAGCGGGGAAGGTCTGTACATCTTATAGAAATCAACGATCTCACCGGGGATGTCGATCCACTTATCGGTATTATTCATCTCCTGCTTGCAAAGCTCTTCGCAGAAGATAGGATAAAGATCCTCAGTCTTTAAAGGCTCGCCGGTACCGGGATTGAGAAGCGGTGCGGGCTTATTCTTCATATCGGCACGGACGTTATACCATGCTGTTGGGATCTCGTTCTCTGACAGGTAAATCTTATAAGGAATTTCGGACATAAATAGTCTCCCTTCGAAAAAATCTAACTCATTCTACAATAAAACTTAAAATTTTGCATAAAACATATCAAATTAATGGTTTTATCAAATCGATGCTTTTGCGGACTCAAGCTTTTCGATAACAGTATCACACCACTTATCAAATTCGGGATCCTCCACCCTGCACTCTTCGTGATCGAGAATGTATTCAAGGGCTCTCCTTACACCTCTCGAAAAAGGGATCGTGGTCTTCATGTCAGGTGCGATCCTTTTAAGCTTACTGTTATCAAATGTTACCGAAACCGCCTTATCGCCCGTCAGGCTTCCTTCGAAATCATATCCGTATTTATCACCGCAGCCTGCTAAGAACTCTGAAGAAACATGATAAGCATTAAGTTCAACGCCCAATGCACCGGCGATCGTCTGATAGATCTGATTCCATGTAAGGACCTCGTCACCGGTTATCTGAAAAGCTTCTCCGATCGCATGACGGTTGCCCATAAGAGCAGTATATCCCACTGCAAAATCCTCATTAAAAGTCAGATGCCATAAAGATTCACCGTCTCCGTGGATAATTACCGGCCTTCCTTCCATCATTCTCTTAATGACCTGCCAGGACCCCTTTTTACCGTGGACTCCGAGAGGAATGCTCCGCTCATCATAAGTATGGCTCGGTCTGACGATAGTTACCGGGAAGCTGTCTTCCCTGTATCTTGCCATCAGATACTCTTCACAACTGATCTTATTTCTGGAATATCCCCAATATGGATTTGCGAGTGTCGTGCCTTCAGTGATCACATGACTTGCTGCAGGTTTGTTATATGCTGATGCAGAACTTATATAGATGTATTGCTTCGTCTTATCCTTAAACAACCTGAAATCGCGCTCAACCTGATCAACTGTAAATCCAATGAATTCACCTACACAGTCAAATGTCATGCCTCCAACAGCCTTAAGGACTGCTTCTTCATCATTGATATCGCAGATGATCTGATGAACATTTCCGGGAACAGTTTCCTTGCGGCTGCCTCTGTTGATTAGCCATACTTCCCAGGAACTGTCATTTGACAGTCTTCTTACTATTGCGCTGCTGATCGTACCTGTACCGCCGATGAATAATGCTCTCATATGACTCTCCTTTATTTTCCGGTTTCGAAAACTAAATATGATTTTATCAAACAAAGGAAATAAGCAATATTATATAGCAATATATTTATAAACATTTTTTTGTTTTATGTGATAAACTTCTGTCGACAATATTTTAAAGGACATTTATGAAGACTTCAGATTTCTATTATGATCTGCCGGAAAGGCTTATAGCACAGGTCCCCACAAAGGACCGCCTTGCTTCGCGCCTTCTTATACTCGACAAAAAGACAGGCAAAGTAATTGACGGTCATTTTCCTGATATCAGAAAATATCTTCATAAAGGTGATGTTCTCGTTATCAATAATACGCGTGTAATTCCTGCAAGGCTTTTGGGTGTGCGCTCAGATACACAAAGCCCTGTCGAGCTTCTTCTTTTAAAGAGAATAGACGATAATCACTGGGAAACTCTTGCACGTCCCGGCAAGAAAGTCAGAGAAGGCAAGCGTATGACCTTTATTCCCGGCGAATTAGAGGCTGAATGCAAGCAGGTATTAGAGAGCGGAAACAGAATAATCAGATTCGAATTCAAAGGCGTATGGGAGGAAGTTCTCGATAAGGCAGGAACGATTCCACTCCCGCCCTATATTCACGAAAAGCTCGACGATCCAGAGCGTTATCAGACCGTATATTCCAAAGACGCCGGTTCTGCAGCTGCACCTACAGCAGGTCTTCATTTTACAAAAGAACTCCTTTCCGAACTTAAAGCCATGGGTGTTGAGATAGCTGAACTTACTCTTCATGTCGGTCTTGGCACATTCAGGCCTGTAAAAGCAGATACCATTGAAGATCATGAGATGCATTCCGAATGGTATGACTTTCCCAAGGAAGCTTCAGATATTATCCGTAAAGCAAGAGCAGAAGGCAGACGTATCATATCCGTCGGAACAACATCCACGAGAACTCTTGAGACTGTTGCATCAAACGATCCTGACATGTTGCCCGTTTCCGGTTACACACAGATATTCATCTATCCCGGCTATGAATTTAAATGCGTAAATTCGCTGATTACGAATTTTCATTTGCCCGAGTCGACACTCATAATGCTCGTATCTGCCCTTGCAGGCAGAGAGAATGTGCTTAACGCTTATAAACATGCCGTTGAAGAGGAATACCGTTTCTTCTCGTTCGGTGACGCAATGTTCATCACAGATTTGGAGAATTGATATGTCAGATCATCCCGTATGGTACGAACACATTCATACCTGCGCTCAGACAGGTGCCAGATTAGGAAAGGTGCACACACCGCACGGAACATTCATGACTCCGGCTTTTATGCCTGTCGGCACACAGGCTTCGGTTAAAGGTATGAGTCCTGAAGAAGTTTATGGCATGGGTGCCGGCATTATGTTATCCAACACATATCATCTCTGGCTCAGACCGGGAAGCGATATAGTAGCTAAGGCAGGCGGTCTCCATAAGTTCATGAACTGGAAGGGTGCCATACTGACAGACAGCGGCGGATTTCAGGTTTTCTCCCTTGCCAAGCCTAAAGATGTAAAAGAGGAAGGCGTAAAGTTCAGCTCGCATATTGACGGAAGAAAGCTTTTCTTAACTCCCGAGATATCAATGCAGGTCCAGAACGATCTCGGAGCTGACATCATCATGGCCTTTGACGAATGCTGCCCTTATCCGTCTGAGCATGCTTATGCCGACAGATCACAGGCAAGAACTACAAGATGGCTTGAACGCTGTATTGAAGCACATAAAAGGCCTCAGGAACAGGCTTTGTTCGGAATAATCCAGGGCTCAATGTATCCGGATCTCAGGAAAAAGAGCGCTGATGCCATTACTTCATTTGATCTTCCGGGATTTGCCATCGGAGGGATCTCTGTAGGCGAACCAAAAAATCTTTTTATCGACATGATCGACTGCACAGTACCGCTGATGCCTGAAGATAAGCCCAGATATCTAATGGGTGTCGGAACACCCGATTACCTTATCGAAGGTTCGTGCAGAGGCGTCGACATGTTCGACTGCGTCCTTCCTACAAGAATGGGAAGACACGGAACTATCCTTACTGATTACGGCAAGAAGATAATAAGGGACAAGAAATTTGCTGAGGATTTCGGCCCGATGGATCCTGAATGCGGATGTTATGCCTGCACCAATTTTTCGAGCGCATATGTTAGACATCTTATAAAGGCAAATGAGATGTTCGGATTAAGGCTTTGCACATATCATAATATCTACTTCCTCTTATGCCTCATGGAAAGGATACGTCAGGCAATCTCAGAAGACAGACTCGGCGATTTCAGAAAAGAGTTTTACGAACGCTTAGGCTGATCTTTATCAGGTGCGGAGCTTAAGTGCTACGGCAGACAGATTGCCGCATTTAAGCTGTGTCTGGTCAGATATCCTTCTGATCATCAGATTCATCCAGTCAGAGCAGTTCTCGGATACGAGAGCATCCGCAAGTATACCCTCATCGCTCAGATATCTGTAGAAATTCGAAGTTGCGCAAATGATCCAGTCCTCATCAGTCAGTCCGAAATATCCGTTCGGCAAAAGAGATATCTGGCCTTTTCTTACGATCTTTGCACAGACATCACCGCGTCTTGTGGATTCAATACCTTTGCTAAGCACTCTTAGGATCAGATATTCTGACTCTTCATCAAGGCACTCTTCGAATACTTTCTCAATCTCTGTAATCCCTTTACTTCCCTCTTCACTGCTCAGGATCTCCGAAAATAACAAGCCCTGACTTCTCGGCGCGGATTCTATCTTACTTCCGTAGAACAACGCTATCGTTATAGGAAGAGAATTTCTGAAGAATATTTCATCTTTATATTCATCGGCATCGCCTCTGTGCTTAAATGTGTAATATTCGATCATACGTAACTTCTCTTCATCTTTATGACCACAGCGGAATAATTATCCTGCCTGGGATTCTTTCTTGTCCTGATACCGTATTTGATCGCTCTGGCAATACCGGTCGCGTTCTGATCGAAATGAATATGATTAACAAGGCGATTAAGAGGGATCGTATCCGTAACACCGTCTGAACTTACAAGGATAATGTCGTTCTCAGCAAGTCTGAAAGGACGCTTTGTCATCTGAACATTACACTTAAGGTTGCCGACAAAATCGATAAGTCCTTTTGCCCTGTTATCTTTATATGCATCTGCCGTATCTATGCCGCCCTCGATACATCTTTTAATTATCATGGTCACATAATTCTGTTTGTTGTTGAGCAAAGTCGCCTTGTTATTGCGGATCAGGATTATATTGCTGTCGCCCAAACTGTAGAAATTCATATAATCATCGAAAATATGGACCATGACCAGAGTCGCACCTGCACTCAAATGATATTCCTCATAGATCTTGTTTGAGATATCGGTTATGATCCTGCTGTTTTCAGTCTGCGAGTCAAATTTAAATGGGAATTTCTCGCTTAATGAATCAGTTACATATTTTGAAACGACCTCTCCGTTCAGAAGACCGCCCATACCGTCAGAACAAGCTGCAACAAAGCCTGTCTCTTCCATATTATCCATAGGTGAAACATATAAGGAATCTTCCTGATTGTCTCTTTTGCCTCTTTCATGAAAATAAGCGACATCGCAGACCAGTTTCAGTTTTTCCTTATGCTTCCTGTTATAAACGGATGTCTTGATAAGTGTATAAAGAGAGACAATGACAAAATAAATGAATGCAACAGCAAATAACACCAATGCTACGATAAGTGTCCGGAAGGTATCATCTGGTAAAAGATCAAAGTCATACATCGTCTGTATCTTCAGATTCAGAGTCCTTGAAAGGATCGGTGCCGTTTTCGTTACTCTCTAATTCTAAACCATCAACATTGGAAAAATCATCTTTTTCTTCCATAGTTACCTGATTGTCATCTGATCTTACCGCCACAAACCTGTCAATAAGTGATCCGGCATAGTAAGAAAGGAAATACTGCCCCCAGGATAATGCAAGAAACATGTAAAGGAACATATATATTCCCAATGTAAGATAAGACGCGGACATAAGAAGGAAAAACGGGATAGCAAAATACAATAAAAGGACTACAAATGAAACGCCCAGGCAGGGAACGAACCGGATAAAGATAAACAGAACAGCATTTTTATATACCTTGCCAAGTTTAAGATCAGTTGAAACTATAAGTGTATAAACAAAGTTCTGGACGAGTATAAAAGCTATAAACAAAACAGCAAACACAGAACCGATCACAGTACCGGCCAATGATTTGAAGTTCATATAAAAACAGATTGCAAGGAGCAGGACAAAAGTAATGACAAAACCGATGAACATTGCACCAAGAGACTTTTTCCAGTTCACGATGATGCCCCGTTTAAATCCGGACATAACTGATACGGAAGTGCCGTTCCTGAGCTCTTTATAAACCTGTGCAAATCCTGCCTGGAACGGGCCTATGCAGACAAGCAGCCCGGAGACCAACAACATAACAAAGAAGATCACAAGAAGAAAATAAAGCTGAAAAGCTATTTCCGGGGTTCCGTCTTCTGTTGTCACAGTTATAAAACTATAAAGATTAAACGACGGCAGGAGATTAGGAAGAAACATCAATGCGAAGACATAAGCGATTATAAAGGAAGGTATATTAAAGACAATAAACAAAGCGTTTGCAGCCATTAATCTGACAATATTTGACCATCCGGAGATAAAGAACCTTGCTAAAGGACCTTTTGCTCTGACTTCTTTATCAACACCGTTAGAGGATCTGTCAGGAACCATATCTGTCAGTAAGTTCCTTAACGCTGTCTTCAAACAGTTTCAGATGTTCCAATGCCCTGTCGGCAATGGCATTGTTCTTGTCCTTCTTGCCGGTCTTGCCCTTAAAGCGCCCTTCTATAGGACTTACTATACCGAAGTTCGCGTTCATCGGCTGAAATTTCTTTATACCTGAATCGGATACATATAAAGCCATCGAACCTATTACAGTACAAGGATCAGGTTCGTAAGCCGGATCGATCCCCAGAGCCCTCTGAGATGCATAAAAGCCTGCCATGAAACCGGAAGCAGTAGATTCGATATAGCCTTCTACACCTGTTATCTGACCTGCAAAGAAAACATCATTTCTTTCTCTCAAATTATAATGTGAAGTAAGGTAGAGCGGCGAATTAAGGAACGTATTACGGTGCATTACACCATATCTCGTATATTCGGCATTCTCCAATCCCGGTATCATCCCGAATACACGCTTCTGTTCAGGCCACTTAAGTCTTGTCTGGAAGCCTACGAGATTATACATTGTCTTTGCTCTGTCATCCTGTCTTAACTGCAGGCATGCATAAGGTTCACATCCTGTCTTCGGATCAATAAGACCAACAGGCTTTAACGGTCCGAACCTCATAGTATCTATGCCTCTTTGAGCCATTACCTCTATAGGCATACATCCTTCGAAAACGATCTCTCTGTCAAAATTCTTGACCTCAGCCCTCTCGGCATTAACGAGTTCCTCTCTGAACGCAAGATATTCCTCTTTTGTCATTGGGCAGTTAATATAATCGTCTCCGCCCTTCCCGTATCTTGAAGCTCTGAAAGCCTTTGACATATCTATGGATTCACCGGTAACGATAGGCGCGGCACTGTCAAAGAAATGAAGACCGGATGTATCACCTGTAACTCTGAGAATATCATTATACAGATCCCCTTCGGTAAGAGGCCCGGTCGCAACGATAACTATACCATCTTCAGGTATCTTCGTAACTTCTTCGCTTATGACTTCGATCAGAGGGTTATTCCTGATCTTCTGAGTAATGTATCCGGAGAATTCATCCCTGTCCACAGCAAGAGCTCCTCCTGCCGGTATAGCGGCACGGTCAGCAGATTCCATTATCAAAGATCCGAGGCGCCTGAGTTCTTCCTTCAAAAGTCCAATGGCATTCTCTCTGGATGCTGCCCTTAAGGAATTACTGCAGACGAGTTCAGCAAACTGCTCCGAATGATGAGCAGGAGAAAACTTTACAGGCTTCATCTCATAAAGCCTGACACGGACACCGGTTCTTGCACAGATATATGCAGCCTCAGATCCTGCGAGCCCGGCACCGATTATTGTAACTACAGGCTCATTATTCTTCGTCATTTTCTTTTTTGTCAGAAGATTTTCTGCTCTTTCTGATATTGGTAACACAATCTTTATTTGAGCATCTCGGATATGCCTTTTTGCCGAAATGCTTCAGGACCATATAAGAACCGCACTCTTCGCAGAACTTCCCGTCGATCGGAAGATCCCAGGAAATGAAATCACAGTTAGGATCACTGCCCTTCTTATCGCATGTATAGAAAGACTTATTCCTGTATTTCTTTGATTTATGAACGAGAAGCGCGGAACCGCACTTGGGACATGTTCCCTTGGCATATACAACTATATTCTTGGTATAGTTACATTCAGGGAAATTGGTGCAGGCAATAAACTTACCGTATCTGCCTTCCTTATATACAAGATCGCCGCCGCACTGAGGGCATACCTCACCGGTCTTCTCGGGCTCAAAAGTGATCTTATCAATGGATTCCTGAGCAGCTTTTATCTGTGAATTGAATTCTGGATAGAATTTCTCAAGAACATTCTCCCACTCTTCCTTACCTTCCTCGACATCATCAAGCTTTGTCTCCATCTCGGCGGTAAAAGAAAGGTCAACGATCTCACTGAAATTCTCGGAGAGCATATTGGTAACGATCTTACCGAGATCAGTTATCTGCAAAAGCCTGCCGTTTTTCTCGATGTACTTACGGTCCAATATCGTCGAGATCGTTGGCGCATATGTGGAAGGTCTGCCGATCCCGTATTCCTCAAGAGCCTTTATCAAAGTTGCTTCGGTAAAATGAGGCGGCGGAGTCGTAAACTTCTGAAGTGACTTGAGATCTAACAGTTCAAGTTTCATTCCGTCCTCCAATGGCGGAATTGTTGCTTTACCGTCCTGATCATCAGTCTTTTCCTTATCTTCAGCTATATCATCGTAAAGAACAAGGAATCCCTTGAAAGTAACAGTCTCACCTGCTGCTCTGAAGATGCGGTTATTGCATGAAGCCTGGCAGGTAACAGTATCAAGTTTGCAGGAAGCCATCTGTGTAGCAAGGAACCTGTCCCAGATAAGCTGATAGAGCTTATACTGATCGCTGCTTAAAGATGACTTGATCGACTTAGGATCAAGATCAAAATGAGTAGGTCTAATGGCCTCATGAGCATCCTGAGCGGAATTCTTATTCTTATACTCTCTCTTATAGTGAGCACAGTACTCGTCTCCGAATCTTTCTTTAATGATCTTCTTAGCAGCTGAAACTGCTTCTTCGGATATACGGACAGAGTCGGTTCTGATATAAGAAACCAAAGCTGTCTGACCAGCGCCTGAAATCTCAACACCTTCATAAAGCTGCTGGGCTATAGACATCGTCTTCTTTGAAGAAAAACCTAATCTTCTTGAAGCTTCCTGCTGCAGAGTTGAAGTCGTAAACGGCGGAAAAGGATTACGGTCTTTTGTACCCTTCTTAACGGAATCGACAACTAACGGTCCGCTTCCGACGGCATTAAGGACTTCCTGTGCATCCTCAAGACATTTAAGATCATCCTTCCTGACTTTCCCTGACTCATCAGCAATTCCGTAATAACTGAGAATAAACTTATCAGAATTCTTACCCGGAGTAACAAGAGCCTTGATGATCCAGTATTCTTCTGGAGTAAACGCATCGATCTCGGCGTCACGGTCCATTACGATCTTAGTTGCAACTGACTGTACACGTCCTGCTGAAAGTCCCTTTCTGATCTTTTTCCAAAGCAGAGGGCTCAGTTCATAACCTACGAGTCTGTCAAGGATCCTTCTTGCCTGCTGAGCATTTGCAAGATTCATATTGATGGTTCTTGGATTCTTAATTGCTTCCTGAACCGCAGACTTGGTGATCTCATTAAACGTGATCCTGCATTTTGAATCAGGATCGATCTTAAGGACTTTAGCCAAATGCCATGCGATAGCTTCACCTTCGCGGTCAGGGTCGGTTGCGAGCAGTATCTCGTCAGCATCAGCTGCCAGGAGCTTTAGATCTCTTACGACCTTCTCTTTGCCTTTCATGGTTATATATAAAGGCTTGAAGTGATTTTTTACATCTACACCGAGATTGCTCGAAGGAAGATCTCTGATATGTCCTAATGATGCGGATATGATATAATCACTTCCTAAATATCTGCCTATTGTCTTTGACTTGGCAGGAGACTCAACTATTACAAGTTTCTTACCCATAAACACTCCTCTATATTTTTAATTAAAAATATATCATCATTATACAAATGTCAACGAGTATTTCCCCTTCTCAAGACATACTGTCCCATTAAGTTCAAGCTCTGTCAGAAGCTTTGAAACCTTATAAAACGGCAGCATTGTAATAACACAGATCTCATCTGCACAAAGCGGTTTTAGTGTAAGCGCATCCTTAATAAGGATCTTCCATTGCTCGTCATCAACCGCTTCCGGTTTTACCTTTGCGAGTTCTCTTATCATCTCAATACTTAACTGTTTTTCAAAGTCCTCCTTTTTATCATTGTGAAAAATATCCGCATAACAGCCTGATAGAACACATTTATGCAGCAATGTATGAGTAATACTGTCAATTACGTTTTCAGATCCCAGCAAGACATTGCCTCCGTCTTCAAGAAGCTTTAATCCGCCTATAGCATTCTCATAATAGATGCTGTTAGGAAGCACAAAAACTTCTTTGCCCTGATTTACTGCATATGAAGCCGTGTGAAGTGTCCCAGAAACAATACCGGCCTCCATTACAAGCGTACAATCGGACAACCCGGCTATAAGTCTGTTGCGCGACGGAAAATACTGTCTCAAAGGCTTTTGGCCCGGCGGCATCTCTGATAAGATCACGCCATTGTCACGGATAAGATCATAAACATCCTTATTTGCCGGCGGATAAATATTGTCCGCTCCGCCTGCAAGAACCGCTACAGTGCCTCCTGCGGTGTTATAAGAAGAAATGTGAGCCTGTCTGTCTATTCCGTATGCCATACCTGAAACTACGGTAATGCCCCTTTCACCCAGTTCTCTGCATATCCGGTCAGTCGCATAAATGGAATACTTGCACGGATCTCTGGATCCGACAACTGCCGCAGCACCTTTGAATGCCATCCTGCCCAGCAATTCAATATTCCCTCTTATATAAATGACTTTCGGCATTCCGCTTAATTCTTTCCAGTTATATGGATAATTACTGTCTTCACATGAAATAACTTCTATTCCGTTTTGCGAACCGATCCTCATATAATCAATAACTGTTTTTTCAATATCATTAAGCGAATCGTAGAGTTTTGAGATCTTGAAAACAGTTTCCGGTCTTAAATCATATTCTCCACTGACAATATCCTTTATCAGATCCGGGCTGGCAAGATCCCTGTAGCTTTTGATCACTTTCCGGTTTGTCAGTTCGAGAATCGTTTTGTAATTGATATCTGTATTGAGCATCAAAGCTGAATAGAAATAATCTTTTACCCGTTCGGAATAATAATCGATCATGATCAAAACCTCCTTATCCTGAACTGTGCGGCTTCCGAAACATCATCTTCCGATACATCCTTTTCTTCATTTATATCTGCGATCGTTCTTGCTACTCTTAATATCCTTGTAAAACCACGGGCTGAGAAAAAACCGTTCTCAGACATTTCCGCGGCATACCTGATCACCTTGTCAGGTATTCTCATAAGATCATTTACTTCATTATTGGGATATGTCGAATTTAAAAGTCCTTTTCCATACCGCTCATGCTGAACCTCCCAGCAGCGGTTTACTATCTTCCTGTATTCAAGACTTTCACTGTTCTTATCCCCAATATATACATATACAAGATCATTACCTGTGATCGATCTCATTTCACAGAAGATATCGATACGTTCAAGAAACGGACCGTTGATCTTTGAAAGATACCTCTTTCTTTCAGCGTCCGAACATCTGCATTTTCTGTTCCACTCATATGCAGATCCGCATCTGCAGGGATTCCCCGTGCCAAGGAACAGGAAATTACAGTCAAACGAATATAGATTTCCCCTTCTGATAAGATTGACTTTACGGTCCTCCAAAGGTTTTCTCAGAAAATCAATTACTTCAGTCTTATATAACGGCAATTCATCAGCAAACAGGATCCCGTGATTTGCCAAAGCAAGTTCTCCGGGAGTAAGACTTAAGGAATTACCTAACAGCTTCCCGACGGTTATTCCCGGTCCTGTTATTCTGACAGGCCTCATTTTGCTTACCTTAGCTGAATCACCTTCGATTAGTTCATTAAGAGAATACACGTCAGATATCTCCCCGGTGTCTAACGGCGGCATGATTCCTGACAGTATCTTTCCGGCCATAGTCTTACCGCATCCGGGACTTCCCATCAGAAGAATATTGTGAAAACCTGCTGCACTTATCAGAAGTGCCCGTTTTGCTTTCTCCTGACCTTTTAACATCGATATATCTATAAAATCATCAGGATCTTCTATGTCACCGCAGTCAAACAGATTCTCATTGTATTTATCACCGTCGAAAACAGCAGACAAATCAGAAAGACTTGCGATACCCTGACCTTTAAAGCCGGCAAGGCCGGCGCTGAATGATTCACTTACGGGGATGATCTTATAATCAAAGACCATATCCCTGACGGTCTTAAGCCTTATGCACGCTCCCGGAGTTCCCTTTAACTCTCCGCCTAAAGTCAATTCACCTTCAGCATAGATCTTTGCATCAGGCGGAAGATACAATTGACCGGATGCAAATAAGATCCCCATAGCCATTGCAAGATCAAATCCGGAGCCTGTCTTTCTCATATAAGCCGGACTTATACCGACAGTAATGTGACCCTTGGGCATATTAAAACCGGCTGATTTAAATGCAGACCGGAGTCTGCCCTGTGACTCCCTTATAGACGAATCACAAAGACCTATTACAGAAAACGTCGGAATACCGGGTGATATAGATACTTCTATAAGGGCGACCGTTGTATCGGTACCAGATGCAAAGCATGACCAGAGCCTTGCCACATTCGGTTTTGACGGCATAATCATATTCCTCCTTTTTCATCAGGATATGCTTTTAAGATCCGTATTATCACTGCAAAAACATCGCAGAAAACCGACAGGGTAACCTACACAAAAGACATCAGAAAACCAAAAAACGACAGATTAATACAAATCATTACAAATAACCCCTTAATAACCATACAAATACCGACAAACGACCAACAACGAATCGACAAGCGGATATGCTATACTTTTTAAGTCAAAAATCAGATTTATGAGGTAAAAATATGAAGCTTGGTATCGTAGGACTTCCAAATGTCGGAAAGAGCACGCTTTTCAATGCAATAACAAGAGCCGGAGCCGAATCTGCAAACTATCCTTTCTGTACTATAGAACCCAATGTAGGTGTAGTATCGGTTCCGGATAAAAGACTGGATAAATTAGCCGAGATCTACAACCCTGAGAAATACACTCCCGCGGTTGTAGAATTCGTTGATATCGCAGGTCTCGTTGCAGGCGCTTCCAAAGGTGAAGGTCTGGGCAACAAGTTCCTCTCTAATATCAGGGAATGTGATGCCATCGTACACGTCGTCAGATGCTTTGATGATCCCGATGTCATCCATGTCAACGGTCATGCTGATCCTGCAGGAGATATCGCTACGATCGATGTCGAGCTTATCCTTTCTGATCTTGAGATAATGGAAAAAAGGATCGACCGTACAAAGAAAATGATGAAAGGCGGCGATAAAGCATTCGCAAAGGAGCTTGCCGTCTATGAAAAGATCTACGATTGCCTTGCAGAAGGCAGATCAGCCAGAACACTTACCTTTGAAGAAGATGAGCAGGAATACACCAAAGATCTTCAGCTCATATCCATGAAGCCGGTCCTCTACTGTGCAAATATCGCAGAAGACGATATTAAGAAAGATGATATTCCTTATGTAAACACGGTTAAAGAGATTGCTGCCAAAGAAGGTTCCGGCGTAGTTGTGATCTCTGCAAAGATCGAAGAAGAATTAGGCGAACTCTCACCTGAAGACAGAGAGATGTTCTTAGAAGATCTCGGTATAGAGAGCGCAGGTCTTGATAAGATGATCAATGCATCCTATTCCCTTTTAGGTCTTATCTCATTCCTTACAGCCGGCCCCAAGGAAGTCAGAGCCTGGACGATCAAGAACGGAACCAAGGCTCCCCAGGCAGCAGGAAAGATCCATTCTGACTTCGAGCGCGGCTTTATCAGAGCTGAAGTCGTATCCTACGACGACCTTATCGCAAACGGTACTTATAATGCAGCAAAGGAAAAGGGCCTTGTAAGATCCGAAGGTAAAGAATACGTTATGAAAGACGGAGATGTTGTAGTTTTCAGATTCAACGTCTGACAGAAAACATTTAAATGAAAAGCTGAAACCCGTGAAGGAATACCTTTGCGGGTTTATTTTTCGGTCTTTTTATATAATCCGGTGCAGCAGGTCTGAATACCGCTGATCACAAAACAAAGACCGGTAAACACAATGATATTTCTTGTGTTTTCAAACGGATTTATCAAAAGAGCAATTCCGGCAGCAATCAAAGCAATAGCCAAAAGCAAAAGCATCCACCAGTTGAAATCCTTCAGTGAAAACAAAAAGAAAACACGTCTTGCCTTAACTATACCGTCGATAAGAAAGAATATCCCGACAAAAGCGGATAAGAGCAATAATACAGTGTCGGTCTTAAGGATAAGGAATATTCCAATAGCCATGATTCCAAGAGAATAGACAAGAATGATCTCAGCTCCGGCTGCCTTGCCGTAGTTTTCTTCCCTGAATTGTTTAATGGATATGATATATCCGATCACTTCAGAGATGCCGGCAACAAACAGAATGACGCCCAGCATTATGCCGATAAACCCTGCTGAGATCTCAGGAGCAACAATAAAGAAGGTGCCGGCCATAACAGCAAACAAACCGCCGATATATGAAGGTATTCTCTTTATTCCTTTTGAATTCATGATCAAAATATCCTTAAAGTATCAGTAACCGGGCTTGAATACAGTAAAAACAAAATCCTTGCCGCGCGCAATAAACTCTCTGTAATAATTATATGTCTTGATGACATATCCCGAATTTACAGCTTCCACACCTACTGATTCTATACCGAACATGTGGCTGTCGTAAACAGATCTGCCTACATGAAACCCGGTGGTAACAACAACGGCAGTCTTTACATCAAAGATTTTATAAGCCCGCAACATTGATTCATAAGTGGATAACCCCAGCGGATCACATACGATTGAAGATTCAGGAATGCCCTCATCTATAAGAAAATCCTTCATGGCTCCTGTCTCATCATATTTTTCAGGGTTCTCGCTATCGCCGGTTACGAGTATATAATCAGCGCAGCCGGTCTTATATACGGCAGCTGCGGTACGCAGTCTGTCAGCAAGCATCGGACTGGGTCCGTTTGACCATACGGCACAGCCTAAGACAATGACTGCGTCGTAATGCGAATCAACATTTTCCTCAAATTCTTCAAGAGAACTAACATAAGGACCGGAACATCCGATCACATAGTCATTCATTATGCCTAATGCACCCAGCCCCAAAAGGCCAAACGCAATAAGCACGATAAAGATCCTGATTATTATTCTCTTAAACTGAACGTTCCTGTTCTTCGCTGTCATCATCACTCTTCCCGATCTTCTTATTTTTGTCAGCTTCGACGACTGACCTGGTCATGAAACAGATGATAAACAAAGTGAATATGAACACAAAAAGGATCATGCCTTCGGATATAAGAACAAAAGCCAGAGGCAGTCCCTTTAACATCAGAGTAAAGACCAGTATAAGAGCAGTTCCCGAGACATAAACACCGCAGGAAGCTCTGTAAAAATTTTTGTATATGCCGGAAGACAAAGGGCTTTTACCGAATATCAGGAACAAAAGCATTGCAACAGACAGGATAAAAAATACTGAAGCGGTGATTACAGCGCTTGAATTAACAGAAAGAGTCATATCCTGATCCCTCTTTCATATAACTGTTCTCTGATAAGCACTTCAACCTTATCCTTTAGATCTTCAATATCCCAGGAATTATCTATCGAATGATCACCTAATTCGCAGTATTCATCATCGGTCATTTGAACAGCAATACGTCTTTCAGCCTCATCTTTATCCATTCCACGCTTCTGAAGGCGTGCCAGACGGACATCTTTATCACAAGTAACGACCCAGATCTGATTGCAAAGATCTCTGAACTTATTTACCGGAATCGGAACATCAAGAACAACGCATTTTGTTCCTTTCTGCTTTTCCTTCTCCAAAGTCTCATCTATCTGTTCAAAGACATGACGGTGAATGATCGAACTAAGCTCGTCAAGTTTCTTTTTATCTCCGAATGCGATATCAGACATAATTCGTCTGTTAAGAGCACCATTTGAACTTACTACTTTATTACCGAATACAGCAGCGATCTCAGGCATTGCCCTGCCCAGAGGACCTGTTACTGCACGTGAGATCTCATCAGCATCAAGGACCAAAAGTCCTCTTTCAGCAAGTATCGCGCTTACTGTACTCTTACCGCTTCCGATTCCGCCGGTTATACCTAATACAAACATTACTTAGCTTCCAGCCAATCCTTTCCGAAGCCTACCTCTGCCAAAAGCGGAATGCTTAATGTAGCAGCAGCTTCCATCTCACTCTTCAATATTGAAGCGCAAAGATCCTTATCATCAATATCACATTCACAAATCAGTTCGTCATGCACCTGCATTACGAGCTTTGCTGTAGGAAGCTTTTCCTCGAGAGCTTTGCTTACGCGGTTCATGGCGATCTTGATAATATCAGCAGCAGTTCCCTGAATAGGCGTATTCATGGCTACTCTGTAACCGAAATTCTTAATGTTCCGGTTCTGACTCTTGAGTTCGTTTAAGATCCTCTTTCGGCCATATAAAGTAACAGCATATCCCTTCTCTTCACCGGAACTTTTAAGCGAATCAAGATAACCTGTAACTCCGGGGAACTGATTGCCGTACTCCTTAATAAGATCAGAGGCTTCCTTATAACCGATGCCGAGATCCTGAGCAAGTCCGTAATCGCTTATCCCGTAAATGATACTGAAGTTAACGGTTTTCGCAGCAGATCTCATCTTATGTGTGACCATATCCTCAGATACGCCATAGATCTTTGCAGCAGTTCTCTTATGGATGTCTTCACCCTCAAGGAAGGCTGAACTCATAACTTCATCTCCACTTAACGCAGCCAATATCCTAAGCTCGATCTGTGAGTAGTCAGCATCAACAAGTATCTTTCCGTCTTCTGCAGTAAAAGCCTTGCGAAGTCTTGAACCCTCATCTGTCCTTACAGGAATGTTCTGAAGATTAGGTTCAGTTGATGACAGACGGCCGGTGTTTGTCATAGCCTGGGTGAAAGTCGTATGGATCCTCGAATCGCTCTTAACCGCGCGCTTAAGTCCGACTGCATATGTGGAATCGAGCTTTGACAATTCTCTATACTTGATTATGTGATCTATCGCAGGAGAATACTTTCTTAATCTGTTGAGTTCATCTATTCCGGTTGAATAATCTCCGCTCTTTCCTTTTTTGCCCGAAGGAAGATTAAGATATTTCTCTCCGTATAAGACGTCTGCAAGCTGCTTCGGCGACGAGATATTGAACTCAGTTCCGCACTCGTCAAATACACGGGCGCTTATATCTTCCAGGCGTTTTGTATATTCACTGTGAAGCTCATCAAGTATTTTGCCCGACACATGCATACCGTTACGCTCGATCTTATCCAAAGTGATAACCAATGGGAATTCGATATCATATAAAAGGCTCTTAAGATCCTTATCCTTTTCGAGATCTCTTGCGATTACTTTAGCTATTGCAGTGACAGCAAGAAGCTTTGAAGCAGTCTCTTCAACTTTAGACGATCCGTCGTCTTCAGCAATATCATCAAACAGAGAAAGCTGCTTAACGGGCCCCTTCCTGTCCTCGACAGGGTAAGCTGACTTAATAACGCTCTCGTATAATCTTTGGAGATCCGGCTTACCGGAAAGGATGTTAAGAACATATCCCGCGATCTCGCAATCAAAGACAGAATCGATAGAAGCAACCGGCTCTTTTAAGAGCTTGCACCTGTCTTTATAACCGTAAGATACGGGCATGACTTTATGTCCTGAACAAAGCTTATCGAAATCAGCAGCATCGATCACATAGAAAGTCTTACAGCTCCAGTCCAGAATGACGATCTTATCACCGGAAGGAATATCAACGAAATCCATTCCGATATTCAGATCATCCAAGACGATAGAATCAGGGACTTCATATTTTACGTTGATGCCGTTCTTTAAGACTGATTCAACGTCCTGAGCTATACCGCTGACAAAAGGATCTGCTTCCTCAGAGCTTTCAAAAGCGGCAGGTTTAACATTTTCAAGATCGAGCTTCTTGATAAGCGATCTTAAAGAAAGACGGTTAAGCACTCCCGATAAAGCTGAAAGATCTCTTGTATCAGAAGGATAAACAGAATCAGAAGCTCCGAACTCGACAGGTGACATCCTGTCGATAGTACATAGCTTGATGTTAAGATCAAGAAGTTCTCCGGAATTTTTTATCCTTTCACCCAAAGCAGGAGATAACTTATCGGCATTTGCTATAACGTTATCGCATGAACCGTAATCAGCTATGAGCTTAAATGCAGTCTTCTCGCCTACTTTCTCAACACCTTTGATATTATCCGAGTTATCACCCATCAGAGCCTTTACATGAACAAAGACCTCAGGCTTAACTCCATATGTATCTTCGAACATCTTGCGGTCAAATAAGACTCTCGGCTCTTTTCCTTTTCCGGACTGAGGCATGATCACAGAAACTTTGTCAGATATGAGCTGGAAATCATCGTGATCTCCGCTGAAGATAAAGACATCCATACCCTGCTCTTCGCCCTGTTTTGACAAGGTGCCGATAAGATCGTCAGCTTCATACCCTGCAAGCTCCATGCGCTTTATTCCGTAAAGATCAAGGATGTTCTTTACAACCGGCATCTGAGCTGCGAGGTCATCAGGCATCCCCTTTCGGTTAGCTTTATATTCCGAACTCATCTTATGCCTGAAAGTAGGTTCCCTCCTGTCGAAAAGAACACAAACATGATCAGGCTTATATTCGTTCATAACGCCAAGAACTGAATTGAAGAAACCGTTTACGGCACCGGTGGGAGTTCCGTCAGGTGCTGTCATCGGTGCCCTGCCTATAACGGCATAATAAGCTCTGTTGATAATGGAGTTACCGTCAACAAGCAATAGTGTGCTCATTATTTAACCTCTTTTAATTTCTCTTCTTCGATCTCCTGATCCCTTACGGCATGCGCTGTGCTTATCATGAGCTTGATACGGTTTAGCTGGTTGGCTTCAGATGCGCCAGGATCGTAGTCGATCGGAACTATATTTGATTTGGGATACTGTCTTCTTAATTCCTTGATCATGCCTTTGCCGGTTACATGGTTAGGGAGACACGCAAAAGGCTGGGCACAGATGATATTCGGAACTCCGTCCTGAATAAGCTCGATCATCTCCGCCGTAAGGAACCATCCTTCACCGCATGAGTTGCCGCAGCTTAATACAGTCGAAGATTTCTCTGCAAGTTCCTGGATCCTCTCGGTCAGCATGAACTTACCGTTAGTCTTCTTGAACTCCTTATTGATCGGCTTTCTCAAAGATTCAAGGAAGTTGATAGCCATAGTCATGATATGACCTGTCTTTTTGCTCTTCCCGAGATTCTGAGCCTGCCATACAGGGTTATATGCACAGTAAAGGAAGAAATCCAGTACACCGGGCAATACAGCTTCGCAGCCTTCAGCTTCGATAACATCGATTGCGTTGTTATTGGCATCAGGCTGGAATTTAACAAGGATCTCACCTACAAGACCTACACGAGGCTTACGCGGGATATCAGCCAGAGGCAGAGCATCGAACTTTGCAACAGCAAACTTAACAAATTCCTTATATTTTGTGATAACAGGAACATTATCAAGATCTACACCAATAGACAAAAGACAGTCTCTTATCTCCTTCTTCTGCTCGATCGACTTTGAGAAATAGCTGTTAGGCATGACAACATCATATCTCTCAGTCAGGTCATCGTTGGCGAGCTTTGGATTGAAAAGGCGTCTTCCGATCCTGTTGATGTATGAATACAGAGCATTGGCAGAACCTTCAACCTTCTCGTAAGGCCTAACCCTTAAGAGCAAAGTCGAAAGCATATCACCCGCACTCAGTGCCTTAACTGCATCAAGAATGAAGGAGACTGTATATTCGAATCCCTCATTCTTCTCAAATCTCTGTGCAGAGATAGTAATTACAGGGATCTGCGGATAGCCGGCTTCCTTCAATGCTTTTCTTAAGAATGCAACATAGTTTGTGGCACGGCAGCCGCCGCCTGTCTGGGTAATGGCAAGAGTCGTGTTATCAGGATCGATCTCACCTTTCAGGATGGCGTTTATCATCTGACCGATAACTATTATCGTCGGGAAGCATGCATCGTTGTTTACATATTTAAGTCCGCACTCAATATCTTCTCTTGTTGCCTGTTTTAACAGCTTCAGCTTATATCCGTGTTTATGGAATACGGATTCGACGAGTTCGAACTGAATAGGAGCCATCTGAGGCGCTAAGATGGTGTGATTTTTCTTATGTTCCTTTGTAAACTCGACACGCTTGATCGTATAAGGAGCATCTTCGGAATCAGAAGGCGTTGCAACCTTTACTTTACCGCTTTCGATAAGTTCCATTCTCTCGTTCATTGCAACAACAAGAGATCTCATTCTTATCCTGGCAGCACCAAGGTTGCTAACCTCATCGATCTTAAGCAATGTGTAGAGTTTTCCGGAAGATTCAAGTATCTCCTGGACCTGGTCGGATGTAACAGCATCAAGGCCGCACCCGAAGCTCGTAAGCTGGACAAGTTCAAGGTCAGGTCTTGTAATAACAAATGCAGCTGCCTCATAAAGTCTCGTGTGATACATCCACTGGTCGATGACTCTTATAGGTCGCTTTAAGACGCCCGGTTTTGCGACCGCATCTTCTGTAAGGACAGCAAGGCCCAGGGAGTTGATCATCTGAGGGATTCCGTGGTTGATCTCAGGATCCACATGATAAGGCCTTCCTGCAAGGACGATACCCTTAAGGCCTGTCTTTTCCATCTCCTCAAGGATCTCAACGCCTTTCTTCCTGATGTCTTCCTTGTAATTAAAATACTCTTCGGCTCCAGCCTCAACAGCCTGCTTGGCTTCTTCTGCAGATACACCGAGATAATTGAAGATCTCGGTAAGGTGAAGAGCAACATTATCGAGATTATCAAGAGGCATAAAAGGATTTAAATACCTGATATTCTTCTCGGTAAGATTCTCAACATTATTGCGGATTACCTCAGGATAAGAACAGACGATCGGACAGTTATAGTGATTGTTTGAATTGGAATTCTCGATATTCTCGTAAGGAACATCAGGATAGAATATTGTCGTGATGCCCCTGGAAATGAGATTCTCAATATGTCCGTGCGCAAGCTTAGCCGGATAGCAGACTGACTCAGACGGGATAGTCTCCATACCGCCTTCGTAGATCTTATGTGAAGATCTTGCAGATACAAGGACTCTGAACCCGAGCTTTGTAAGAACCGTAAACCAGAATGGATAATTCTCATACTGGTTAAGGACACGGGGAATACCGATCTCGCCTCTAGGAGCATCTTCAAGTTTTAAAGGCTTATAGTGGCTGAACGTTCTCTGATACTTGTAATCAAAGAGATTAGGGAGCTTTTTCTTATCATTGACAGGAGCCCTGTCCAAAGCAAGATCCTCGCCTCTCTCGCAGCGGTTTCCGGATACGAACTTTGTACCATTAGAGAATGTGGCGATCGTAAGCCTGCAGTGATTCGTACAGCCCTGGCACTGTGTGTTTTCTGTATCCATCGAGAAGGAATCGAGTTCATCTTTGCCGAGGACATTGGATTTAGCACCGTCCTTAGCTCTTCTGTGAGCGATCAGGGCAGCTCCGAATGCACCCATAAGTCCGGCAACATTTGGTCTTATTACATCTCTTCCCGATACGAGCTCAAAACATCTTAAGATAGCATCGTTAAGGAATGTACCGCCCTGAACCACGATATTCTTACCTAGCTGCTCGGTATCACGGATCTTGATAACTTTATAAAGAGCGTTCCTTACTACTGAATAAGACAGACCTGCTGATATATCGCCTACTGAAGCGCCTTCCTTCTGTGCCTGCTTTACCTTTGAATTCATGAAGACGGTGCAGCGTGTACCGAGATCAACAGGTTTAGTGGAGCTTAAAGCAGCTTCAGCAAATTCAGGCGTTGTAAGACCAAGAGTCTGAGCAAATGTCTGGATAAAAGAACCGCACCCGGAAGAACAGGCCTCATTGAGCATTATGGAATCGATGACACCATTCCTGATCTTCATGCACTTCATATCCTGTCCGCCGATATCGATTATGAAATCAACATCAGGACAGAAGAACTTTGCTGATTGGAAATGAGCCATTGTCTCGATCTCACCAAGGTCGATATTAAGTGCTGCCTTGATGATGTTCTCACCATAACCGGTTACGCAGGAATTGGCAAGATAGCAGTCTTCAGGCAGCTTGGAATAAATATCCTTCATGATCGTTACGGCGCTCATGACAGGATTGCCCTTGTTGCTCGCATAGTATGTGTAGACCAGATCACCCTTGCTGTTGATAACAACAGCCTTGGTAGTTGTAGACCCGGCATCAACACCGAGATACAGTGCTCCATGCTGGTCCTTTATATCAAGTACCGGGATCTTATCCTTCTCATGACGCTCGTCAAATGCCTTTTTATCCTCGGCATTCTTAAAGATCGGATCGATCCTTATGATGTCAGGAACGAAGCCTTCCCTGTTCTTGAGCTTTTCGAGGAGTTCGGATAATCCGATCGGATTATATCCGTCAGCAGAAAGTGCAGCGCCGAGAGCAACGTAGATCTGGGCTTCTTCAGGCATCCAGAAGGAATCGACTTTGCCTTCAAGAGTTCTCTCAAAAGCATTTCTTAATTCTGAATTAAAGAACAGCGGACCGCCTAAGAAAGTAACGTTTCCCTTTATCGGCCTTCCGCAGGCAAGACCGGAAATAGTCTGGTTAACAACAGACTGGTATATAGATGCTGCAAGATCTTCTTTGGCAGCGCCTTCATTGATAAGGGGCTGAAGATCTGACTTTGCGAAAACGCCGCAGCGGCTCGCGATCGTATAAAGTGACCTGTAATCCTTTGCAAAGTTATTAAGGCCGTCAGCATCAGTCTGAAGGAGCGATGCCATCTGGTCAATGAAAGAACCTGTTCCGCCTGCACATGTACCGTTCATGCGCTGCTCTAAAACAGGATGCATATATGTTATCTTAGCGTCCTCACCGCCAAGTTCGATTATTACGTCTGTCTCAGGATGATAAGTCTTTATTGCTTTGGTCTCAGCCATTACTTCCTGTGTAAATTTGAATCCGAGCCAGTTGGCGACCGAAAGACCGCCTGAACCCGTAATAACAACATCAACCGTAATCCCGGGGAATTTCTTATTCAAATCTTCAAAAAGATCATTCAGAAGTCCCGAAACGTCCGAATGATGTCTCTGATAGTCACTGTGAATGATCTTTTCTCCGTCGAGAAGAACCACCTTAATCGTTGTAGATCCGATATCAAGACCGAGCTTGTATACCTTGTCCATCACTTTCCTCCAACTTACATTATCTGCCCTGCTTCGGCATGCCCTTAGGCTGCACAGTATTGGGATCTACAGATGCAGGATGTCTGTAGGTCTTTCTTGTTTTATCGTTATCTGCTCTCCTCGGAGCTTTCTTACGCGCCGGGATCGAACCGAACAGCTTGAATGACTTATCCTTAAGATCCTTAAGCCAGTTCATCTGTTCTGAATGCAAAGTTTCCTTGAAGTTCCTTGTATCAAGTCCCTGCTTGAATTCGCCGTTAAGACTGACTCTTAGAAGTTCATCAGGAATACCAAGTGAAAGATCAAAAGGTTTGCCGAATGTATCCGATACTTCAAGCTGAAGCGAATCACATACTTTCTTGCAGTTTTCCTCATAAAGGCTCACATCGCACTTGATGCCGAGCTGAGTCATAAGTCCGGTGAAATTCAAGGTTATATAAGGGAGATTGCTCGAAAAGATCAGGTGTAAACAGATCAGTTTCATATATGATTCAAGGCATATGCACTCCTGGTCACATATAAGGGTAAACTCACCTTCCGTTGTCATCTTGGATATATCAGCCTTCTCATTCTCAAATCCGTTAGCCCACAGGAAATATAATTCCCTGTAGACCTCCTTCTTGAAATACTCAAAATCGCGCGTTAAAGGCTCAGCAAGAACCTTGTTGCCGAGATTATAGATATATTGCATATATGACACTTCAAGATAGTTCGGAACCGAAAAATATTTGAAGTAAGCCGCTACATCACGGCTGTTGTATATGTATTTGCGCAAAAGAAATCTCCTGTCCGCATAATAATTCATGATGAATTATAGCATAAACATCATAATATACTAATTATATGGGAAATATGAGGGAGTTTGATCAGGCATATAAATATAAAGCATAAACCTCTGAATTTCAGGCTTTTGCTCTGAGTTTTCCGGCAATGCTCTTTAGCGCAGTAAACACAGAATTTCTGAACTGTTTATCAATGACTGCAACAATAAACAGCGCTGCAGCTGAAACGCCGAGTGATAACGAACCGTTCAGAAGAATACCTTTGATCCCGTTACTTTCAAGTCCCAATGTTTTCGCAATATACGGGAATACAACAAGACAAACCGTAAAAAGTACAGTGTAAAGATAGTTTCTTATGTAAAAAGGCTTGGGAGAACTCTCAAAAACATGCCTGAAGATGACATAAGGTTCAACTATATGACAGATAAACAATGTTGTAAGTATCGTTGCAAATATTACACCTACTATCTTCAGATCCTCCGGTAAAATATTAACAAAGAGTAAGGACAGAATGATATTTACCGTACCTTCGGCAACCGGTTTCCAGCGGTCGTTATAGAAAGTTCCGGAAGCATTCCTGAACAGCAAAGATGCGTTGCGCATATATGTTGTGAAGTGATTCATCGTGATTATAAAGACAATTGGTCTTGAAATCTCCAGACCTTCACCGAATATAAGCGCAACAAGCCCGTCGATCACGGCATAGAAACCGACAAAGAATATAACACCCAGTGCGAAATTCAATGAATAAAAGTAATCGAAGTAACGCTTGGTATTAGAAGCTTCCTTTAAAGTGCAAAGATGTCCTATAACTGATGTAAGCGGCGAGAAAAACAAGGCTATCGTAGAAGATACAACACCCGCTATATATGCGTAGTTATTGTATTTTCCAAGGATAACTACACCTATAAAGATCGATATGATAAGACTGTCGACACCATTAACAAGAATAGTTCCGATCTTATGCATGAACATTGCTTTGATGTTTTTAACGATCTCTGATTCAGTCTCTTTATCTATACTTTCATGAACACTAAGTATCTCTTTGTATTTTTTGCGTACCGCAATCTCTGTAACTGTCCAGGCAAACAAGGATCCGGCGATCTTACAAAGCGCAAAAACAGTAAAAGAACGCCAAATAATAACAGATGCGATCTGCAGACCGTACATAAACAGCTTGGATAAAGTGGTTATGCCAGTAGTGATGTAATTATCCTTGTGAGCCTCAATAAGTGAAGATTTTGCACTGTAAAGATAACTGATTACCACAGATACGACCGTAAGCAAAAATGTCAGATAGACATTGATGCTTTTGTCTATGCTGTCGTAATCGCCAATGATCTTCGGAAGAAAAGGCGTTACAAGAATGCCTGCAGCGAGGATTATTGTACCGATTATCCTGTAAAGTCGCTTATAAAGACAGAATAACGCGGATACTTTCTTCTTATCCCCTTTTACTATCGGGTTGTACATCGAATATACAATGGCGCTGCCGACACCTAATTCGGCAACACCCATCATGCCGATAATATCGATATAAAGTGAATTTAGACCGTTAACATCATTACCTATCTTCTGAATAAGTAATCTCCTGACGATCAAAGCAGCCAGCATCAGTATAAACTTGGAAGCGACTGAGACACTGACATTAAGAACACTTCTTTTTTTATCCAAATCATTATCTCCCGGTAGAAACCTGCCGTAGAGTATAAACTATTCTTAACGGAAAATGTTTATCATGCAGGGATATATAAGGTCCAAAAGCCACGGGCATATACGGACCATATTATAGGCAACTTTTACATGAAAGCTCAGATAATCAGTACCGTATTTTTTTCCGGCCTCAAAGATCCGGTTTCTAAGATTCTTTCTGTATTCCTTTTTGCCTTCATCTTTTATGTTCTTTGACTGAAGATAGTGAACAATAAGACGTTTAACGATCCTGTGGTCAAATTGCTGGAGCTGTTCTTCAGAAAATATATCAGGTGTATTCTGACGGACAAAGTCCTCAGTGCGCAAAGCTGCCAGTATAGCATCATTGATGCTGTTCTTAGTATAAAGTGTCGTAATACTGTTCGGTCTTTTTCTGTGAAGATGCAGAACGACCGGAAGAATGCTGACTTTACTGCACTTGCAGCATAATCTGTACATTATCTCAACATCTTCAAATACATGTCCATCAGGGAAACGGATACCATCCCACAGTTCTCTTTTATAAAGCTTATTCCATACGATAACCTTAAAAGTCTCATCAAAAAGAGACTGAATAACATAATCTCTGTCATATACACCCGGTTCTGTTACCGGAACAATATCGACGGGATTGCTGCTTCCGAGCTTTTCTGTTGTCACATATGTCGCACTTTTGCAGACAACCATATCAACATCTTCGGAAATGATCGATGCTACTGCTTTTTCAACAAATTCCTTTTCAAAAACATCATCAGAATCTAAAAACGCTAAATAGTCACCGGTAAATTCATCCAAACCCACATTTCTCGCGGCACTGACACCTTTATTTGTCTGGCGTATAAACCTTATGCGCGGATCTTTAGCTGCATATTCCTCACATATATCGCTTGATCCGTCAGAAGACCCGTCATCGACAATGATGATCTCGAGATTTTTATAAGTCTGACCGATAATGCTGTCAATCGATTCCCGTATATACGGATAAACGTTATAAACAGGAAAAACAATGCTTACCAGTGGCTCCATCAGTTACCCCGCATAAGCATTAGGCAGCTCCGGCAATACTATTGCCGCCGCCGATTACACCGACTGAACCAAGAATAAGAACCAAAACGCCGAGTATTATCCTGTACCAGCCAAAGCATGTAAATGAATGCCTTCTGATAAAAGCCATGAGCCTCTTGATAATGAGAAGGCTTACAAAGAAAGCTGTTAGCATGCCGATAAGAAGGATGATGATCTCATGTGCGGTAGCTCCGCCATCATACTTCAAAACCTTAAGAAGACTGGCACCGAACATTACAGGAATAGCAAGGAAGAATGTGAACTTGGCAGCAGCTTCCCTCTTGATACCTATCGCTATGGAACCGACTATAGTTGAGCCTGATCTTGAAGCTCCGGGAAAGACAGCTGCGAGTATCTGGAACATTCCGATCGCAAACGCATGTCCCCAGTTAAGCTGATTAACGGTCTTAACAGAAGGAGTCCTGTTCCTGTTGAGATATTCAACAACGATAAATGCAATGCCGAATACGATAAGAGCTATTGCAACGACAACATAGTTATAGAGATGTTCGTCAAGCCAATCGTCGAAGAGAATGCCGACAATAGCTGCCGGAATGCATGCAAGCGCAATCTTAAGCCACATAATGATCTTATCTTTCATAATGTAGCTGCCGATACCGTCTTTGGAAAATGGATGCTCGTTATTCTTTTTACCGAATGGCCAGATATCTTTCCAGAAGATGACAACAACGGCCAGAATAGCTCCAAGCTGGATAACAACTTCATAAAGGCTGTAGAATTCTTCAGATACATTGAGCTTTAGAAACTCGTTTAATATGATCATGTGACCGGTGGAACTGACAGGCAGCCACTCGGTAACACCTTCAACTACACCAAAGATCAATGCTACAAAATAATCCCAGATCATTTATTTCACTCCTTTATTCAAACCATAGCATCATAACACATTTATCATCCTGTTAAATGCACAAACTACGGCTCGGACAGAAGATTTTGTGACAGAGCTCGATACACCGGCACCGACATAAGTCTCTTTGTTGGCCTTATTCTCGATCTCAATGAATGTTATAGCCGCAGAATCAGAACCGGACTTCATAGCATGCTCCGAATAGTTTGCGATCGAAAAATCAATGCATGTATATTCCGAAAAGGCATGTACAAAAGCATCAAGAAGACCGTTGCCCTGGCCCCTGATTACAACTTCCCTGCCCTTGTCAGTGATCAAAGCTTCGACTGTAGATACTTGATCACTGTCCTGCTGCTCGGAAAAGTTCTTTAAGCCATACGGTTCTAAGACATTAATATATTTATCATCGAAAAGATCGAAGATCTGCTGAGGAGTAAGTTCATTTTCGGTTCCGTTAGCTTCTGTAGCCGCCTTAACGACAGGCAGAAAATCTCTCTGGAAGCTTTTCGGGAGGATAATACCGAAATATGTTTCCATGACATAAGCGATACCGCCTCTTCCGGACTGGGAATTAATGCGAATTATAGGCTCATATTCACGTCCGACATCTTTAGGATCGATAGGAAGATAAGGAACGGCCCAGATTGCCTCACTGTTTTCCTCCATCTTCTTGCGGCCTTTGTTTATAGCATCCTGATGTGATCCCGAGAAAGCAGTAAATACAAGTTTTCCGGCCCACGGATGCCTCGGTTCGACCTTCATGCCGGTAAGTTCCTCATAAATGTCGATAGTCCTGTTCATGTCAGAAAAATCAAGACCGGGATCAATGCCAAGCATCATCATATTGACAGCAAGCGTAATGATATCAACATTTCCGGTTCTCTCACCGTTGCCGAATAATGTCCCTTCCACCCTGTCAGCTCCGGCCATAAGACCGAACTCTGATGTTGCAACAGCAGTGCCTCTGTCATTATGAGTATGCAAAGATACGATTATAGAATCCCTCCATCTTGTCCTGGTGCAGAAATATTCGATCTGATCCGCATAGACATTTGCTGTCTGGTATTCGACAGTCTCAGGAAGATTTATTATCACCTTCTTATCAGGCGTAGGTTTCCATACATCAAGAACGCTGTCACAGATCTTAACTGCAAATTCAGGTTCGGTATCAGAGAAAGCCTCCGGTGAATATTCAAGGATAAAATGTGTACCGCTCGTATCGGCATTGATCCTGTCGATTATCATCTGAGCACCTTCTACTGCAAGCTTTATGCATTCATCACATGAAAAACAGAAAACAACATCCCTGTGAAGTGTGCTCGTTGCATTGTAAAGGTGGATTATGACATTAGGAGCACCCTTTACGGCTTCCATGGTCTTATCAATGATATGTTCTCTTGACTGGGTCAAAACCTGAATAGATACATCATCAGGTATAAGATCGTTATCAATTAGGTATCTGCAAAAATTATAATCTGTCTCCGAAGCAGCAGGAAAACCGATTTCGATCTCCTTAAAGCCGACAGAACAAAGGAATTCAAAGAATTCAACCTTCTCATCAAGAGTCATCGGGACTTCCAGAGCCTGATTTCCGTCTCTGAGATCAACAGAACACCATATCGGAGCCTTCGTAATCTTATTTGAAGGCCACTTACGGTCCGGCATATCCAATGTCGGATGCGGCTTATATCTTTGGTAATTCATTTGAGCCATAATCTTTCCTCCACCCTAAGGCTGACGAATCACTCAAGTCCGTTTACAAGATCTCTGAACATATCTCCTCTATGTTCAAAGTGTCTGAAATGGTCATAGGACGTACCTATAGATGACATAATAACAATCTCACCCGGTTTTGCCCACTCTCTTGCTTTGTTTATAGCCTCTTTATATGCATTTACGACATTATCGCGGGTCTTCGGGAATTCATAGACATCGCCTTCCTTATCAGGGATACGGTATATCTCATAAGAACGGCCCTTTGCTTCTTTTGCAATGATATCTGTAACAAGATCAGCATTCGATCCGTAGATGATTATCCTGTCGCACACATTTAAGATCGCATCACCGAGTTTGTTATAAAGACACTTCTTATCAGCGCCTCCGCAGATAAGTACCCCCTTCTCATTACGTGCAGCCAAAGCATTCATCGTATTCAGTGAACGGTTCGGCGAAGTATCGATAGATGAGTTATACCACCTTACACCGTCAAGTTCCCTGATAAATTCGATCCTGTGAGGCACTCCTTTGAAGTTCCTTGCCACATAAGCAATATCTTCAGGCTTTACATAATCTATTACTGCACAAGTGGCAGCAAGGAAATTCTCAACATTATGAACACCGGGGATAAATATCTCATCAATACCGCAGATATCGTATTTATCACCGTTTTCATCGTAGATGAGTCTTCCGTCTTCGGTATAGGCTCTCGGATATAATGGTGAATCAGATCTCATTACCTTTCCCTTATCAGCAGAGAAAAGCTTGACCCTGCCTCTTGCAATATCTTTCATCTCATATGTGAGATCACAGCCTGCATTGAGAACGACTTTGCCGACCGGACCTTGGTTCCTGAATGCATTTACTTTAGCCTGAATATATTCATCGTAATCCTTATGGAAATCAAGGTGATTAGGCGTGATATTGGTAACGATTGCAACATCGGCAGGAGTGCTCATTCCGAGGAGCTGGAATGAAGACAATTCCAAAACGACCTTATCCTCAGGTTCGATCTCGGCAATCCTGTCAAGGAGCGGAGTTCCGATATTACCGCCTATCCAGACCTTATAGCCTGCCTGCTTCAATATCTCGGCAGTAAGAGTTGTAGTTGTTGTCTTACCGTCAGAACCGGTAATGGCAAAGATCTCAGCCGGACAAAGGTTCATAAAGAGTTCCATTTCAGTCGTAAGTATGGAACCCGTTTCCTTTAATGCCTGAAGTTCAGGAGTCTCGAACCTCATCTTGGGAGTCTTGAATACGATGTCATAATGCTCGTCTCTTAAATGAGTCAGATAAGATTCACCTAAAGACCACTTGATATCATCGGATATCTCTTTCAAAGCAGCGATATTCCTGCTTAAGACAGGATCTTCCTCTGTCATCTTGTCGCAAGCAGTAACATCAGCACCCAATGAAATAAGCCACTTGATAAGGGGCGTATTGGAAATGCCGATACCGATAACGGCAGCTTTACTTCCCTTTATGTAGTTCTTAAACTCTTCAAACTTATAGTCAGCCATATTCTCTCCTTATCCGGATATATACGAAGCATAGAGCTTACTGTAAAATCCGCCGTTTGCGATGAGCTCAGAATGAGATCCGATCTCCGAGACCTTTCCGCCGTCAATTACGACGATCTTGTCACAGGATGTGATCTGCGAGAGCCTGTGCGCAATTATAATACTTGTTCTGCCGTTCAGAAGCTTTTTAACTGCTTCCTGGATGCGGTCTTCCGTGACAACGTCAACGGATGATGTAGCTTCGTCCAAAATCAATATCGATGGGTCTGAAGCCATTGCTCTGGCTATTGTCAGCAGCTGTTTCTGACCTTCTGATATATCATCCCTGTCGTTATCCAACATTTCATTATAACGCTTTGGCAGTTTTCTGATAAAAGAATCACAGCCGGCCTTTTTGCTGGCATCAATTGCCTGATCTTCAGATATATGGCTGCCCGAGAACCTGATATTCTCCATGACAGTATCGTCTGATAGCCATGTATCCTGTGAAACAAAACCGATATAGTGCCTCAGTTCCGACCTGGGGATATCCTTTATGGACTTGCCGTTTATGAGGATATCGCCTGAATCAGGCTCATAGTAACGCATGAGAAGATTAATAAGTGTCGTCTTGCCGCATCCTGTAGGTCCTGCGATAGCAAACGATTCTCCTCTGCCGACTTTAAAGGAAATATCCTGTAATACAGGTCTTCCCTCAACATACGAGAATGAGACATTCTTAAACTCGATATCGAACTGTACATCTTTTGAAGGCAGGTCATCTCTTGCAGGTTCATCAGGTATCTCGGGGCTGTCCAGGTACTCGAAAACCCTGTTAAGACAGGCAAAGCTGTCAGAGAGCTCGGTATAAACAGCCGACAAGTCGTTAAACGGCTTCATGAACTGGTTTGCATATGCAAGAAGCGAAGTCAGAGCACCGACAGTTATAGCACCGCCGATACCGGACAGGCATCCCGTAAGAACAACTGCTGCATAGATAAGCGCATTAACGAATCTTGAAGAAGGATTGCTGATAGAAGATAAAAATGTAGCCTTCGTGGATGTCGTGCGGTATTCACCGTTTATCTCATCAAAGCCCCGGATCCTTGTATCCGTTACGTTGTATATCTTGCATTCCCTGAAGTTGTTGACTGATTCAGCAACAAAAGATGTCTGCTTCGATCTGATCTCTGCCTGCTTTGCAAAAGACTTATACGCGCCCTTTGCAATAGCCGTAGACACGGCAATGGAAACAGGTGTAAAGATAACAACGATAAGCGATATCTTCCAGTTGATACAAAACATTACGATAAGGGTAATGATTATTGTCGCTATACCGGATGCGAACTGGTTAAGGAACAAAAGCATTCCGTCCGATACGGTCTCAACATCACTGATTATAAAGCTCTGGAGTTTACCTGCAGAAGTCTTGTCGATATAAGACATCTTTACCCTGTGCATCTTGGAATAAGTCGCATTCCTTAAGTTCTGGCCTATTGTAAATGAAACACGGTTATTCATCTTTATAAGCGCGAACTGCAGTAATGCGGCAATGATGATAAGTCCGGCAATAACGAAGATACACTTTATAAGTTCATCTGTATTACCGAGATTATCAATGGCTCTTCCCGCAAAATATGGAATAGCTACAGTTGCTCCGCCAAATAACAAGCCGATAATGACAGAAAGGACTACAAGACCCGAAGAACCTTTAAGATAGGAGAAAAGACGCTTTAATGACTTGGTATTCATGATACTGCGTCTCCCTTCATCTGAAGAGAATTCATATATCTGTAATTCTCGGAGATCTTAAGCAATTCATCGTGAGGAGCAATTGCTTCGATCCTGCCGTCATCCATGAGAACTATCCTGTCGCAGTTCATACATGTCCTGACTTTTTGGGATACAAGGATCGTAGTCGGTTTAACAGGAAGATCAGCAAGATTATTAAGCAGTCTCTTTTCTGTTCCCCAGTCTAATGCTGAAGTTGAGTCATCTAAGATAACAAGACCGGGCTTTCCGGCCAATGCTCTGGCAATTCCGATCCTCTGTCTCTGGCCGCCTGAAAGTCCTGTTCCTCCGTCAGAAATAACGAAGTCGAGGCCTTCCTTTTTGGCAGATATAACATCATCACTGCACGATATCCTGCATGCAGATTCAATGTCTTCATCAGTTAAAGAAGTTCTTCCAAGAGTAATATTGTATTTAAGAGAACCTTTGAAGAGCCTTGTTTTCTGAAGGCTCATTCCAATGGCATCTGCCAGACTCGAAGCCGCTATATCGTTAATATTCTTTCCGTCAATATCAACTTCACCCTCATTAGCGATATAAATACCGGCAATAAGTGCTGCCGCTGTCGATTTGCCGCAGCCTGTACTTCCGATTATTCCGATAGTTTCACCAGGGTTTATATCGATCGAAAAGTCTTTTACTGATTCTTCAACGTTACCCTGATATGTAAATGAGACATTCTTCATTGATACGGAAAGCGGCTTTCCCAAAGGAAGCTCTACAACACCGTTATTAGCGTTACTTTGAATCTCCATGAGGCCTTCAGCACGTTTAAGACACGCATAAGCTCTGGATACAGAGACTATGAGATTAGCAAGTTTAACAAGCTCTATGAGGATCTGGGACATGTAGTTATAAAGAGCTACTACCTGACCGTCTGTAAGAGTCCCACAATTAAAATGGATCGAACCTCTGTAGATCAAAAGGCATATACCGAGATTTACTACCGCATAGGTTAAAGGATTAAGCCATGCGGCAAAATCAGCAGCCTTGATCTGTGATACTTTAAGGCTATTACTTTTTTGTTCGAACTTCTCATAATCATTTTGCGTCTTGTTAAAGCCTCTGATCACACGTTCGCCAGCAATACCGTTAGAAGTCTTCTTAACCAGACTGTCCAATCCTGATCTTGATTCCTTATGTCTAAGGATCGAAAGTTTCATGTTGAGGGCGATAACAACGGCAAGAAGAGCCGTGCAAGAGACCAATATCAATGAAAGCGAAGGCTTAACTGTTGCCGCCATTATGCATGCTCCGACAACGATAAAAGGAGATCTTAACAGAAGTCTTAAGAACAGATTGATCCCTGTCTGTATCTGGTTAACGTCAGATGTCAGAAGCGTAACCATACCGGAAGAACCGATCTTCTCATAATCACTTACAGATAATGTCTGAAGTTTATCGTGAAGGCTCTTTCTGATACCGGAGGATATGCCTGTCGCTGAATAAGCTGCAAAATACTGAGCCGTAATGGCACTCGCAAATCCGATAATTGCAAATAATACAAGGATCGGCACATGAGACCAAACATAACCCGAGTCGCCTTTTTTGATGCCATTATCGATAACGCCCGCAACAATAAGCGGAACTATAAGCTCAAAACACGCTTCAAGAAGCTTAAACACCGGGCTTAAGATCGAAGCAGCTTTATATTTACCGATATGACTGAATAAAAGCTTCATGATCAGATATCAGACAACCCCTGCAATAGTTTATTTGTTTCGCGGGTAACCTCATCTAAATCGATAGTGGTATACTTACCGTCCTCATAGAGGATCTTACCGTCGATCATCGTCATCTTCACTACGGAGTTATCAGCACTGTATACAATATTCCTTACAATATTGTTCTCGGGCTGCATCGAGGGCTTGTTCATGTCGATCATGATGATATCTGCCTTCTTGCCTTCAGACAGAACGTCAGAATCATTAAGTCCCATGCATAAAGCTCCTCCTGAAGTCCCGGCCTTTAAGATGATATAAGGATCCACAGCGGCAGCATTATGTGTCTCAACATTTGAAAGGACCGTATCAAGATACATCTCGCGGAACATAGAAAGTGCATTATTTGAGCCTGCACCGTCAGTTCCTATAGCGATCTTCATATCGTTTCCGATAAACTTATGGACAGGTGTGATACCGCTCGCAAGTTTCAGGTTGGAACAAGCATTAAAAACTGACCAAAGACCTCTGTCTTTAAAAATCTTACGGTCTTCATCCGTGAACCAGACACAATGGAATCCACCTCCGCCAAAGTCATAGATACCGAGCTTATCGAACAGGACAGCCGGTGTTATACCATATCTTTCTTTGCAACCCTCAACTTCATCACGGGTTTCTGAGATATGAGTAAAAACCGGAGCTTCATATTTATGAGCCAATTCAGACATGAACTTCAAGTTATCTTCACATGTCGTATACTCAGCATGGAATCCGTAAATAAATGAAACAAGCGGATCATAAGAATTAAGTTCGTTATAGTATCTTTCGAGATCTTCAAAACCGCCGAAGTCATTGGCCGCACCGCAGAACACATGCCTGAATCCGGTCTCAACCGCCGCCCTGGCATTTTCTTCCTTAAAAAAGTACATATCGAAGCAAGCTGTCGTGCCTCCTGAAAGATATTCGGCATATGCAAGCTTTGAGAACCAGTAAACAGCCTCAGGAGTAAGCTTTGCCTCTCTTGGAAAGATCGCTTTATGAAGCCAGTCATTGAGGCAATATTCATCAGCAAGAGATCTTGAAAAAGTCATTGCCGAATGCGTATGAGCATTCTTCAGTCCCGGCATAAGAAGATTGCCTTTACAATCTATCTCACGCTCAAAAACTATATCCTGCGAAGGTTTCTCAGGTCCTATATAACTTATACGGTCATTATCGGTCCACAATTCACCTTCAATGATCCTGTCATCATTCATTGTAAGTATTCTGCAATTATAAAATCGTACAGACATAAATTTTCCTTTCTAATTAACCTCTTAAAGCAAAGGTGCAACGAGTCTTAATATAGACTTGAAGAACCTTATAAAGATGTTTGGTCTTCTGCTGTATTTCTCAGTTACATCACGGCACTTTTCAAATGTGTCGATAAAATCTTTCTTGATATCAGGCAGACAGTCTGTCCTGTACATATAGACAGCATTCTCAAAATGATGATACAGACTCCTGAAATCAAGATTGATCGTTCCTACGACAGCACATTTATCGTCACATATAAATGTCTTCGAATGATTAAAGCCCGGAGTATATTCATATATCTTAACCCCGTAATTGATAAGCATATTATAGTAAGACCTTGTCACACCGTAAGTTACTTTCTTATCCGGTATACCCGGTGTCATGATCCTAACATCAACGCCGCGCTTTGCAGCTATCTGTAATGCTCTTGCCATCTCATCAGAAAGAACGAGATAAGGAGACATTATCCAGCAGTATTCCTGGGAGTTATTTATCATGTTAAGATAAACATTCTCGCCAATCGGCTCCATATCAAGAGGGCTGTCACAGTAAGGAACGCAGTACCCGTTTTCTTTTACGGCCTGAGCAGTCTCTGAGGCATCGAAAACAAGCATATCGTCATCTTTACGCTTAAGATCGGCAAAGTTCCACATCTCAACGAACATCGCGGTAAGGCTCTCTACAGCAGGGCCTTCTATCCTGATACCGTTGTCCTTCCAGTGACCGTAAGGATTCACGATATTGAAATACTCATCAGCGATATTGTAACCGCCGGTATATCCTACTTTGCCGTCAACAACAGTGATCTTCCTGTGATCTCTGTTATTCATGAATAACTGAACAAAAGGATATGCGGGATTAAACGCGTTGCAATTTATTCCTTCAGATTCAAGCACCTTGATAAAGTCGCTGTTTATGAACAGGAACGATCCGACATCATCATATAAGACTCTGCAGTCAACACCTGATGCTGCCTTCTCTTTCAAGACTTCATGAAGAGGCTCAAACGCCTCTTTATTCTCGATTGCATGATATTCAAGATAAACGAATTTCTCGGCTTTTTTGATATCTTCTATCTGAGCCTTGTAACAGTCGTATGCGACAGGATAGTACTTGATATCTGTTCCCTCAAATATCGGGAAATCAAAACTCCTGAGATATCTGGCATTTGATGCGCGCGCCGGATCCTCTTTCTTAAACTCAACAAAGACATCATCATTATAGTTCAGATGGCTGAACACCATCAGATCCACCTTTTCAAGCCTTTTCTTGATCTTATGCTTTGAACTGCTGTAATTGTTGAGTACATAAAACAAAAGGCCCGGTATCGGAAAAATAAGGATAACGATAACCCAGATAAGCTTAAATACTCCGTTATGGTCCCTTGCATTTATTCCCAATGCAACGATAAGCGCTAATGCCCTCATCAGGATATCCAATGAGGGGAACTTGTTGCCTAAAAGAATGAAAAGAATGATAAAACCGGCAAGCTGCGCAAGAACCAGCAATCCGAAGATAATTATCCTTCCGATGCTGTTCTTGATCGCAGTTTTGCGTTCTACCGTTCTTTTTTTAGACATTAGCCGATGTTCTCGATGAATGCCTTATATCCCAGATAGAGATAATAAAGGTCGATCTTAGAAATAACTTCGACCGGAGCATGCATTGACCAAACAGGAACACCCATGTCCACTACATCCATACCGAGCTTTGCCATGATAGCAGCGATGGTTCCGCCGCCGCCGGCATCGATCTTTCCGAGTTCTCCGGTCTGCCACGGGATGGAATTCTTCTCAAAGATATCCGTGATCTCGGCGATGAAATCACCAGTTGCCTCTGAGCACCCTGATTTGCCTCTTGCACCCGTATACTTCTCAATCTTAAGGCCATGCGACATGAAAGCTGTATTATTCTTTTCAAAAACAGATGAATACTTGGGATCGTACGCGGTCGTAACATCAGTTGAGAGCATCTTTGTAGCAGCAAGTGCCTTGCGGAACTTCAGATTGTTAAAACTGTCGATACCACCCTCTGATTTAGCAAACACTTCCATGAGGAAATTCTCATAAAGATTGGAAGTGGCACCGGAATTGGAATAAGAGCCGATCTCTTCCTTGTCGGTAAGCAGGCAGATACAAGTCTTCTTAGGCTTCTCCTGTGCAAGAAGAGCTCTCAGAGCCGGATAAGCGCACACCTTGTCATCGTGGCCGTATGCTGCAATATAAGCACGGTCAAAGCCGACATCTCTTGCATGTGTGGCCGGAACGATCTCAACCTCGGCTGAAACGAAATCCTTTTCCTTTATACCGTACTGCTCGAAAAGAATCTTCAGCACTCCGGCCTTAAAAATATCTGTGGCTTTCTTATCGTCTGTGCAGGGAATCCCGCCGATGATGACATTCAGGTCTTCAGCAGGGATAAACTCTGATGCTTTCTTGGCCATCTGGGCATTATCAAGATGAGGAAGAAGGTCGGTAATATAGAATACGGGATCTGACTCCTTCTCACCTACAACGATCTGATGGGCTTTGCAGTCATTAGTAAATACAACACCGTGAACAGCCAAAGGTATCGTTGTCCACTGATATTTCTTGATACCGCCATAGTAATGCGTCTTGAAATAGACTGTATCATTATCCTCATAGATGGGATTCGGCTTAAGATCGAGTCTCGGGGAATCAATATGGGCTCCTAATATGTTAAATCCTTCAGCAGGCCCCTTCTTACCGATAACGGCAGCCGCAAAGCCCTTGCCCTTGATGCTCTGATACACCTTGTCACCGGCCTTTAAGGTATCAAATGTACTGATATCCTTATAACCGAGGTCCTCGGCAGCGGCTATGGCATTAGCTGCAAACTCTCTTTCGGTCTTGGAATTGTCAAGGAATGCCTTATATTCTTCGGCAAATCCGAAAGCTGCAGTCATATCATCTTCTGATGCGGTTTCGTAAAGGTTCGGGAATTCAGCGAAAAGCTCGCTTGTCTTGATTTTCTTTGTTTCTTTCTTTTTAGGCATATTATCACCTCTTTCTAATGGACTTATGATACCATAAAGAAAATAAATATTTTATTAGAAAGAAAATTATGGTTACAGACGGACACAATCACACAAAACACTTCTCCGTTGACGCGGAACAGACTATCGACGAGCTGATAAATGAAGCTAAGGCAAAAGGTTTTACCAGAATAGGGATCACCGAACATTATGAGATCGATTTCCCGGAAGACGGACTCAACTGGATGTTCGATCTTAATGAATACGACAGAGAATTCGTAAAATGGCAGGAAAAAGCCGGTGAACTTGAACTTCTTAAAGGTGTAGAGTTCGGATATCAGTCCCATGTCGCTGAAGATATCGATAAAACAGCATCCCTTATCCCTTTTGACGTAGTCTTGCTGAGCGTTCACCTGTTCAGGGGCAAAGACTTCTACGTTGACCGCGAATGCTATAAACTCCCCGCAAAAGACCTTCACAGGGAATATATGGAAATGATGGCAGAGATGTGCGAGAGATGCGATAACTATGATGTCGCAGCCCACTATGACTATATAAACAGGTATACGGACAATAAATCGGACTTTGTTACATACGATGAATGTCCTGACGTGTTTGACCGTTTCTTCGAAGCTCTCATTACAAAGGAAAAAGCTTTGGAGATAAATACCAAGTCCATATATAAGCACCGTGCAGGCGGCTTTACCAGAGATCTTCCCGACCCTGCGATCCTTAACCGATACAGACAGATGGGCGGAAAACTCATCACATTGGGGTCAGATTCACATTTCAAAGGCTCTCTTGCAGTCTGTTTCGATGATGCCGTCGAATACCTAATATCATTAGGATTTAAAGAATCTGTCTATTTCAAAGATAGAAAACCGTATTTTGAACCTCTCTGATAGATATTAAGGTATCCAAACACCGTTAAAATCGAGTTTATAACCGTCAACAGTCGTATCATGAGCCATAGCGCCTGAATTGTAAAAATAATACCATTTGCTGCCGGAAAGATACCATCCGGTCGTCATCTCGCCCGAAGGTTTTAAATAATACCAGGTGCCGCCTAAGGACAGCCATCCCGTTTGCATAGCACCGGAATCATTTAAGTAATACCAAACACCTTCAATACAAACCCAGCCTGTCTGCATGACTCCGACAGAATTAAAACGGTACCATTTTCCGGATAATAACTTCCAACCGGTTACCATGGCTCCGGAAGACTCAAAGTAATACCACGTCCCGCCAATCTGCTGCCAGCCGGTCTGCATAACTCCCGAATCATTAAAGTAATACCACTTGCCGCCTGAAAGATGCCAGCCCTTCAACATAACTCCGGAATCGTCAAAGCAATACCATTTGCTGCCTGAAAGATGCCATCCGGTTACCATCTCGCCCGAAGGCTTGAAATAATACCAGTCGTTGCCGAACCTCGTCCAGGATACAGCCATCTGTCCTGTAGGCTTTGCAAAAAAATACCATTTTCCGTCTATAAACTGCCAGTCCGTCTTCATTTTCCCGGTATCAGGATCAAAATAATACCACTTGCCATTCTCTTTGAGCCAACCGCGTTCAGTTGTCGAATTAAAGTGAATATTAGCATAAGGAAATAACTCGAAAATACTATTTACAGAATAGTGAACTATCTCAGAATTATCATCTTCCTGTACATCAACAGGAAATGCATATATCTTTAACCACTGGCTGAAAGAACCGGTAAAATATACATCTTCAATTGACTCACTCCCTATAAATGCGGTAGCAGCTATTTGGGTAACACCTGAATGGAGCGTAACTGTCTTAAGATTTTCACATTCAGCAAAAGTTCTGTCTTTGATAACCTTCACTCCCGAAGGAATCAATACCGATTCCAAACCCGTATGACAAAAAGCTATCATACCTATTTTCGTAATTGAATCAGGCAATTGGACCGATCTCAAATTCTCACAAAGATAAAAACAGCATCCACCGATCTCAGTTACACCTTCAGAAATGATAACAGATTCGATTCCTGTTCCGTAAAACGCATAAACCTCCAGTTTCTTGACGGTGCCGGGAATATTGACACTTTTCAAATTCTCGCAATGGGCGAATGCATACCATCTAATATTCTCGAGACCTTCATTCAGGTGTAAAGTCTCAAGGTTCTTGCAATAACCAAAGGCAAAACCTCCGATTTCTTTTACACTTGCCGGGATGGTAATCTCTTTTAAACCTGTATTATAGAACGCACTATCGCAGATAGTCGTTACAGACTCAGGAATATCAATCTCTTTAAGACTCGTGCAACCAGTGAAAGCGTACTCACCAATCTCAGTTACACTGTCAGGTATAGTTACCTCAGAAAGGTTCTTGCAGTATGCGAACATATCCTTGTTTATCACTGTTCTTCCATCCTGTATTACTGCCTTTTTCAACGCGTCGCTCCTGGTGGAGAAATAAGGGATGTCAGGTACGGTGATCGACTCGAGCGGACAATCATCCCAAACGAGCTTCTCGAGTGTCTCAGGCACCGTAAGACTTTCAAGTTTAGGACAATTTTTTAGGGTCAGACTTTTGATATAAAGTTTGTCGAGAAATCCGAGAGAAGTTGTCCCAACCTTGCTAAGTGTGAAGCTGTCGAGTTTAAGCCCCTGAGGGAAGCTTATATTATCACCGTCAAGTTCAGGAAAATCCGCAAGATAGATATCATCAAAAAAACCTGTGGCAACACCTTTAAAGGTAAGGCTTTCAGCACCGCACATATAGCCGTATACATTAAGGTAAGAAGAATGGTCAGGATCAATCTCATAATCAGAGAAATCCAGAATGACGGAATCGATCTCGGCACTTTCAAAACTCTCAATTACATACTTGAGCTCAATATCATGATACATGATATCATGATACTTGCACTTAATATTCAGCACACCGTCTTTAAGCGTCCAGTCGTAGTCAGAACAGGAACCGCTCAGTCCGGAATCAGCCAGCGCATTTACTGAAACAGCCGATAATAAAATCACCGTAAAAAACACTGAACATGCTAATCTAAAAATATTACGCATCTGTTAATCTCCTTTATTCTTAATGCAAATACTCAGGCGGATCATTACATACACCGTTGCGCTCTGCCTGATACCACTTGCCGCTATACTGAAACCATCCGGTCTTCATCTTACCGTTTTCATCGAGGTAATACCAAGCACCATTTATCATACACCATCCGGTTACCATAGCGCCTGAACTATTCATATAGTACCACTCACCTTTTACTTTCTGCCATCCGGTCGTCATGGCACCCGTAATATCAAGGAAATACCATTTCCCGCCGAATAACACCCAGCCGGTCATCATAGCGCCGGATGCATTAAAGTTATACCACTTTCCGCCTATCCGCTGCCAACCGGTGACCATTTCACCTGTAGTGTGCAAGTAATACCAATTCCCGTCGATCATCTTCCATCCGGTGATCATATATCCTGAATCATCAAATAAATACCACTTACCGCCGATCCTATTCCAACCGGTTGCCATCTCGCCCGAAGGTTTGAAGTAATACCAGATGCTGCCAAACTTCTTCCAGGATATAGCCATCTCTCCTGTAGGCTTTGCAAAAAAATACCATTTTCCGCCTATAAGCTGCCAGTCCGTCTTCATTTTCCCGGTATCAGGATCGAGATAATACCAGTAGCCTTTGCTCTTCACCCAACCCTTAACAGGATTCAGACCGGAATCAACGTAATACCAGTTGCCTTCTTTCTTGAGCCATCCGCCCTGATCAGTCAGATTATAGTGAAAATCCGCATCAGGAAATATCTCAAATATATTCTCGACTGTATAACTGGCTACTATCTCGTAATTAGGATCCATTATGACGACAGGATATGTATCGATCTCTAACCATTCGCTGAAAGAACCGTAGTAATATACGTCTTCAATAGAATCACATCCCTTAAATGCATTAGCAGCAATAGAGGTGACACTTGAAGGGATTGTTACGCTCTTCAGATCCTTACAGTTTTCAAATGTATCGCTGTTTATAACTGATACTCCTGAAGGGATCGTAACAGATCCTAAAGCAGTGTTTTCAAAAGCACCGCTGTAAATAATCTCAATCGAGTCAGGCATATAAACTGATTTCAGATTCTTACAGCCGGAAAAACAATATCCGCTTATAACCGTTATGCCGTTAGGAATCATGACAGATTCGATCGCTGTACCGGCGAATGCACACGTCTCTATATTTGTAACAGTACTCGGAATATTGACATTCTTCAGTTTCTTACAGTCACTGAAGGCATAGAACCCTATTGTCTCAAGCCCATCATTTAAGTTTACGGTCTCAAGCTCTTTGCACCCCCAGAAAGCCGAAGATTCGATCTCTTTTACACCTGACGGAATGGTAACAGCTTCAAGACCTGCACACATAAAGGCATCACGACGGATTGCCGTTACGGATTCGGGAATATCCAGATGTTTAAGACTTGTACATCCCGAGAAAGCGTCCGAACAGATCTCTGTGACACTGTCAGGAATAGACACATCAGAAAGGTTCTTACAGTACGAGAACATTTCCTTGTTTATTACTGTTCTTCCATTAGGTATTACAGCCTTTTTCACCGCGTCACTCCTGGTTGAGAAATATGGGATGTCAGGCACAGTGACAGTCTCGAGCGGACAGTCGTTCCAAACAAGCACCTCAAGTTCAGTAACACACTTAAGGTCATTGAAATCAGGCATCTCATAAAGATAAAGACTGTCGAGTGTCTCCGGAACCGTAAAAGTTTCAAGTTTAAGACAAGCCCTGATACCGAGTTCCTTAACAGAAGAAGGAATCGTCATATCTGACCATTCATCACAACTCTCAAGATACAGACTCTTAATATCAAGACTATCCAGAAATCCGAGAGAAGTTATACCGACATTACAAATCTCGAATTCATCCAGTTTAAGTCCCTGCGGGAAGCTTATATTCTCACCGTCAAGTTCAGGAAAATCCACAAGATAGATATCATCAAAATCTCCTGTGTTAAAGCCTTTAAACGTAAGATTTTCAACACCGCACTCATTGCCGTAAACGTAAATTCTGGAATAAGCATTCTCGCAATCTGAGAAATCCAGAATGACGGAATCAAAAACGGCTGTTTCATCTTCCTCAAAGACATATCTGAAATCTATCGTATGATAATTGCACTTAAGTTTCAGCACATCACCGTCAAGTGTCCAGTCATAATAAAAACAGGAACCGCTCTTTTTTGAATCGGCAAACACATTTAATGAAAAAGCCGAAAACAAAAATACAACGAAAAAAACAAAAAAGGAAAGTCTCAAACCCTTATGCATCAAACATGCTCCTTTATCCAATGTTTTGAAGGTAATACTACGAACAGGAAAAACAAGAGCTGTCCCACAGGCAGTATCACCTTATGAAACAGCTCTGCAGTTATTCTGTTATTACGGTTACAGCAGATACTCCGGTGGATTGGTGCATACGCCGTCATTATCGAAGGTAAAGAAACCACCGAGAATGAAGTACTCATGTCCGGAATTCATGACACATGTATCAGGATCGAAGTAATAGATCTTGCCGTTTAACTTGACCCATTCTGTATTCATTGCGCCGCTGCTGTTTGCATGATACCACTTTCCGCTTAACTGGAACCATCCGGTCATCATTGCGCCGCTGTCATTAAAGTAATACCAGTCACCGTCAACAAGACGCCAGCCTGTTATCATGGCACCTCCCTTAGGATTGAAATAGTACCACTTGCCGCCGATGCTCTGCCAGCCTGTGGCCATGGCACCGCTGCTCTTAAAGTAATACCAGTTATTATTAATCTTCTGCCATCCGGTCAGCATATAACCGTTCTTTGAAGGTTCAACTTCCTTGCCGGCATCAGCAGGCAACAGATAATACCATTCGCCTTTGATCTTACACCAGCCGGTCTGGATAACACCGTTGCTGCCAAAGTAATACCATTTGCCGTTTACATCTTGCCAGCCCTTGTGCATTGCACCGTCATTGTCAAAAAAGAACCATTTCCATCCGTTGGAATATACCCGCTGAAGTCCAATCTGCATTCCGGAATCAGTCTGTGTGCCGGACTCTTTCCAGTCCTTGCCGCTGAAGTAATAATACTTCCCGCCTCTGTTCATCCAGCCGGTTACGATCATCGAGTCACTCTCAAAATAGAACCATCTTCCGCCGGATTTGACCCATTTCTCCTGAACGAGATAGCCTTCACTGTCGAAGTAATACCATTCTCCGCCGATCTGCTTACCGCAGTTCTTAATGCTCGAACCGTCTGCAGTTCTGAACCACCAGCCTTTTGCACCTCTGAGCCAGCCGACATCAGTATCGATAGTTACGTTTGTGGAGCTGTCGCAGATAAGATACATATTGCCGTAATCTGATGCATCCTTAGGTCCGTAGTAAGCGGTATAAGTAACCACACCGTTCTTTTCAGATTTAGATCCTCTGTCATAAGCTCTCTTGATAAGAGGCATCGTGCCGATCTCCAAAGTGGAGATAGAGTTTTTCGAGCAGTCAAGATACTGCAGATTATAGTTTTTGGATAGATCCAGAGATTTAAGTGAATTATTATTGCACTTTAACGTGAACAGATCCTGAAAATACTCGATACCCTTGAGGTTGGATATACCCTTGCCGGATACATCCATCTCCCTGATATAGGAGTACTCGCTTACAGACAATGTGCCGTCTTTATTTGTATCAAAAGTGCTGCTGATATAATCCCTGAACGTTTTATCGGGAAATGCCGAATCATTGATCTTTACATCTTTTAAGGAAGCATCGTCAACAACATATTTGCCTGCAGATACTCCGGTTGATATGGATGCAATGACCAAAGCGGCGGTTAACATAGAACCTATTATTTTTCTTGTAGTATTCATAATCTTATCTCCCTTCAAGAAAACTTAAAAACCGTAAAGCAATGCGTGTCACTGCATCACACCGTTACTGTCAAACGTATAAACTTTTCCGCCGATAGTCTTTTTGCCCGTTACCATCACGCCGGAGCTTTCAAGGTAATACCACTTGCCGCCTAAAGACAGCCAGCCCGTCTGCATGATTCCGTTGTTATCAAAGTAATACCACTTTCCGTCTATGCCCTTCCATCCGGTAGACATATAGCCGCCGGACTTATCAAGGTAATACCATTTGCCGCCGCTGCTGATCCAGCCGCTTGCCATATCACCGCCGGCATTGAAGTAATACCACTTGCCGCCGATACTCTTCCAACCGGTGATCATTCTTCCGATATCATCGAAGTAATACCATTTACCGCCTAAGCTCTTCCATCCTGTTACAAGATTTCCGGAACCGGGGGTCAGATAATACCATTTATTTCCGTACTTGAACCACCCTGTCAGCATTGCTCCGGATTCCTCGAAATAGTACCAGGCATTGCCGATATACTGCCATTCTTTTCTCATAGCGCCGGTGGCATCGAAGAAATACCACTTGCCGCTGTCATTGAGCCAGCTGGCCTTGAGCATTGTGCATTTATCAGGTACGAAATAATACTTATACTGTCCGTTTACGAACCAACCGGTTACAAGGATTCCTGTATTGGGATCGGCATAAATGCTGTTTCCTGCTTCATCCATGAGCCAGCCGTACTGAATTGCACCATAATCATCAAAGAAATATGTATTGCCTTCTATTTTCTTTATTCCTTTTACAACTTTACCCGATGCGTCAAAGTACATCTTCTTACCTTCAACTGTAATCCAGCCTGTACGCATTTCACAGGTCGAAGGATCGAAATAATACCAGTTTTCTTCTATTTCCTGTAATCCTATAGAACGCATTCCGGAATCGTTAAAGAAATAATTCTTTCCGTCGATCTCAATGATTCCGGTCATCATTACGCCATCGTTGTTGAAATAGTAGTAAGAACTTCCGAACTTCTGCAAACCTCTCAGCATGCGTCCGTTATCATCAAAAAGAAAAGTCCTGCCCTTGATATCCCTCATACCGGTTACCATATATCCCGTACCCGGATTGAGATAATATCTCTCGCCCTCATAATCGAGCCATCCTGACCACCAGAGGTCGGTCTCCGGATTGATATATATCTTCTGTCCGAGATACTCAACCCAGCCGGTGACCTTATAGCCTTCATCACCGAGATAATATGATCTCTTATTGATCGTCTGCCATCCGGTCTTTGTATAGCCGTCATAACCGAAATAGTACTGCTTGTCATCGATAGTCTTCCATCCGTCAGAGAACATGATTCCCGTCTCTGTATCGAAATAGCACTTCCTTGTACCGAAAGTTACAAATCCGGTCTGGCGGATACCTGTCTGCGGATCGGAATAATAATAGACACCGCCCACGTTGATCCACTCATACATCAGATGACCGCTGTAATCAAAGTAGTAATATTCGTTATCTATCTTGTACCAATCATCGGTATAGAGCGATTCAGAAACAGTATCATAATAGTATTTGCAGTTATCTGCCTCGATCCAACCGGTCTTTAAGACACCGTCACTGCCGAAATAACAATCAGACACCTCATTGTAACCCCAGCCTGTCGCCATCTTTCCGTTGCTGTAGAAATAGTATTTATTATCTTCTATCGTCTGCCAGCCCGAAAGCATTTTGCCGTCTTCGGGATTGAAGTAATATGTATCACTGCCTATAGCGACAAGGCCCGTCTTCCTTACGCCGTCTTCACCGAAATAGTAATCATAACCGTCTATGTAATACCAGTCGGTCGCCATTATGCAGCTGTATTCATCGAAATAGTAAACCTTTTCATTGATCGTCTTCCAGCCGGAAACCTTAGTTAAAGAATCCGGATCAATATAATATGTATAATCTCCATCCTTAACAAAACCGGTAACTATCTGACCGTTTTCATCAAAGAAGTATTCCTGACCGCCGATATACTGCCAGCCTGTATACATATGACCATCATAGTCATCGAAGTAATACTTAACTTCTTCTATCGTCTGCCAGCCTGTAACAAATACATTAGTCTGAGGATCAATATAATATCTGTTATCGTTATCATCGACCCAGCCTGTTACAACAAGGCCTTCTTCACTGAAGTAATAACCGTAAACATCGCCGGATCCCCAGCCGGTTGCCATCTTTCCGTCGCTGTAGAAATAGTATGTTTTTCCTTCTATTTCCTGCCAGCCTGTCAATACAACGCCGTCAACAGGATCCATGTAATAGATGTCTCCGTTATCATTGATCCATCCTAAAACGACAAAACCGTGATCATTGTAGTAATACTCTTTTTCGAGGTCATTACGCCATCCCATCGGGATAAAGCCGTGTTCCTCATCAAAGTAGTATTCTTCACCGTCGATAGTGTGTTTTCCTGTATACATATCGCCGGTTTCCGGATCAAAATAATAGGTTTCGCCGTCTATAATCGTAAAACCGGAAGCTAAAACCCCGGGATCGACATAATAATGCCAGACACCGTTTTCATTAACCCAGCCCTTCTTATCACTTTCACCGGGCACCTCGGTTACGACATCTCCCTGAACTGAAACATCAGGGATAAAGTATCCGTCATAACGCTGTGAATCTGAAAAAACATCTGCGGCAACTGACATTGAAAGCAGCGAAACAATTGCGGCAGCTGCAAATACTGTAACAAAAAGGTTCCTTGAATTACGCATAGAAGTGTCCCCCTTTTTGGAAATACACTTTGATTCTATCACGACAGAATCTATCTACTGCGCATAATCAAATTTAGTTAACATATAATTTAACAAATTAACAATTGCGTGAATTACGCTTAACCTTCTTTATGGTAAGTGCCCGGTTCTTCGGTCATATCAAATACATAATACTCGGAAGGATCAATATTTGTATTGGCATCAAGTCCCATGGAAAGAGCTTCTGCAGCTGTTATCGTACAATCATCGACAAATGCCGGGCCATATACAGGATCATCCTTGAGATAAACAACCTGATGAAGATCAGGATCATAATACATGACCACATCTATAAGCTGGTTTTTCCACGTACCGGATGCTTCATCATAATAGTATCGTGTAAAGCCGGGCCAAATACCTGTCTTTTTATCATACCCGCATTCACTTACGGTTACACTGAAATAAGTATATTTATCAGGCAAACCGATCCTTATGGCACGATCCTTAAATACAAGTGTCGGCTTCAGACTGTTTGTATCAGCAAAAGTTACTCCGGGATAGATCACTTCCTGATGATTAAAATATCTGCCGTCAAACCAGCAGTTCGTAAAATAGCCGATCGCATAACTGGCAGCATTGTCCATATTCGAACCGTTATCATAAAGGAAAGTAAAACCGCTGCCTACATCCATATAACACTCGTTATAATGTGTGTTTCCATCCGAATCATGATATCCGAGCAATGTCGAACTGTTGGAATTATTGATCTTTACATAACTTCCGTCGGTTCCGACAGTAGAACGGACAAACTGCCAGGAGATCCCGTTATCATCAAAATCAGGCTGGATCTCAAGAGTACCATAATAGCTGACCTCACTCCTCAAGTCCTCAAGGCTGGTTTTATTTACCGCATCATCAGAAGAACCGTCAAACTTATAGTAACGCCGGATATTATCTGCATCTATCAGCTGACCTCCGCCATTACCCTGTCCGCCATACATTCTTGTCTCACCATTGTATGTAACATGTATCATATTATGTTGGAAACCATCCCACATATATGATGAATCCGGATCAAGTCTTTCTGATACATATGCCATCATTGACGGAAAACCTAAAGAATCAAGTTTATAAACACAAAGGCTGTTCAAAAGCATCGGTTTGGATTCAAGCCTTGAATAAGGCGATCTGAGATAAAACGTCTGGTCCAAATGAGGAGAAGAAGAAATACCATAGAAGCATTCTCCGACTGTATAATCAGATCCTTCATATATCCTTGCCTGAGCCTTAACATATCCGCCTCTTACAGCAACACCTGAATACAGGCAGATACTTGAAAGCCCGTCCTGGATCAGATCCATATTCTCGAAAAATCCCTTATTTTTATCTCCGTACGTATCTATAAGATAATCTACGGAATCATAGAGTTCAGGCATCTTAACAGTAACGTCAGTGTTCTTGTAATCATAGAACAAGCCGTAACGGTCAGCTCCTGAAATATACTTGGTCTGAAGGATCATTTCACCGCCGTCAACATTAGAGTATGGAAATGCAAGATATCCGCCTTTGACGCGGTATTTTGACGAATCCTCATATACAACATCAACAAATCTGGTCTTCTCTACAGTAATAAGCGGATATGCGCCTGTTGGATCCGTATATTTTGAAGAAGGATCAATAAATCTGAACGAGTCGGGATCAGGATTATCCGTTTTAATGTAAACTGCTGTCCTCATTCCTCCCGTAAGAGGTATGATCTCATAACTGTAAATAGATGCATCGACAGGGACTTTCGGATTATTGCCTGCATAAAAAGCATAGCCGGAAGGGTCGAACCAGTAAATCGCCCCGTCGATCTTAAGCAATTCATCCTTCGGATACCATCCGTTATCTTCATACCATCTTCCGTTATCATTTTCTTTCCAGGAGGCAGTCTTAGTCCTGCCATCCCAAGCTCCGCTGTCCGTGAGCCAATAGCCGAAACGGTAACATCCGGATTCCATATATCCGTCATCACCAAAGAAATACTTTTTGCCGTCTATCCAAAGCCACTGATACTCGGGGTACCAACCGTTATCACTAAACCACCAGCCCTTATCATCCTTTTTCCATTGTGCGTTCATATGACCCGTGTCACACTCGCCGCTCTTCTTAAGCTTGATGCCGTCACGGTAGCAATCGTGCTCCATATAACCCTTTGAATCAAAATAATAACGGTTTCCGTTGATCTTAAGCCACTTATTTACAGGATACCAGCCGTTATCCTCGAACCACCAGCCTTTGTCATTACTCTTCCATGTGCCGTGGCTGTAATTCTTATCCCATGCACCATTGCTTCCGAGCCAGTAACCTTCACGGTAACAATCGTGCTCCATATATCCGTTCGAATCGAAGAAATACCACTGCCCGCCTATCTCGGCCCACTGATTCTTATAATATGAATCACCGGTCGAATACCACCAGCCGTTAGAATCCTGTCTCCAGCCGCCGTCGGCAAATACGCTGCCCGAGAATAAACTCATCGTCATGACGATAACCATCATAACTACAATTGTTCTTATACTCATTCTTAACTTCATACGATAATCTTTAAGTCCCAAATATAAATTCTATTTAATAATCTTATCATATCTTCGATTTCATAATTTCTCTCGTCCAAACATATATAACAAAAAAGCTGTCCGAAGGCAGCTTTCAGAAATCAAATAAAAACTTGTTATCACTTCTCGTTTTTCATGCCTGAAAGGAAAGCATTGATGAAGCCGTCAAGCATACCGTCCATTACGGCATCAACATCGACTTCTTCGTAACCTGTCCTGTTGTCTTTAACTAGAGTATAGGGACAGAATACATAGGATCTGATCTGCGAACCCCAGGCGATATCCATCTGGTTGCCCTTGAGATCTTCGATCTTCTCCATCTCTGCAGCTCTGGCAAGAGCAAAGAGCTTGGCCTTGAGCATTCTTAAACATGTTTCCTTGTTCTGGAGCTGAGATCTTTCAGCCTGGCAGGATACAACGATACCTGTAGGATTATGTGTCATTCTTACAGCCGTATCTGTCTTGTTGATGTGCTGACCGCCCTTACCGGTCGCACGGTAAAGGTCAATTCTTACATCTGACATATCGATCTTGATATCGTCTTCGGTCTTCTGGTCGAGCTCAGGAATAACTTCACAGGAAGCAAATGATGTATGTCTTCTGCCTGCTGCATCGAAAGGAGATATCCTGACGAGTCTGTGGACGCCTAATTCAGATCTTAAGAAGCCGTACGCGTTTTCGCCTTTGACCATAAAAGAGACTGACTGGATACCGGCGGTATCGCCTTCGACGAAATCAAGTTCCTCAACAGTAAAACTATGGCTTTCTGCCCATCTCGTATACATTCTGTAGAGCATTGAACACCAGTCCATTGCTTCGGTTCCGCCTGCTCCGGCATGAAGGGTGATAGTAGCGTTATTTGCATCGTAGGGACCTGTGAGAAGTGTCTCAAGACGCATCTTCTCAAAGTCTTCCTTAAAAGTTGCTGTCGATTCCTTAAGTTCTTCAAGAGAATCAAGGTCTTCTTCCTCGTTTGCAAGTTCACAGAGAGCAAGAAGGTCTTCCCTTTCGGATACAAGAGAGTTATAGCTCTCCACCCTCTTCTTTAATCTTCCCAAAGTCTGCTGGATCTCCTGTGCCTTATCGACATTATTCCAGAAATCAGGTTCCTGCATGCGGTTCTCATATTCGCTGATCTGGTCAGAGACACGGTCAATGTGAAGAGCATCTTTAAGCTCTGCTATAGGCTGTTCGTAAGATTCAAGTTCGAGTCTTATGTTGTCAAATTCAAGCATTGATTACCTCTTATGTTCTTCAACAAATTCTTTAACTAATCTCATAGCTTCCTTGATGTCCTCTAAAGAAGCTGCATAACTTATACGTACAAAACCTTCACCGCACTTGCCGAAAGCGTTGCCCGGTACGATAGCGACATGCTTTTCGAGCAAAAGCTTTTCACAGAATTCCTCTGATGTCATTCCCGTGGACTTAATGCAAGGGAAAGCATAGAAAGCGCCGTAAGGCGTAAAACAGTCAAGGCCGGCATCTCTTAAGCCCTGTACAATAATCCTTCTTCTGTGATTATATTCATCACGCATCTTCTTGACCTCATCGTCAGCATTCATAGCCGCTTCGACAATAGCGAGCTGGGAAGTTGAAGGTGCGCACATGATGCAGTACTGATGTATCTTAACCATAGGAGCGATAAGCTCATGGGGACCTGCCAGATATCCTATTCTGAAACCGGTCATGGCATAGGACTTGGAGAACCCGTTAACCATAACAACCCTGTCTCTTAATTCAGCAAACTGAGTGAGAGATGCAGGCTTTCCATCAAGATAGTTAAGCTCGCAGTAAAGTTCATCGGAAAGAACGATGATGTCAGGATGTCTCATAAGGACATCCTTGATCTTGGCCCAGTCCTCAAGCGTCATGATGGCGCCTGTAGGATTATTGGGATATCCGACAATAACATACTTCGTTTTATCGGTAATAGCTGCTTCTAATTCTTCAGGCATGAGCTTGTAGTTATTCTCAGGCTTAGTCTCGACAATAACCGGAACACCATGGGCAAACTCAACAGTCGCCTTATATGCAACAAAGCAAGGTTCAACGACAATTACCTCATCGCCGGGATTTATAAGTGCCCTGGCTGCCAAGTCAAGACCTTCAGAACCGCCGACGGTTATGAAGATCTCAGTTGTGTAATCGTAAGATATACCATATCTTCTCTTGAGATAATCGGCGATTGCTTTTCTGGAATCGATATAACCTGAATTGGGCGAATAGTGAGTATATCCATCAATAATCGAATTGATAGCAGCTTCTCTTATCGACCAGGGTGTTACGAAGTCAGGCTCACCGATCGAAAGAGAAATAACATGACCCTGCATCTCATTTGCAAGATCGAAGAACTTCCTTATAGCTGAAGGCGGAACTGCCTGGACAGCCTTGGAAATCTTTGAATCGTAATCATAACTCATAGGATAATTGCCTGCCTGTCGTCTGTATTCGGATTATCGTAGATTATACCATTAGCCTTATATTTCTTAAGTATAAAGTGCGTTGTTGTGGAAAGAACGCCTTCCATAGGAGCAATCTTCTCAGAAACGAAAGTAGCGATATCACGAAGGCTCCTGTCCTCGTAAATGATCATAAGGTCAAAACCGCCGCTCATGAGATAGCATGCAGTAACCTTGTCGTACTTGCTTAAGATCTGTGCGATATGGTCATAACCCTTGTTCTTTACAGGTGTGATCCTTACTTCGATCATGCCGATGCAGTTGTCAGGTGCCTGTTTCTCCCAGTTAATGATCGTGTTATAGCCTAAGATGATGTTATCATCCTTAAGGCGCTTGATCTCGGCTTCCACATCGGCGGCGTTAACACCAAGCATTACCGCTATTTCTTCCGCGGAAAGTCTGGCATTGTTCTCAATAAGTCTTAAAAGCTCTAAATCGTCAATCATGTGGAAACTCCTTTTCTTTATATTACAAAATCTCCCGCAACAAAATTGCGGGAGATTGTTGCTTTAATTCAGTTTATTCAGATTCTTGCTACGCCTGTATCACGTGC
>JAIKWL010000077.1 GCA_024684815.1 Saccharofermentans sp. | reverse complement strand
TAGTATTTCCTCGTGATTTAAAGTAATATTCAGTTGAGCCATGTACTTAACCTCCTTGATTTTTTGTCGCAATTAAAATTATACAAGGTTAAGCCACTTGGCTCTTTATTTTGAATTTACACAATTATATGGGCACGGCGTAAATGTGCACTCCGGAGTACGGATTTTAGCCAAAAACCGTACTCCGGAGTGCACTAGTTGATTCTGTTCTTGTGTTCGCAATGAATATCAAATAATTATTCCGTGATCTCATCCCAGGTTCTGGAATCTTCCTCAAAACCCTTGGTGGATTTGATATTGACGATGATCTTTATGATCAGACCCGAGCAGAGGATCAGAGCAACGATCACCCAGCCGAAGATGATGTTTGCCTTGAGGGAATAACCGTCGGCTGCACCGTAGACACCGCCGCTCTTAATGAGGTTATAAAGGTTCCAGATAAACAGGCCGATGAGTACAGCAGGTGAGATGACCTTGATCGACGGAATGAACCACCAGGAAGGCATCTTGAATTTATTGGTGTTGCGGTTGAGTTCATCAAGGATCTTGGTTGTCTTGAAGAACCATCCTGCCGCGATCATCTCGAGGATACCTGTGATGATCAGCGTGTAACTGTTGATGAAGTAATCAACGATATCAAGCACCGCAAGTCCTGCGCCAGTCACATAGATAAGACTGATAATGCCTTCGATGATGCATATCGTAAGTGTGGTCTTTTTCTTGTTGAGCTTGAACTTGTCGGATATTGCAGTTGAGATACCTTCAATGATCGAGAACAGTGAGTCGATTGCAAGAGTGATCAGGCAGAAGTAGAAGATAAACGCAAAGATCATGTTGAATACACCGCTGCCGGATATCTGGACGATCGCCTGAGGATAGATGATAAATGCTGTTGCAATACCTGACGATGACATATTGTCGAGCATGCCTACACCTGCCATTGTCGTGAACATAACGATACCGGCAAGGATGCTGATGAACATGTCCGAAAAAGCGATGATGACAGTATCAACAACGATATTGGATTCCTTATCAAGGAATGAACCGTATGCAAACATTATCGCCATCGATGTCGAGAGTGAGTAGAAGACCTGGCCTATTGCGTCGACCCAGAGATTTGAATCGGCAAGAGCTCTCCAGTCGGGGATGAAGAGTTTTGCAAAACCGCTCATGGCCCCCGGCATCATGACACCTCTTACCGCCATGATGAGAAGACAGATGACAGGGAGAGACACCGTAAACTTAACGACTTTTCCGACGGTGGTCGTGCCGTTCCTGATGCAGACATAGCAGAGTACCCATGCCGCAATAAGGCAGCCTACGACCGGCCAGGAGATGGTCGTAAAGCCTTCTGTCGTTCCCGTGGTCTTGATCGTTTCAGCCCAGAGAGAACTTGCGGAATCAGTATCACCGGTCATGGACATGAACTTGAAGCTCATGACGAACATTAATATTACCCAGGCGAAAACAGCCGCATAGTAGATAGAGATGCCGATACCGTTGGATACTGCGAGCCAGCCGATCCCTTCGGTCTTTTTGTTCAGAGCGCGCATGGAACCGGGAGCTCCCTGTCTGGTCTTTCTTGCGACAGCGATCTCCATCATCAGAAGCGGGATTCCGATAACGAGCATTGCAATGAGATAAACAAAAAGGAAAGCACCGCCGCCGTATTTTGCAGCCAGGCCCGGAAATCTCCAGGCATTACCGAGACCTACGGCAGAACCGATCGCTGCCAGGATAAAAGCGGATCTTGATGACCATTTTTCGCGCATAAGTAAAACACCCCCTCGCTCAATGATAATACTTTACTTATAGAGAGCAAGTCAAAAAGATTTGAAAACGTGGTAGAATCATCAAAAATAACAGTGGGGGAATGAGCATTATGAATAAGATAAAGATCACAGCAGTTCTGCTTGCAGTAACTATGCTCGCAGGTGTTTTTTCAGGCTGCAGCAAGACGTCTAAAACTTCTGAAAGTGATTTTCTTAAAGCTTGCGAAAAGCTTGGTCTTGATGAATTTGATATAGAAGATGCTGATTTCCCGGAAGCAGAAGATCTGGAAGACGGCTTGTATTTTGTTGCCGATGAGGATCAGATTGAGGAATTCGCAGATGCTGAAGGCGAAGATATCGAAGAATTTCTTAAAGAAGTTGATGTTTTCGAATTCCTGGAAATAGATGAGATACAGTCTTTTGCGGCAGCAGCAAAGTGCAGCGGTTTAGAAGATCTGACGGACATCGAAGATATCGATGACATAGAAGACATCGAACTTGACGGAGCTCTGGCGATAAGGCTGACACTCGGTAATCAGGATTGTGCCGAAGACTTCATTGATTCAGTAAAAGAGTTTCTGAGTATCATTGACATCAGGACGAACAGACTCACAACTCAGGAAGTATACTCATCCAAAAACGAAGGATACTTAAGACTTCATTTCAATGTTGCCGATCTTGTTCCGCTTGTCCTGGCTGATGAAGATCTCGTGGAAAAGGCTGAGGATTATCTTGAATGCGATCTTGAAGATCTTATCGGAGATTTTACGGGCGACATCGGTATATCTATAGAAATAAACGGGGCAGATGTATTTATTCTTGCCGGCGGTTCGGTGAACACTGAAGCAAAAACTTTCAATGATTTTCTTAAGGCATTCGGTATCTCAAATGATCCGATGAAACTTCCTATGAATGAAAAAATTGCAGACGATGTTGTCGATCTGATTGGCAGCGGTCTGAGATATCTGGCCATGTATGCTTCGTACAAACCCTCTGATGATATCATCTATGTTCCCAATGATGATGACGGTGACGACGGTGATACTATTGTCACGAACAAGATCGGAATATCACTGCCTACCAAGGACTTGCAGAGATGGAACAGTGACGGCTATCTGATGAGGGATAACCTTGAATCCAAGGGCTATGAAGTGGATCTCAGATTTGCCGATAATGAAGTGAGCACACAGACTTCACAGATCCAGGACATGATCAATTCCGGCTGCAAAGTGCTTGTGATCGCTGCTATTGATCCTTCTTCAATGGGTGAGGTCCTCAAATGGGCAAAAACGAATAATGTCGTGGTCATTGCTTATGACCGTCTTATCATGGATACACCATGCGTAGACTATTATGTTTCCTTCGATGATTATATGGTCGGTGTTATGCAGGGTACATATATTATCAATGCTCTGGATCTCGGATATGCTGAAGGACCGTTCAACCTTGAGATCACAGCCGGTGATCCATCTGATCCTGCGGCTGCGTTATTCTACAATGGAGCAATGGATGTTCTGAAGCCTTATATTGATGGCGGAAAACTCTATGTCGCTTCCGGAGAGATTGATTTTGATGCTGTTGCTACCGCTTCCTGGAACACAGACCGTGCACGCGGCAGAGCCGAGTATACTCTCGGTTCAATTTATGACAGCGAAGGAATCAACGTTGATGCCTGGCTTTGCTCGAACGATTCCACTGCACTGGGAGTTGCGACTGCACTTGAATTTTCTCCCTATGAAGGCACTTATCCGGTAATTACCGGCATGGATTGCGAACTTGCAAATGTCAAGAATATCATTGCCGGAAAACAGGCAATGTCTGTTTTCAAGGATACGAGGATCCTTGTTGATCAGACTGTAACGATGGTCTGTCAGATAATGGAAGGTCAGGTGGTCGATGTTAATAACACTACAATGACCGGCACCGGAATGGACTATACACCGTCTTATCTCTGCACACCTGTATTTGTTGATATTAACAATTACAAGGATATCCTTATTGATTCCGGATACTATACTGCGGACCAGCTCGGATAACGTTCCTTTGGCCTGCTCCGGGTCCTGTTTTCGTGTAAATCGCAATAAACACCGGCGGACGGTGCTTTAAACAATGGCTATATTTATAGTCCGCCGAATAAATCAAATTATCGTGATTTGTGGTAAAATCCTCTTATTCCCAAAAGGAGGGTTTAATTATGAAAAGAATTAAGGCGGTAGCTTGTGTACTCGCAGTCGTCATGCTTGCAGGTATTTTTGCAGGATGCAGTAAGACGACCAAGATCTCTACTACTAAGTTCGTCAAAGCTTGTGAGAAATTAAAGCTCGATTATTATGAGCTTGGCGAAGACGAACCTGATGAAGATGATGCCGAGGATGGTTTCTACACATACATGGATGCTGAGATGATCGAGGACGATGAGGATTATGTTGAAGACTATTTTTCATCTATCGGTCTTGACCAGATAATCGATGTTGATGATGTTGAATCCTTTGCTTTTGCAGTAAAGTGCACAGGACTTGGTGATGTTGTGGATATCAATGATCCTGAAGAAATTGCAGATCTTGAGCTCGACGGCGCAGTTGCAATTCAGATCACTCTTAAAGATGACGGTTACGCAGAAGATATCATGGATTTCATCGATGAAAAACTTGATGATTTCGGCATCAGCACAAAGGATCTTTCTAATCAGGAATTCTATTCTTCCAAGAAGGAAGGCTTCGTCAGATTCCACGTCGATGTTGCAAAGCTCGGCGAGATCGTTTTAGATAACGACGATATCATGGATATTATTGATCTGGTCATGGATTCTGATGATTTTGAGGATCTCGTTAACGAACTTACCGGTGACATCTCTGTCTCAATTGAAGTTAACGGTTCCAACGTTTTCGTTATCTTTGGCGGCTCTCTCAACACAAAGAGCACAGTGCTCGGTTCCTTCGCCAATGCATTCGGTGCAGCAACCAATCCCGAAAAGATCCCTATGAACGAAGATGTTACCAATGATATTGTCGACATCGCAGTTGAAAAGGTATTAGGCGGCTTCGGTTCCTATAATTATGACGATGATGATTGGGACGATTATGGCGACTATGACTGGGATGACTATGATGACTACGACTGGGACGATTATGATGAAGAGGAAGACTGATCTTCGCATCATATAAACAATCCAAGTAATTACCGGAGGCTCAAAGTTTTTGAGCCTCCTTTTTTGTCTTCGAAAACATCAAAACCTACGGCAAACATCCGGCAGTGCCGTAGGTTTTACCATATGTTTGGTCCAAAAACGCCCCAAACCTACGGCAAACATCCGGCAGTGCCGTAGGTTTTACCAGATGTTTGGTCCAAAAACGGCCCAAACCTACGGCAAACATCCGGCAGTGCCGTAGGTTTTACCAGATGTTTGTCTTTAGTTGCTCTGATTACACTCAAACTAGGGCAAAACCATGGGCAGCCGCCGTAGTTTTAACCCGACTTTTGCTCAGATAACGACGAAACTAAGGCAAAACCATGGGCGACCGCCGTAGTTTTAACCCGACTTTTGCTCAGATAACGACGAAACTAAGGCAAAAACATGGGCAGCCGCCGTAGTTTTTACCCGACTTTAGACGTGAAAACTCATACCCAAGCAAATAAAATACGGTCCCGTAGCTTAATGCCGCAGGACCGTTGTTTTATAGCTTTACATCTTTTTCGAAAATCTATATTTCCCGGCGAAAACGCTCTTCACGCCATGCCGGGAAAGCACCCTTATTAAGTGTTAAGGATTCAGGCAGACGCCGTTCTTGTCGAACTCGTATGTCTTGCCGTTTATCTCAATGCTTGTGGAATGCACCATGATACCGTCGGTGCCGAACCAGTACCACTTACCGCCGATCTCAAGCCATTCGGTTGCCATGGCACCGCTCGGCTTCAGGTAATACCAGGATCCGCCTCTGCAGAGCCATCCTGTAACCATTGCGCCGTCGTCACCTAAGAAGTACCATTTGCCGTCGACCTTTTGCCATCCGGTCAGCATTTTTCCGTTCTTGTCGTAAAGATACCATTTGCCGGATTCATTCTTCCAGGTGAAATCGGCACCGGTCACTATCGAGAATTTGACCGTCTTGGTTCCGGTGTAGTTGCCCTTGCCTGTGATGACTACTGATGCGTCTGACGTAACGTTTGTGTTGTTTGAATATGTGAGGGTATAGTCCTTGTTTTCGACCAGTTCGATACTGCCGTGTTTGATAGTGACGGAAGGATTGATCTCAAAGCCCGTAAATATCTGATCAGGGATGGGATCGATAGTAAGAGAGCTTACGGATTTCTTCTTTTATGATTATTGGCTATTTTATGCGTTTTTGTTATTCAAAATCAGAACATTGACGGCGGGAACAGCCTTGAGAGAGTGCGGAGTTCTGTTCCGAAGTTGGTGAGATCCATGAGGATGCCGCTGAATAAGAATGACAATATGAGGTAGACCGGAAGGCCTGCCGAGAATATTTTCGAGCGTGCGGAACGGATCGGAAGGACAGTCATGAGCGTACCGAGTACGAATGCTATCAGGGTAACGAACAGGGTGTAGAGCAGAACATGCAAAATGCTGAATTCCGTTCGTGAGACAAGGAAGCAGAGGACCGAAATGAGCATGGCCGGCACCGTGAACACGGCGACCTGAATCAGCCCGAGATATATGCGTTCTATGAGTCTGAAGCGCAGATAGATGCGGTTATCCTGATCGTTCAGGAAAGCGAGTGCGCCGAGAAGAGCAGCCGTAAAGATGAAGAAGCCGGCGAATTTGTAAAGCGGAATCGGGACTTTTTCCGAGCGCGTGATAACGTTATATACCGTGCCCTCAACACTTTCGAGGGCGAACAGTGATTCGTCCTTGAGATATTTGTCGAAAAGACGTTCGATCTCGGGATCGCGGATGTCGACTTCATAGCCGTAGGAATGGAAGGTGTCGCTTATGATCTGGCGGGCGCTGTATGCATAAAAGCGTCCGAAAACCTCTTCTCTGGAAAGGAATATGAAGCTGGAAGCGGGAGTGGTTACCTGCTTAACATCGTAGCGCGAACTTTTACTGGTAAGATTTGTTATGAAATCCTTCGGGAAGATGTATGCGGTATTCGCCTTGCCTGATGCGAGATCTTTATAGAGTTCCTCCTCATCGTCCACTTCATAGAAATGGAAAATGGAATTTCTTGTGCAGAGCTCGTCGATGATATCTCCGGTCTCTTCGGAGGAATCCTCGTTAAGGAGCGCGACGGGAATATAGACGGAGGTCTCTTTTTCGGGCACGAAAATGACAAGAAGAGCCATGAGGATAATGACTCCGGCCATGATATACATCGCAGGGTTTATAAAGCTGCGCTTGGAGAGGACCTGTAACCTGTTCAGAAATAGCTTCATAGGAACATCGACCTCATAAAGAACTGTATCAGGTAGTACAGAGGGTTAAAGAGCGCGGCTGTCTGGAAGAAACGCGGCATGAAGTCCAAAGGAATGAGACCGCCTGCCAGATACATCAGGCTGGTTCCGGCACCGAAAGTGATATAGGATACTGCAGCAGGGCTCTTTACGAGGTAGCACAGTGCGGTTCCTGCCATCGCAATGATTATGATCGCCGGAATGACAGTGATAAGGGATAAGATCTTCATTGATTCGAAGATAAAACACAGACAGACGAACAGCAGTACATAAAGCATATAGATCATGACAGCGGCACATCCGGATTCAATAAGGAAGATGCGCCATGTCTTTATTCCGGAGAGCTTGGCCCGGGCTCTGAAAATGTCGTTGTTGCCCTTAAAGAAGAATGAGATAACGAAGATCGACATTATCAGGATGTAAAGAGAATAAGAAGAGGTAAGGCGTTCCCTTATCGCGTATTTTGCGACGAGGTCATCAACATCGACAGTGCGGAAAAGCGTTTTGCGGTTCATAACATAACTGAAGCTGTTGGTCGAGACATCGCGCTCTATGGCGTAGATTTCAGAATCATCCATTCCGATATATTCGGCATATTCACCTGCTGAGATGATCGAGCACTGCGCCGTGCCGAGCAGATCGCTCATTGCGTAGAGCAGGTCGTTTACGACATGTTCCTCGAATGTGTCCGCGTCGCGGTAGATAACCTGGACCTGAAGTGAATCAGGGGTTCCCAGAGTCTCGATAAATCCGTCGGGAACGATTATGCCGGCGATCGCATCGCCTTCCTCGACCATGGTAAGAACTTTTTTCCTGCTGCTTACCTGATCGATGTCGATGGTATGTTTGACGCTGTCCATCTGCTTGACGAGACCTATTCCGAGCCTTGTATACGCTTCATCGTCAGGCACATAGCAGGCGACGGTTACGATGCTGTCCGTGTTGTTCTCGAAAAGGAACTCCGCCGCATAGATCACGAGCGCGAGCATGGCAATACCGAGCGCCAGGAAGTAGCACAGTACAAAAGGGAAGAAAAGCAATACTCTTTTGCAGTATGCCTTAATCATCCAATGCCTCCGCAGGAGAGATGCCCTCAGGAAGAAGAGATAAAACGCCTTTCTTCAGGAGATATATCTTCGAACAGTGCTTGAAGAGTTCCTCGCTGTGGCTTGCGATGAAGACCGTTCCGCCTTTGCTCCTGAATGAGTCTATGAAGTTGATTATGTCGTTTTTCGCAGGGATATCGAGAGCTGCCAGGGGCTCGTCCAGCAAAAGAATGTCCGGCTTTGCAAGAAGGACTGATGCTATGGCAAGGCGCTTCTTCATACCGCCTGACATACGCTTGACCTTGAGATCGATGAAGTCCTGGACTTTGAGGATAGAAAGTTCCGTCCCGGTAAGTTCTTTCAGGATATCCTGCCTGCTTAAAGGAGTCCACATCTTGAGGTTGTCCATGGCCGTAAGTTCGTCGATAAGGGCATTTTCCTGGGTAACAAATCCGGCTTTTCCTTCAACTTTTATCGTTCCGGAAGCCGGTTTGCGGAGTCCCGCGATAGCGGACAGCAATGTCGATTTGCCTGAACCGTTGAGACCCAACAGGCCGATGACATCACCTTTTGAGGCGCTTATCGACACATTGGTTAATACGGTTTTCTTATATTTCAGCGAGACATTTTCGACTGTTACGATTGATTCGGCCATAGTTTGTGAGCACTCCTTTGCAATAGGGAGATTATAGCATACGAAATAATTACAATGAGACGGAGTTATTTCCTGTGACTTTTTACGAATCCTTCAAGCTCATCAGTTGAGATCGCGGCACCCAGGAACAATCCCTGGAATCTGTCACATCCGCTTCCTGCCAGAATGTCGAACTGGTCTTCCTGACCTACACCCGTTGCGGTTACCGTTATGTCGATGTCGTGCATCAGCGAGATCGCGGAACGGGTTAGTATTCGGACTGTCGCGTCGGTTGCGAGATTCAGTGTGAAATTGCCGTCGAGCTTCAGTACGGAGACAGGCAGGAGAGGAATGGCATTGAATGAAGAATAACCCCTTCCGAAGTTATCGAGCGCCATCCTTACACCGGTCGTGGCCAGTTCCTCGACCGTCATCCTGATGTCGGCAAGGCTGGTGATAAGGCTCTCCTCCTGAAGATCGAGGATCAGGTTATTGACGTTGCAGTCGGTAGAAGAGACTATATTCGAGAAGGACTGTATGAAGTCAGGTTCCCTTAACTGATAACTCGATATATTGATGTTCATCGTGAGAGAAGGATCGATCTTGTTGATAGATGCGAGCGCATTCAGAGAGTTTTCCATCGAGTATCCGCCGATCCTGCGCATATATCCGGAATTTTCCGCAGCCGCGAGAAAGACCTGCGGAGGTATGGTCTTGCCGTTTTGCTCGAATCTTAAGAATGCTTCAAATCCCGTAAGTACGCGGTCAGCCGTAAAACACGGCTGGTATGCCATATGGATAGAGCCGTCAGATATTGCCCTCTCAAAGATCTTTACGATCTCGTCCTTGCTCTTGTTCTTGAAAACGCTTTCATCTGAAGCCAGACCGGTGTCATCAGTCTTTTTCATTATGCCTGCGGCAATGGCGGCAGCTTTGCTCATGCGGTCCTCGGCTTTGGCGATCAGTTCGCCGGCGTGACGCGAATCGGAGGGGTAATGTGCGAACCCGTAATGGATCGTGGTATTCATCGAATCGATCCCCGCAGCGAAGGCTCTGGATGCTTCTTTGGAGAGCTTGTCGGCATATTTTGTCTCTGCTTCCTTGCTTAATGATCTCTTGAAAAGGATCACAAAATCCGCATCGTCGATCCTTGCGACCATGTCGGTGGGATCTGCTGCTTCACGGAGACGGTGAGCCATGTTCTGGATGAACAGGTCCATTGATTTATGACCTATGCCTCTTGTTATCGTATCGAAATGATCGAGCGCGAGATATATGACCGTAAACGGGCGGCAGACGGAGTCAGGCCTGTCGCTGGACTGCATGTTGGATATATCTTCCCTGATAAATTTGTCGATACGCTCAGTGATCATGTCACGGCCGGGCAGTGTCGTCAGAGGATCGATAGATGAGGCAAGATTCCTTCCGATGGCTTCGCTTAAGCCCTGGTGACTGCCCATGACTTCGTGGTTAACGATGAGGCTTGTACGCGAGAACATCTCGTCTTCCAGTTCTTTGCGTATCGCCTTGCCGCGCTCGTTTCGCTTCGAATCCTCAATGTGCTGTATCTTGCCTGCGATCTTAATGATGTAGTACTGCAGGAGCATGTCGATGAACATGATCGCTATCGTCATGATCAGGAGTACGGGTGCCGACTCGTTGCGCATGATGATGTATTCATATGTGTAGATCATGAACTGCACGAAGTTAAGTGCAAACGAGATATAGAAACCGAACTTGCCTTCGAAGATGTTCATCATGTAAGCAAGCAATACCAAAATGACGCCGATGATATATCTGGTTGATGAGATACCCGAAAAGATCTGTAATGCGAGCAGACCAATAAAGAGCACCACGCTCAAGAAAACGACTGCTACATATGTTGCATCGGATTGTATGAATAATCTGCTGTCATTCTTCTTCATATCCCTATTATCCTATGTTTTAGATGTGATTTGTGTTACTCGCTTATTAATTTACTATTAAATTCTAAATAGAAAAGTGGCGCTAAAATGTCATTTGCTCTCTAAAAGATCATTAATGATCGCGCCTGCAAGAGTTATCCCTGCAGCTGCCGGAACAAAAGACACGGTCCCGGGTCGTCTGCCTTTAGCAGGCGGAACAGGGCTTTCCGGGGAATAGACGACCTTAAGATGGTTGATGCCGGCATTCCTTAATTCATGGCGCATTACTTTGGCCAGCGGACAGTATGAAGTTTTCGAAATATCCGTAACTGTAAAACGGGAAGGATCGAGCTTTCCTGCAGCGCCCATGGCACTGATAACGGGCGTTCCGGCTTTTTTCGCGCGGCTTATTATGTCGACCTTGGCAGTGACGGTATCGATACAGTCTGCAATATAGTCGTATGCATAGAAGTTAAATTCATCGGCCAGATCCGGCAGATAGAAAATGTTCTTTATGATGACTTCCGCTTCAGGATTGATATCCAGGATGCGTTCTTTGCATACTTCTGCTTTATATCTTCCTATAGTGGAATCAAGCGCCAGTATCTGACGGTTTATGTTGGTGATGTCGACCTTATCTCCGTCGACGATAGTGAGATGACCTATTCCCGCTCTGGCAAGGCATTCTGCCGTGTAACCTCCGACACCCCCGACACCGAACAATAAGATCCTGGCATTTGCGAGCCTGGTCAGCTGTTCCTGTCCGATAAGGAGTTCTTCTCGCTCGAATCTGGAATCCATTTTTCTGTATGCTCCCCACAATAAATCTGTTACATATTTTATATTATTGTAGAACGGATAAGGAACAATTTGATTTGATTTATTTGACTGTTATAATCTAGGTGCAACAAATCCCCCGCTTCATCTGTATATAGGGTGAAAGCGGTGAAGAACTTTTAAGGGTATAAATGGAATTATCTTACGAAGCCAATCTACCGCTTTTGAAAAAGCTCGCAAAACTGCTGGCTGTTACGGGTCGTAACGGACGGTTCCTTTTCAGGGAATCCGTAAGATCCGCCAAAGGAGTGATAACTTCTTCCGGAGACGGACTCTTCGAAGAGGGAACCTCTTTTGCAGGAACAGGCCATAAGTCTGATGAGCAGATAGAAAAGGAAGCGGAAGAGATACTGGACCTTCATGGTAATGCCATCCTGCGTCTTGCACTCTCTTACCTTCACAACAAGGAGGACGCGGAAGACATTTTGCAGGAGACGATGATCAAGTTCGTTACGGTGAGACCTGATTTCGAGAGTGATACACACCGGAAAGCATGGCTCATGAGAGTTGCATCCAATCTTGCCAAGAACCGCATAGATTACAACAAAGTCCGCGACACCATGGAGCTCAATGAAGAGATCGCAGGTGAGGTGCAGGAAGACCTTGATAACGGCGAGGAATATAAAGCCATTTGGGATGCCGTAAGAAGTCTGCCCGTGCACCAGCGTGAAGCAATCCACCTTTTCTATCAGGAAGGTTATCAGACCTCAGAGATCGCCGAGATCACCGGCAGACGCGAGGCAACGGTGCGTTCAGACCTTAAACGTGCCCGCGACAAACTGAGGGAATTGCTGAAGGAGGCGGATGATTTTGAATAAGTATAATAAAATCATGAGTCGGGTAACTGTTGATCCTGAGATGAAGAGCAGGGTCATGAGTGCTGTCTCCGCCGCCATCAGGGAACAGTCGGCAGGAGGAGCCGTTGTTACAGAAATCCCGGTAACGGAAAATGACAGACCTGTCAGAAAGAAAGCCAGAAAAACTCCTGTCGCAATAATCTCATCTATCGCTGCGGCTGTAGTATTGATCCTGGGTGTGATGCTGGTCTTCCGTTCGATGAGTTCTTCGCCTTTCGAACATGCAGCTATGTCAACAACAGCGAACGGTACTCATAACAAAGGTGTACTTGAGGTAGCCGGAGAAATAGATAATTATGTAAGCAATGATACTGAATCAACTACAGCTTACTATGAAGATGCCTGTGAGTCGACAGAAGCAGAATCAAACGATGATAAGCATAATTATGCAGCAAGTTATAATTCCATTGACGGACTTACCGGTGATGAAAAAACGATCACTATCAGACAGCCCGATGTCACAACCGGCGGTGATACCCAGGGAATGGGCGATGTTCGCTTAGACAGGATCAATAAGACTCTGCCGTTTGACCTTAAGGGCTTCGGTTCGGGAACATATTCTGCAGACATAACCTATGAGCTCTTCTTAGGTGAAGGCGGCGAGAAGATCGTCCTCTTTGAAGCACCTGAAGGAACGGATATCTTAAAGGAGATCGAGCCTTCCAACAAGAGCAACATAACTGAAAGTGTCACACCTTCAGGCATTCCGGTCAGGCTCTGCCTTGTCTCCTTCGCCAACGTTACGGCTTCCGAGACATCACCATATGTCAATGCCGCCATCTATTCAAAGGACGGCAAAGCATACCTGTTAGTATTCTCGGATACACAGCCTGTTGATGTGATCAATGCGGCAGTTGATGCGATGTAAATGGATGGTTCAATCTGAAAAGACGGAAGACTGAGCGAGGATCCCGATGTATAAGAGTATACGATCTGCATGTGTCAGCCATACCGGAAATGTCAGAAAGAACAACGAAGACAATTTTTTCTTTAATGGTGAATATCTTCCTTCCGATAACAGCGGAACCAAAGGAGTGATCTCTGATCCTTCAGCTAAAGCAGTTGGTCCGGACGATGGTGTCTTCTATGCTGTTTTTGACGGAATGGGAGGTGGCGAATACGGTGAGATCGCTTCGTTCAGGTGTGCCGAAGAGACAGCGCTGTTCTTTTCAGATGAAAATAATATCAACAGCCGGGATATTCCGGATATTCTCGAAGATCTTTGTAGTTCTTTGAACGATGCTGTTTTCAGTGCGAAAACAGATCTCAGTGCATATCAGGTGGGATCTACGATTGCATCTGTATATCTGGTGAACGGCGGCGCCTGGGCATGCAATATCGGAGACAGCAAAGTCTTTTGGTACAGCAAAAGAAAACAGGAGTTAAGACAGATATCGGTCGATCATACAGACAGGCATTTTTCGGCAGATAACCCGGTGCTTACCCAGTATCTCGGTATCGATCCGAAAGAGATAAGGATCGAACCCTACATCACATTTTTCGAGCCGGAAAGTAATGATAAGATAATATTATGCAGTGACGGATTGACAGATATGCTTTCAGAGGCGATTATTAGTGAGACGGTTAGTTTCGGTATGCCTGCCGGCAATGCTGAAAACATGTTGAATAATGCTTTGGAAGCTGGCGGCCGTGATAATATTTCCGTCATTGTAATTGAGATAATTTAAGTTACCTGCGAGGACTGATATGGCTACAAAATCTCCTTGGAAAGATTGGCAAATTCTCGAGACAATAGGCAGAGGCAGTTATGGTGCCGTATATAAGATAACCCGGACCCAGTACGGTGTAACAGAATTAGCTGCAATGAAAGTTATATCTATTCCGAATGATCCCGATATGATCGAGAAGGATTACAGCTGTGGTTATGATAAAGACAGCATCAAGGAAAAATATAAATCATATTTGGATGTGGTTCTTAATGAGTATCAGTTGATGATGAAGATCAAAGGCTGCGCAAACATTGTAAGATGCGATGATATAAGTGTGCAGCCCCATGATGACGGTATAGGCTGGGATGTTTTCATAAGAATGGAATATCTGAATGCAGCAGACAAGATCTTTACCGGCAAGGTCAAAGAAGAAACTGTGATCAAGCTTGGAACAGATATCTGCAACGCATTGGATGTTTGCGGGAGAGAAGATATTATTCACAGAGATATCAAGCCTTCAAATATCCTGGCAAACGATCATGGTGACTTCAAACTTGGTGATTTCGGTGTTTCCCGTGTGTTAAATGATGAAGACACATATGGCACCAAAGGAATCGGAACATATAATTTCATGGCTCCTGAAGTATATAACGGCGAGAAATACGGTAAAGCCGCTGATATTTATTCTCTTGGAATGGTTATGTATTGGCTGTTAAATGACAAGGCTTTTCCTTTTTTATCTGCCGGTAAAGCACCTACTGCCAAAGAGATGTCAGAAGCAAGAGAGAAAAGATTCGGCGGAGAGCCTCTTCCCAGACCTGCCCGCGGAACCGATGAGCTCGTGTCGGTCGTTCTTAAGGCATGCAGTTTTAAACCTGAGGACAGGTATGATTCGGCAAAAGAGATGTGGTCCGATCTGTTCAATATCAGTTACAGTCTGACATCAAGAGTTGATATTACTGCTGTTCCCGGAAAAGAAGCCGGTCCTTCATCAGATGGAACAGCAGACGGCACAGTAGACCTGAAAACACTTGCGGGAGATGAGGAAACAGCCGTGATCGATCCGGCCCCTTTCAATGACGATACAGTTGTGGTCGATCCGGTTCCTTTCAATGACGATACAGTTGTCATCAATCCGGTTCCTTCCGGCGACGGAACTGTTCCGATCAAAAATTCCAACAAAAAGAATTCCATGCCGGTTCCGCCTCCTAAGCCTCCGGTTCAGGACAAGACGGAAAAATCTTCGAAAGGATATCTGGTAGCAATAGCATGTGTTTTCGCTGTCTTATTGATCGCCGGGGTTTGTTTTGCTCTTGCAAATAACGGGAAGAAAGCCCCTGCCGCTACATCTGCAGTTGAGCAGACTTCGGAAACGGCAGCGAATACAAGCGAAGCTGAGACAACGACGGCTGCAACTACAACTACAACCACATCTGTTGAAACTACAGAACCTGATCCGACCAATATACTCGGACTGCCTGCTGCTTATTTTTCCTATGACGGAGAATATCTGGAAGTAGACAGTTCTTTGTTTGGAACAAGCTATACCAAGCTTAATGAATCAACAAAAAACAGACTGACCAATTACCGTGAATGGTCGGAATCTGATTCAGATGTTGATGCAGTTTGCGATCTGGGAGAATTTGCATTTAAGTTCATGGATGAAGAAGTTGTAAGCTTTGTCTGCATATATCCTAACAGAGGACTCACTTTGGATGATATCAGCGGACTGTATCTGGATCACTTAGGTGATTATGATGATGTCTCATATGATAAGAGCGGAAATATAAAGTCCTGTGAGTGGATGACATCTGATGATGTACACATTCATATCTGGTGGGATAAAAGTGCAAATTGTGTTTTCGCCGAATACGAGAAAGAGCAGTAATTATATCTGAAAAGCAGGTTGCCTGCTAAAGAATCTATTCAGCCAGAGTATCAATTATCCTGTCAGCTATTGCCTTCATTCCGGCATCTCCGGGATGTATCGCCACGCCTTCATGTTCGATTTCGTGAAGATTGCCTTCGCTGTCGTATACCCAGCTGCCCAATCCGCGATAATACGCTTTGTTGCCTGTGATCCCTTTAAGAGAAACAAACTCAACGTTTGCTTCCTTTGCGGCTGCTTCCTTTAATTCATTTCTGTTTTCTCTGTCCCAGAAATCACCGACTACAAGTATCCGGGCATTAGGGGCATTGTCTTTTATGTAAAGCAGGAGTGATAAAAAGTCTGATTGAAATGTTGACAGATCGTCAACGTTTTCGCCCAGCTGGATCGTGATCAGATCGAGATTGGGACTTAGATATCCGTCCAGAAGATAAAGCGCACCGTCCCTGTCCTGGCTTTGGCTCTCCCACCCGTACAGATTGCATGCCAAACCGTTAACATTTTCGTTGTTCTTTTCCAGATATTTAAGGACTACATGGAAATAATCATGATCCTCATCAGAAGCTGCCATTCCGATCTCGTTCCACCAGTAACTTGTAATGTTGTGTTTGGTTATACTGTTTCCGATAGCCAGATAGTTATACCCGTCAGCAGGCCATCCGTTATCGGTTAATGTTGATTGTTCAGTTATCGTTGCAGTGATTACGGCAGTTTCTGATTCTTCTGAAGGAACGGTCAAAGAATAAGTTGTGTTTTCGGAGCTTTGAACAGATGATGTTTGACTGACACTGACATTACTGGATTTGAACAGAAAATAACCACAGGAGATCCCGCAAATAAACACCGCGATCAGCAAAACTGTTCCTAGTGCGATCTGCTTCTTTTTCATCTGTTCCTCCGAAAGGGATCCTTTTTGAGATCTGTCCTGATGATCATTGATCCAGAGTCGCGATTATACGGTCCGCAATAGCTTTCATTCCATTATCCCCAGGATGTCTGGCTACTCCGTCGTGTTCGACAATATGTTCATTGCCTTCTGCATCGTAGACCACAGTTCCTAATCCGCAATAATATTCTTCGTTGCTTGCAATCCCGTCCAGCGATACAAATTCAACATTTGCTTCTGCGGCAGCGGCTGCTTTTAACTCGTCTCTGTTTTCGCTGATCCAGAAATCACCGAGCACAAGTATCCTTGCATTGGGCGCTTTTGATCTTATGTACTGCAAAAGTGATACGTAGTCTTTTTGAAAAGTGGTCAGGTCACCTGCATTCTCGCCTAACTGAACCGTAATAAGATCAAGCTCCGGGCTTAAGTACTGATCGAGCAATTCCAATGCCTCGTCTCTGTCATGGCTTTGTGTTTCCCAAATATAGAAATTATATGATATGCCCTTGGTTTTACCTTTATTTTCTTCGATATGTTTAAGGACCAGATGATAATAGTCGTGTTCCTCATCTGAAGCTGCCATTCCGATCTCGTTCCACCAGTAACTTGAGATACCGTGCTGAGTAATACTGTTTCCTATAGCCAGATAGTTATATCCGTCTTCCAGCCATAGTGTTTCCGTATCAGAAGAAGCTGTTGTTTCGGATTCTGTTGTTTCGCTTTCGGATTCGGATGTTAAAGAAGTCTCAGATTCAGATGTTGCAGTCTGTTCAGCGGATGTTTCCGATGAAGATATAACAGATGAACTCTGTGTTTCCTCTGTCTGCTGCATACTGTCTGTCCGGCTGCCAAGAAAATAACCGAAGCAAATACCGCAGACAAAGACGACAGATAAAAGAACTATTCCCAGAGCGATATATTGATTTTTATTCATTTTTCCTCATTTAAAGAATTGCTTTTATTGGATTAACTCTAATATTATAAATCTTTTTCTTTATCTTCCGTGCATTATATACAGTTACCTGTGATAAAATTAACCTATCATGTTTATCGGGTTCTCATGCCCGAGGAAAGGATCCAGTTATGTATTGTCCTAATTGTGGTAGAGAAAACCCCGATGGCGTTGGTTTTTGCGGTGGATGCGGCATGTCATTCGCAGCAAATGCTCCTGCACCTGCAGCACCGGCTCCGGCAGCACCAGCACCTGAAGCTCCTCAGCCCGTAGCGGCAGCACCCGCAGCTCCTGCACCTGCAGCAACCGAAGCACCTCAGCCTGCAGCTGCTGCACCTGTTGCACCTGCTCCTGCAGCTCCCCAGCCCGCTCCTGCAGCACCTCAGCCTGCTCCTGCAGCAGCACCTGTTGTTTCCGCTGCTCAGCCTCAGCCCGTTCAGCAGCCTGCACCGGCACAACCCAAGCAGCCTTCAGACATGCTTCCGTTCGGCCAGCATTTTAAAAATCTTATCAAGGCAGCTGTTCATCCTGCTACAGGACCTGTTGAGATCGTTTCCAAATACGACAAGATCGGCAATGCGATTTTCCTTGCCGGAATCGTAGTTGTTATCTGCAGTGTTGTCGGCTGCTTCACATCTCTTTCAGTAGATCTGTACTATTTCATCAGATATCCGAATGTATATGATGATCTCATTGTCGGAATGATCCTTAAGGATGTTTTCTATCCGTTTATAGTTTATGCGATCAGAACATTCGGATGTGCAGGTCTTATGCTCCTTGCCGGACTTATATTTAAGGAGAAGTATTCTTTTGCCAGGATGCTTGCTTTGGCTTCTATGGCTGTTGCTCCCGCTTATATTGCCAAAGAATTCCTCGGCACATATTTAGGCCTTATCCCGTATGTAAGAATGGGAACACTCATTACTACGGCAGCTTACATTTATTATATTGTTATGCTTTATAAGGGAATCGGTGCCGAATCTAAACTTAAGGACGACAAAAAGGCATTCGTGCTTATTGGAGTATTTGCAATTGTCGGAGTTCTTGCAGGATTGTTCTCATACTAATATTCCTGATACTCTATATACAAATGTTATTACGGCGGAAGGCAATAAGCTTTCCGCCGTTTTTGATCTCTTCAGATTCTGACATTCGTTCTGAACTCAATTCCGTGATAATCAACTCACCCTTTGTCATAGATACACTGATTTGATTACAACGCGGCAATTAAATCTCTGAAATACCGGTTGCTGGATTTCTTCCAACAATATTGCGAAAAAAGTTGGAAGAAAATGAGCATCCGCTTCAGACAAGATTCTATGTTCGATATTTGCTATCGAAAAGATGGTGATTTTAATGCTCGACTGAATATCACTGCATTGCTGCAATGTATGTTACAGTCTTGGATTCATTGCAGGTTACGGATACGGTTATACCGTCACTGAAGGTGAAAGAGAAGGTGTTGGGGTCATTACGGACAACCTCTTTTGCTCCTTCCAGAACAAGTTTTGTAAAAGCAGCCTTTCTGCTCATTCCAAGAGATATTCCATATAAACTGTATTTAACGGAGTTTCCTCTTATCTGGATATACTTGATGTTATCTGTGTCATTATCACGTGTTGTGCTGAGGAATATGTCATCGCCCTGATATTCTGTTGCATCTTCTGAATCTAAATCCTCAAGACCGCCGAGCTTTTCTGCTGCAGCTTTGATATCGGTGTTCATAAAAGATTTAAGTTCTGTTGCTGCATCGTCTGATGGAGTGCTGCTGTCTTTTAAGTAATCACGGGCATTGAAATCAAACTCGCCGAGACTGACAACCATATCACAGGAATCCGATGTATATTTGAGCGAGGTCGTGATACCGGTATCCTGATCCATAAAATATCTTATGCATTCACCGGTATATGTTCTGCAATAGAAGAAGTATGTGGTGTTTTCCTTCTTGAGATAATCCCAGCTTATCAATTCATTGTAGGATACCCTGTCATCGTCGATCATTTGAGCAATATAATACTTGAATGCCAGAGTTGCCTGATCTGCGCTGAGCTGAGTGTCAGCGGAGTTGATAACATCATAATCCCATTCACAGATATAACTGGTTACATCATCGGAATTGTGTACATCAAATCTGAAATCATTCCATTCGCCGTTGTCGACGTTAAATGCATACTCTGCATAGTTTTCAGATTCCGTATATGCATTAGGTTCACCTTTGGTCCATTTAGTATATGTAACCTGCTCACCGGTAACCCATTGCCATTTGCCTTCCTCTTCAGTATCGGACAAACCGATGAAGACGCTCTGGTTGCCTTTATCTTTAACATATGCCCAAACTGCATCATTCTCTTCTTTTGTGGTTATGGTAACAAGATGCCCTCCCAAAGATTCGCAGTACTTTTCAGCATCTTCCCATGAAGCGGCATTGTTGAAGCATGCATAAGTGTGTCCTCTGAATGTGACCAGCTCAACGCCAAGTTGAGTAACATCTATGGTTGCTTCGGTCTCTTCAGATGATTCGGCGGTTTCAGAACCGGTGTTTTTCGGGTCTTTCGGTTCCTTTGGTTTTTTAGCGGCACCGGCAATGATGATAATGACGACTATTCCGAATACCAATACTGCAGGTACTGTGATCTTGAGCCATAACGGCAGAAGAGAGAGCTTTTGCATTAATCCGTTATTGTTATCAGAAGGCTGTGATACGGTTTCCGGCTGAGGGATCTGTGATGGCGTTTGGGCAAACGCATTCTGTTCCGGTGCCGGGGCAAAAGCATTCTGTGCGGGTGTTTGGGCGAAAGCGCTCTGTGCGGGCTCCGGGGCAAAAGGACTTTGTTCCTGAGGAGCAGCAGGCTGTTCCTGCGGCTGCTCATCCTGAACCTGCTCCTGAGGCTGTTCCGGTTGGGATGCGTTTGTAAAAGGGTTCTGCTCATATGAGTATTCCATGATCATATAAGCTGTGTTGTTTTCGGCTATGCAGTCATAAAGTGTACCATCGCCGCCCTCGTTGAATAATCTCTTAGCTTCGTCAACGAACTGAAGGAATCCCTTGTCAAATGAGGCGCAGGCATCTTCGTTATATGCAAGAACCTCCTGGGTCTCCTGATCTCTGGTGACATATTCAGAAGGAAGATATTCTATTATCCTGACTCTTATTTTCGAGATCTCATCCCATGCGGCATAAGTTACTGTATTCTGATCGCTTGAAAGGATCTTTCCTAAAGTGTATCTGTCTGCAAGACGTGAACCGAGAGGAAGGGATATGCCGGTTTGTATCTCTGATCCTTCCATGTATCCGCAGTACGGACAGATCTTTGCAAAATCACCGATCTCTTCAAAACAGCTTACACAACGTCTCATCTGACTAACCTCATAAATAATTTACTTTTTCTTTTAAGCGTAATTATAGCACGGTTTGAAGAAGGGTTCTCTCAGTATAGTGTTATGGAAGTGCATATTTAATATGAATTCACGATTAGGGAAAATCTTTAAAATGATATATTTAGGCATACCTGTTATCGCAGTCAATAAAAATATTTGATATAATTACGCTTGGACACATTGACGGATACATGCGTCCGATTTTAGGAGCAGAGGGATAGTAAATGACGGATGTAAATGCTGCACCCATCACAATGAAATGCAAGATCTGCGGCGGAGATATCAGAAATGATTATCTGGCAGGTTCCTGCGCGTGTGCAAACTGCGGAAACAGATGGTCGATCACAGATCTTGTTCCCGATTACAACAAGTATGAGCGCATAATCGGAACCATAACCAAAGCCAACGAGATCATTAACAGTGAGGCAAAGGTTGCCTCAGCCAACGAAGCCAAACTCTTGTATAAGCAGGCGATAATGGAATGCACCAAATTCAATGATGCAGTCTCGTCTGATCTTGTCAGGCTTTGCAACGAAGGTCAGGTAAAAGCTGACCAGCTTGCGATCTACTACAAGGGAAAGACATTTTTCGAGAAGAAGTCATTTAAGAGTGCATTAAAAGAACTTGGCAAGGTTCCGGGTTACAGAGATGCTGACGAGATGATCGCCCGCTGCAACGTTGAGATCGAAGCTGAACGCAGAAGAGGCATCCCCTGGGCTGTCATATTCAGCCTTATCATTCCTGCGAGCATTGGTATAGCCTTAAGGGAATTTGCACACTGGCCGATTGTAATATGCATCCTGCTATTCCTTGCGGGATCAGCAGGTCTGGGCTATGTCCTGTACCGCGGAGGTGCATGGTCGATCGTGATCAAGATCGTATCATTCCTTTGTGCGGCACCATTGATCCTGTTCTGTGTGCTTGCATACGGTCTCCATCTGAGCACGGGATTATCCCTGGCTATATCGATATTAGGACCGATCATATTGTTTGTTTTGTTCGCGGTCCTGACTGAACGTAAAGAGAAATAACTGACATATAAAAAGAAGAAAGGAAAGAATTCAGAAATGGTTGAAGCTATTAGTGTAATCAAGTACGAAGGCAGTAATGAAGTACTGGCGCACAAGCATGAGAAGGAAGATTTCACGATCGGTTCCCAGCTGATAGTTCATGAGACCCAGGAAGCTTTATTCTTCCGTGACGGAAAGATCTTCGATCAGTTCAAGGCAGGCAGACATACGCTTGTTACGAACAACATTCCGAAGGTCCGTGACTACATGAAGCTTGGTACGGGCGGAATCAATGTTTTCCACTGCGAAGTCTACTTCATCAACATGGTTACCCAGATGGGTATCAGGTGGGGTACTGACAGCAAGGTAAGGCTCTTTGATCCCGCATCCGGACTTCACGTTGAGATCGGTGCTTCCGGCAACTTCAATATGAGAGTTACCGATCCGAGCAAGCTGGTCTTAAAGCTCGTCGGAACGACTGACGGTCTCCTTCAGAGTGATGTTACAGGTGAAGGCAAGTCCTATGGCACAGGCATGTTCAAGGCTTTGATCATCAATAAGGTCAAGGCTAATCTTGCCCGCATCATTAAAGAAGAGAATCTCAATATCCTTGAGATCGACGCATATCTTGACGTATTGTCATCCAAGCTCATGATCGACATCAATGAGACTTTGGACGAATACGGTCTCACAATGCCCGAGTTCTATGTTACTTCTATCGTAACACCCGATGACGATCCGAACTTCGTACGTCTCAAGCAGCAGTTTGCTGACAAGACCTTGAAGGTACGTGAAGAGGAAGTCAGAAAGGCAGAGGCAGAAGCAGCACAGCAGAGAAAGATCGTCGAAGCACAGACTGAAGCTCAGCTCAAAGCTGTCAGCGCACAGGGTGAAGCAGACGCTCTCCGTATCAAGGCTCAGGCTGAAGCAGATGCATACAGGATGCAGGCTGAGGCAGAGGCTAAGGAGATGGAGATGAAGGGTTACACATACCGCGACGAGACAGCTCGTCAGGTCGGCCTCGAAGCCATGCAGAATGGTATTACCGGAGGCGGCAACGGCGGCGGTGCTGCAGGCGGTATCGGTGATGTGGCCAGCCTCGGTGTTACGCTCGGTGCAATGGGCGGCGTTATCAACATGACGAAGGATGCCATGGCTCCTATCATGGGTGAGTCCCAGAAGGTGGGAGAAGGCTTCGGCAATGTAGTATCCGGCGCGGCTACTGCTCCTTCGGCTCCTGCTGCGGACATCTGGAACTGCGCTAACTGCGGAAAGACAGGGATCACTTCAAGATTCTGCCCTGACTGCGGCACGCCCCGCGTAGCTCCGGAACAGAACGGATGATCTGAATAGAATCGTTATCTGCGGCGGACGGTTTTCGGACTTTCCGCCGCTTTTTATTTTGCTGCCGGTTTTTTCGAAAACAAGGAATAACAAACTGCAACATTTCCGGAAGCGTATCTGTATATAGGGCATAAAGCGAATATAATCAAAACGGCATGGAGGTTATGAATATGAATATTTGCTCAAAGAAAGATATAAAGATCATTACGGGGATCATGGCAGCATCTATGCTCCTGGGCGGCTGCACCGCAACAGCAAAGCCGACAGAGCTTAAGAACGATCCGAACGTAAAGGCTGAGATAAACCTCAACGAAGTCAGAAATACAGAGTTTGACAAGGAACTGATGGACAAGGAATACAGAAGATACTGTTTTGATATCTTCAGCCAGACGATCAGGGATTACGGTAAAGAAGATAATATTATGATCTCACCCGCATCTATCATGATGGCCTTTGATATGGTTGCGGCAGGTGCAAAGGGAGATACCTTAAAGCAGCTGACTGATCTTTTCGCCGCAGGACAGGGACCTCTCACACAGCAGGCTTATGCAGCATCCCTTATGGATAAGATCAACGGTGCCAAAGATGTTGACTTCTCCTGCGCAAATGCGGTCTGGACCAACAAGGAACTCTTAGGTGATGCGGTTAACGGCGATTACATTAAATATATCCAGGAGACATTCCTTGCAGAATACAGCGTAAGGACTTTTGATAACAAGGCAGTCGACGAGATCAACGACTGGGTCTATGATCACACCGATCACATGATCAAAAAGGTAGTTAATAATCTCAATCCCGATACGGTAATGGTCCTTGTAAATGCCATCTCTTTCGACGGCAAGTGGGCTGTGCCTTATGAGGAATATCAGATCGAGGAAGGCGATTTTACAAAGTATGACGGAAGCACACAGGAAGTAACTTTCCTCAATGACAATTTATCCGCTTACTATGAGACAGATAAGGCAACCGGATTTATCAAGGCATATGAGGGCGGTGAGTATTCATTCCTCGCGATCCTTCCGAAGGATGAAAAGATCAGTGCAAATGAGTTCGCGAAAAACTTCACTGCCAAGGATTTTGAGAAGTTCATAAACAGTGTCTCATATGATTATGATGTACATACTAAGATGCCCGAGTTCAAGTCGGAATTTGAATTTGTAATGAACGGGACGATAAAAAATCTCGGTGCCGGAGATGTGTTCGACAGCTCAGTTGCAGACCTTTCAGGTATTGCAGGCAATCCCGGAGACCTTTTCGTATCCAAGGTTATCCATAAGACATATATCGAACTTGATGCCAACGGCACAAAGGCTGCAGCCGTAACGGCGATCATGGTCGATGCCAACGGCATAGCATTTGATGTACCCGAGGTCCGTTATGTGGAATGTGACAGACCGTTTGTATATGCCATCGTTGATACAGAGTCAATGACTCCGATCTTCATCGGCACAGTTAATGAGGTTTAATAGTATCTGAGGAGGATAAGACAATGAAGATCTGTTCAAATAAAGATATCAAGGTAATAACCGCTGTTATGGCAGCATCCATGCTTCTCGGAGGATGCACATCAACAGTAAAGCCGACATCACAGGATTCAGGCGTATCTTTGAAACCTGATCCGGAGATAAAGACAGAGATCGATCTTAACAAGATCCCGGACACGGATTTTGATCAGGACGTTATGGATTCCGAGTACAGAAGGTACTGCTTCGATCTGTTCAGCCAGACGATCAAGGATTATGGCGGTGAAGGAAATGTAATGATATCTCCCGCATCGATCATGATGGCTCTTGATATGGTTGCCGCAGGCGCAAAGGAGAATTCTTTAAAGCAGCTGACGGATCTTTTCGCTGCAGGCCAGGGACCTCTTACACAGCAGGCATATGCAGCAGCTCTCATGGATAAGATAAACGGAGCAAAGGATGTTGATTTCTCCTGCGCAAACGCCGTCTGGAACAACGCTGCGCTCCTGGGTGATAAGGTCAATGCTGAATATGTCGACTACATAAAGGAAACATTCCTTGCCGAATATACTGTTACTGCGTTCGATGAGAATACACCCGGAGAGATCAATAACTGGGTCTATGAACACACAGATCACATGATCGAGAAAGTGATCGACAGATTAGATCCTCTTACTGTCATGGTACTCGTAAATGCTATCTCTTTTGACGGCAAGTGGGCCGAGCCTTATGAGGAAGACCAGGTTAATGAAGGCATGTTTAATGCAGCTGACGGAAGCGAGCAGGAAGCAATGTTCTTAAGCGACAATTCTCATGCTTACTATGAGACAGATAAGGCTACCGGATTCATAAAGGAATATGAGGGCGGAGAATATGCATTCCTCGCTATCCTTCCTACTGATGAATCTGTCAGTGCCAATGATTTTGCCGTAAACTTTACACCGGCTGATTACGAAGAGTTTATAAACAGCGTTACTTACGAATATGAGGTTTATTCAAGGATGCCTGAGTTCAAGTCTGACTTTGATATCCTTCTAAATGATACGATCAAGAACCTCGGCGCAGGCGATATCTTCGACGATCAAAAGGCTGATTTCACAGGCATCGCAGGAAATCCCGGAGATATCTATGTATCAAGGATCATCCACAAGACTCATATCGAAGTCGACAGCAAGGGCACAAAAGCAGCAGCGGTTACCGCGATCACACTGCGCACCAAGGGTGCTGTTATGTCCGATACTGAGGTCAAGATCGTTAATTGTAACAGACCGTTTGTATATGCTATTGTTGATACAGAGACCATGGCACCGGTCTTCATCGGAACGGTGAATAAGGTTTGACGATCATCTTAAAAGGAGATCTTTGAAATGAAAAAGACAAAGATAGTATCTGCTGTTCTAGCAGCAACACTGTTCCTCGGAGGATGCAGTATAGGTTCAGGCGACAAGCCGATCAAAAATGATACCCAAGCCAAGACCGAGATAGATCTGGACAAAGTTCAGGATACCGAATATGACGGGAAGCAGATGCAGCAGGAGTACATAAACTATTGTTTTGAACTCTTAAGTCAGACGATCGAAGATACGGATACCGAAGACAATGTCATGATCTCACCGGCATCGATCATGATGGCACTTGATATGGTCGCTGCGGGAGCGAAAGGAGATACTTTGCGCCAGCTTACCGATCTTTTCGCTGAGGGGCAGGATCCTCTTGAGCAGCAGGCTTTTGCAGCTGCTCTCATGGATAGGATCAACGGTGCAAGGAACGTCGATTTCTCCTGTGCAAATGCAGTATGGTCCAACGAGGCCATTCTCGGCAACAAAGTAAATGCCGACTATGTTGAGTATATTCAGGAAACTTTCCTCGCTGATTATAAGGTCCAAAAGTTCTCGAAAAAGACTCCGGATGAGATCAACGATTGGGTCAACGATCACACTGACCACATGATCAAAAAAGTGGTCGAAAAACTTGATCCCGATGTTGCAATGGTTCTCGTAAATGCCATAGCGTTTGAAGCAAAGTGGGCTGAACCTTATAAGGATCATCAGATCGAGAAAGGTGATTTTACCGCTTCGGACGGCACCGTTCAGAATGCAACTTTCCTGAATGAGAAAATGGGCATTTATTTTGAGAACGATAAAGCAGAAGGTTTCCTGAAGTCTTACTATGGCGATTATGCCTTTATCGTTATGCTTCCCAAGGATGAGACGATCAGTGCAAATGAATTCATAAAGGATTTTTCAGGCGGCGATTTCCTGACTTTTTTAAGAGGCAGAACTTCGGAATATGATGTGTATACAAAGCTTCCCGAGTTCAAATATGATTTTGATTATTCCGTCAACGATACCATCGCAAATCTCGGTGCCGGAGATGTTCTTGATCCGGAAAAGGCCGATCTTTCAGGTATCGCAGGAAAACCCGGTGATCTTTATGTATCACAGGTGATCCACAAGACGCATATTGAACTCGACAGAAACGGAACAAAAGCTGCTGCGGCAACTTCCGTGATGGTTGCTGCCGGAGCTGCCATGCATCAAGAGAAGGAGATACGTGAAGTCTTCTGCGACAGACCTTTTGCTTATGCCATCATCGATACGGAAACAGCGATGCCGGTATTCATCGGTACAGTGAACGGGATCTGATACTTTTTGCGGGGAATTATGATTCCGTCGATCACGGTGATTTTACTGCATCAGACGGCAGCGTTCAGAATGCGGCTTATCTTTGCGAGGATTCTTCAATATACTATGAGAGCGGTAAGGCAACGGGATTTTCAAAAGCTTACGAGGGCGGAGAATACTCTTTTGTTGCCATACTTCCAAAAGATACAACGGTCAGTGCCAATGAGTTCATAAAGGAACTTACTGATGAAGACTATATGGAATTCATGAACAGCGCAACAGGAAGATATGAAGTGCATTCTAAGATCCCCAGATTCACATCAGACTATGACTGCCTGCTCAATGATGCGATCATAGATCTCGGTGCGGGAGATATCTTTAGCACAGATAAGGCTGATTTCTCAGGCATTGCACTTAAACCCGGAGATATATGCCTTTCAAGGGTTATACACAAGACCCATATCGAAGTTGACGAGAAAGGCACAAAAGCTGCTGCTGTCACATTAATGGAGCCGACAATGGCCTGCGATTCGGTAACAGAGATCCGCGAAGTATATTGTGACAGGCCGTTTGTATATGCCATCGTTGACAACAGGACAAATCTTCCCCTCTTTATCGGAACGCTGAATTCAGTTTGATGCAAAAGTCATAAGTACAGGGTGTTTATCACACCAAAGACTGTTTGAATTATAAGCCCATTTTTCCCTTCCACGGGTTATAATATGCGGAGTGTCTTCAGGAGACCTTTAGTGTCCGGGCACTCCGTATATTATTCGAGGAGAGATAAAGATTGGAAACATCACAGAACAAGAGTCTTTTGAAGAAGATCTTATATGTGGTCGTGACGCTGCTTCCGATGGCCGTCTATATGGTCATTTATATGCCCACATTCTTCTGGGTGGAAAGTCTCGAACATCCTGAAGGTTTTCATATCATTCATACGGCTTTTGACGATATGATCCCTGTCATAGAAGTGTTCATTATCCCTTATGCACTCTGGCTTCCGTACCTTGTTGCCGGAATGATCGCAATTGCGATCAGGAGCCGCGTTATCTCGCGCAAGACATCATACATGCTCATGTCCGGAATGACACTGTTCATCATCATCTCTCTTGCCTATCCCAATGCGCTCGAACTCCGCACGGCCATTCCCGACCGCGACAACATCTTCATGATATGCATCAATTATCTTCATCAGATAGATACTCCGACGGATGTACTGCCGAGCCTTCATGTCTACGATGCGCTTGCAGTCGCTGCCGGTCTTCACTTCGCCTTCAGGGATAAGAAAGTCCTGATCATCTTAAGCGATATACTGTGTCTGCTTATCACTCTTTCCACGGTCTTCATCAAGCAGCATTCGATCATTGATGTTATTGCCGCATTCGTTATATTTTTACCTGTTCTTATCCTGATCTGCTTTGTTATCAGACCTGTAAAAAAAGCAGACAGAAATGACATAACGCAATTATCTCCGGTACGGGAAAAACACTGCGAAAAGGCATAAAGATCTTATTGATCCAGGATAACGTTTTTACAGGAATTTAAGAGTTGAGATTTATTACCCTGTAGTATTTATTGTTCTTCGGATCATCCCACTTGAGAATAAGGCAGGGCCCTGTTTTGACAGTCTTATAGAGAGCGGGATTAATATTTATTTTGGCAGAGATTCCGTCGTCTGATTCAAATACCACGATGCAGTCGGAACTGTCTTTGGAATTGCCGTCCTCATTCCTGTCCGTTATCTTTCCGCTCTGAACCTTATATGCACCTGACCTGATCTTCTTTGGAAGAATTGCCGCAAGTCCGAAGAAGACTGCCGAGAAAAAGCCCAGAAGAAAGACCAAAAGGAAAATGACTGCTGCCGTTATCAGCAATGAACGAACATAGAGTGCATTTACTATCAGGAGAAAGAGATACACAGCCAGAAAACCTGCGAGCAGTATCAGCATAAATTTTCTTATTTTCCCGGCCTCTTTGTCTGCCCAGGCTTTCAGGATCTCATTTTCTTCATCTGTTGCTTTTCGAAGTGTCACATTATTTTGTTCCATGATCATCACCCATATTCTTTCCCGTAATGATCTGATTATATCAGGACAGAATATTGTTAAGCCAATACTTTCGCTTTTTCCGATCCGATAATTCTGAATTTGCGAACGTCATGCCATCGAAAAACGTTTACTCAAAAAGCGAATATCATGAAGCAGGATAGATCCTGCCCGGGTGTCAAACAAAAACTCCCCGCGGTTAAACGGGGAGTTTGAAGTACAGAACAAATTATAAGTATCAGTTCTCGAATTCGACTACGAGCTGGGATACGGTCTGCTTTGCATCGCCATAGATCATGACGGTGTTGTCCATAGTGAACAGAGGGTTCTCGATACCGGAGAAGCCTGTACCCTGACCACGCTTCAGTACGAATACCGTGCGTGCCTCGAAAGCATTTACGATAGGCATACCGTAGAGAGGTGAGGACTCGTCGTTGATGGCTGCAGGGTTAACAACGTCGTTAGCGCCGATGACGATAGCAATGTCTGTGTTAGCCATCTGGGGATTCATCTCGTCTGCAGTCTTGAGCTGCTCATAAGGAACGTTAGCCTCAGCGAGGAGGACGTTCATGTGACCGGGCATACGTCCTGCAACGGGGTGGATGGCGAAGTTGACTTCGCAACCGTTCTCCTCCAATACGTCGCAGAGTTCCTTAACAGCGTGCTGAGCCTGGGCAACAGCCATTCCGTAACCGGGAACGAATACAACGCTCTTTGCAGCTTCGAGGATAAGGAATGCGTCCTCGACGGATATAGCCTTGGGCTCCTTGTGCTCGCCTGCAGCTGTGGAAGCCTTCTTCTTCGTTGTCTTGAAGAGAAGCGAAGCGAATGTCTTGTTCATGGCCTTGCACATGATGAGTGTTAGGATGACGCCGGAAGCACCTACGAGGCAGCCGGATACGATGAGCACCGTGTTGCCGATAGGGAAACCTGCAAATGCTGCAGCAAGACCGGAGAGTGCGTTAAGGAATGAGATGATAACAGGCATATCGCCGCCGCCGATGGTGATGACCAATGTGATGCCCAGTATCAGTGAAGCGATCGTTGTGATGATAACGCCTGCAAGACCCAGACCGCCGTCAGGTGAAATGCAGAGGAAGATGATACCCAATGCTGCAACCGCAAGGATGCCTGCGTTGATAAAGTTCTTGCCGGGGATCGAGATGTTCTTCTTGAAGATCTTAAGACCTGCGAGCTTGCCCCAGGCGATGAGTGAACCTGTGAATGCAACAGCACCGATGAGGATCGTAAGACCAAGTGTAAGCGCCGTGAACCAGTCTGTGGTAACTCCTGCAGTGTACTGGGAGATAGCAACGAGCATTGAGGAAAGACCGCCGAAGCCGTTGAAGAGTGCAACGAGCTGGGGCATTCCGGTCATCTCGACCTTCTTTGCCCAAATGAAGCCTACTACGCTTCCGCCTGCGATAGCGAGAACGATGAGGAGGTATGAGAGCCATCCGCCGTCGATAACATCCTGTGAGATGAGGACGGAGACAACTGCAACGAGCATACCGATCGAAGAATAGAGGTTACCCTTACGTGCGGTATCTGCTTTTCCGAGTTTCTTGATGCCCATGATGAAAAGGACACAGGACACCATGTAAAGTACTATGCAAATATAGTCACTCATTTCTTAGGTGCCTCCTTTTTCTTGAACATCGCAAGCATTCTGTCTGTTACGAAGTATCCGCCGATAACGTTCACTGTAGCAAAGAATATTGCAATGGTTCCGAGGATGATGCCGAAAACATGATTGCCTGATGCGTTGATTGCGCAAGCTGCGATAGCACCTACGATGGTGATGCCGGAGATAGCGTTCGTACCGCTCATGAGAGGGGTGTGAAGCTGTGAAGGGACCTTCGAGATAAGCTCGACGCCTAAGTAAGCGGCGATGATGAATACGAAGATCAAGAGCATAATCGTATCTGTGGAAATTTCCATATATCAAGCCTCCTTAAATCTCTCGTGGATGATGGCTCCGCCCTGTGTAAGGAGACAGCCTTTCATGATCTCGTCGGACAACGTGACCTCGAATTCCTTAGTCTCCTTGTTGTAGAAGTGAGTAAGGAAAGCGGCAATGTTGCCGGAGAGCATCTTAGAAGCATCCCAGGGTACCTGACGCTGGAGTTCGTCACCGGGGAGAATGATTACGCCGTTGTCTGTTATGACTTCCTTGGAAGGATCTGATCCTTCGACGTTGCCGCCCGTGGAAACAGCCATATCAACGATGATGGCGCCGGACTGCATTCTCTCGATAACATCCTTTTTGATAAGGACAGGTGCCTTGCGGCCGAAGACCTTAGCGGTCGTAATAACGATATTGGCTTTCTCGCAGACTTTTGCCTGAGCTTCCTGCTGTTTTGCGATCTGCTCGGGTGTGAGTTCCTTTGCGTAGCCCTGAGCTGTCTGGCTCATCTCACCCAAGTCGATCTTGACGAAGTTAGCACCAAGGGATTTGACCTGCTCTTCAACTACCGGTCTTGTATCGAAAGCATCAACTCTTGCGCCGAGTCTTTTTGCCGTTGCGATAGCCTGAAGTCCGGCAACGCCTACACCGATAACGAAAACTCTTGCAGGATTGATAGTACCTGCGGGAGTAACCATCATGGGGAGGATCTTGGGCATACGGGCTGCAGCATTGAGGACTGCGACATAGCCTGCAAGAGATGTCTGTGATGACTGAACGTCCATCTTCTGGGCGAGAGTCGTTCTGGGGATCATCTCAAGCGATACTGCCTGGATGTTATTCTTGGCAAAACCGTTAAGGAGATCCTTCTCGTTAAAGGGATCTAAGAAACTGATGTGAACCGTATCGGGGTTCATGCCGTCAGCTGAATCGGGTTTCAAGATCCTGACAACGATCTCGGCATCCTTAAGTCCGTCTTTCTCATTCTTGACGATCTTTGCGCCGGCCTGTTCGTAGTCAGCATCTCCAAAGCCGCTCTTGAGACCTGCACCGCTTACTACCGTGAACTCAAAGCCCATGCCTGTGAGCTTTTTGATGTCATCGGGAATGAGTGCAACTCTGGTCTCGGCAGGCAGAATTTCCTTGCATACCAGAACTTTCTTCATTTGCACACCTCTTTTGGCTTGGATTTAAAGTTGAGATAAAAATCTACAATTTAAGCGTATTCAGTATAAAACAAAGCCCCGCCAATTAAAAGGGCGAGGCTTTAGTTAATTATAATTTTTCTTGTAGGGAGAAATTTACCTGAAGTACTCTCTTGTGAAGTCCTCGACACCGTCTTTGATATCTTCGGCCAAATGCTTGAAATCACGTACATTCATTGTTGTGACCTCGGTAAATCTTCCTGCGGGATTGGGAGAAGGATCATGCCTGTCAACTATTACCGTCAGTTCGAGGGACTTGATGAGCGCGACCGCTTCACCGTCTTCTCTGACATTGGTCAGGACAAATATATATCTGTCACCTTTCTGGAGGAGACTGCCCTTGACAACATAATCATCCCACTTGTCCTTATATCTGATCTTAAGATCACCGCCTGACTTATCCCATTCCACTTTCAGCGTAGAGGTGCGGGTATCCAGATATTCGACATAGTCGTCGTCATCATCCCGGCCGTAATCGATGTAGTCATATTCAATATAGCTTTCCTCGACCTGGAATTCGGCTTCATATGCCTTGCTGTTATTAGCTTTTACGGTATAGGTAATGTCGTAGCCTTCACCGGTTTCCTTGTTCTTGATCGAGAGGCTCATATCTTTTGAAGTGGTGACATTCCTGCCGAGGATGAGAGAGAAGTCATAACCTTCTCCATCCACTTCGGCTTCAGCATCGATCCTTGCGATCCTTCTTCCGGATTTTGTGATATAAACGCTGATATTCAATTCAAAATCGAGATCTTCAATGTAGTCAAGCTCGTCTTCAAAATAATCCAGTGTATCGTAGAAATCATCAACAATGTCTTCGGCTTCCCTGCCTATAGCGGCATTGGAGGCTATGCGGAATACGAGGTTTTCGAGCTCCTCGTCATTGCCTGCATAGTCGATCAGATCCTGAAGAATGAGCCCTAATGCTTCCTCATCGACAGTGACTTTTACGACCGAGCATGAGATCTTATCGCTGCCGGCCTTTATAGTCTCGGAGCTCTTTGAGCACTCGGCATATTTGATGAGTTTCTCTATAGCCAGTTTTCTGTATTTGGCTGTCATAGAGGTTATGTCACGCTCAAGGTTCTTATCGTTCTTTATCGTATCCTTGAGGTTCATGAAATATTCGAACTGCTCGTCATAGAGCGAATAGTCGGTCTCTTCGTCCGGATCGAAAATGGATTCGGGGAGATTCTTTACAAGGTTTTTAAAATTAACACCGTATGTTCCGTCGAAAAACTTATCACACTCAAAAGTGACCTTATCCTGGTTGCCGGTGATATTGGCCTTAAGAACCTCGTCGCCGTCTTCTGCAAAAGAGATCTCGAAGGAGCCCTTAAGATCCTTTGCATTGGTATTGATCTTTGCCTGAACCGACAGATCGTCTTTTGCGTACTTGTCAAGATTGGCAGATACCGAGACAGAACCGCCGTTGATCACGTCATCTGCAACATCATAAACCTCGAGTCTTTTGATATCGGCAATGGTATTGGCTGCGCCCCTTACGATCAGGGCACTTGGACTGTTAGCAATTATTAAGGAAACAACGACCAGTGCGATAAGCGCAGCTCCTCCCACAGAGCCACCGATGATAAGAAGTTTCTTCTTGTCCATACGAGTCCCTCCTTGAGGTCTTACTTATGAAATTATAACAAAAATTTTAGGAGCTTGCTCGCCTCCGGAAGCGCCCGGCTGAAGGGATTTACAGACTTATTCACGATATTTGATTAGAAATCGTCAATTTTCTGAAAGTTTGACGGGTTGAAAAGAACAGGCCTCAATATTATTATTTTTATATATAATGGGCTTATTCTCGGAGGGCGTGCCCGGAAAAGCACGGAGAAAAGCTCAAGAGGGATGGGTTGTTATGACCGAGAACGAGAACAGGAATGGAGAAAAAGACATTAAGACCAGATACGAATTCCTGATAGGCGGTATCCTGGCTGTCGTATTATGCATGAGCGCATTTGCGATCTTCATGCTTGCCAACTATTTTTCATCAGGAGCTTTTTCACCTGAACCTACTATCGCAGCTATCGAAGATTCTGCGGGAACTGTAGTCTTTGAGGTCGAGATCAGAGAGACGATCAAGGAGACTTCTGAAAGCGAAGGTGCTCCGAACGATCAGGATGCAAATGAGAAGCCCCTTATAAATGAGCATGACGACATTCACATCTTCATGAGCACTCCTGCAGGGGATAACTATTACAGATCTCGTGAAGGCGGTCTTCCGCTTTATGTCGAACCCAAAGCGACAGATGAACACAGACCGGAACTTATGGAAGAGGCTGTGTTTGAAGTTCTCGGATTCAGCAGGGACGGCTGGGCTGCGATCAATTACGGCGGGATAATGTATTACATAAAGAGCGCGGATATCGTTAAGACCGATGCGCCCGATGATGCTATGGAAAAGCATGTTGATCCCGTTAACTCCCGGAAGATCAGATTCTTCTCCCCGAATTCCGGCGATATCGAATATGTTGTAAAGATGAACACAAGAGCGTTCAGCCTGCCTGATGTTATGAGCAGCGGCAACAAGATCGATCTTAAGGAAGGTGAGAGAGTAATTGTCGTAGCTATGTGCGAGAACTGGTACAAGATCATTTATATGAATGCCGAGTACTATCTGATCAGCTATCTGACGCCGAGGGATGAATTTATCGCCGATAATCCGGATGTGGAGATAATCGACAACACAGGATATGCTCCCGCGGGATCACCCGATGCTGTCCTGAGCGCCTCAGCGGCAGGTGCTTCCGACAAGGCCAATTCCTCCGGTGTGACAAGGATCAGGATCACGGAGACAGAGGAGATTTCCGAGACATCTGACACTTCATCTGATCCTTCAGATACGTCCGTGACATCTGATACCTCAGAGTCTTCCGAGACGTCAGCAAATAATACGGATACGGCGGATCAGGTTTCTGCTAACGAACTTGCAAGAGAGCTTTTGGATCTTACAAATGCCGAGCGTGCGAAAAAAGGTTACGCACCGCTTGAATGGTCAGATACACTTGCAAGCTGTGCCGAAGTCCGTGCCTCAGAGCTTCCGCTCCTTTCCGCCGAGCAGAACAGGGAACACTTAAGGCCCAACGGACAGCCGTGGTATACGGTTAACGGATATACCGAAGAGACAAGTCCGATGTGGGCTGAAAACATTGCGTACGGACAGATGACCGCCAGGGAGGTCTTTGATGCCTGGATGGCTTCGAAGACCTACTACGATAACATGATGAATCCCGACTATAAGACATTCGGAGCAGCGGTTTTCGTGACAGAAAGCGGATATAAATTCTATTGGATCGAGGAGTTTGGTTTTTGAGCCTTAAGCAGGATAAGATCACCGGTGTTTTATCAGGGCACCCGTTTGTTATAACGGCGCTGCTTGTCCTTGTTGTGCTTGTTTCAACAGGGATGCAGATAAACAGTAACGGCGCCTGCTGCGCGATAATGATCTGCGGATATCTGCTTATTGCAGGATACGGGATATATCTCAAACAGACTAAAAAACTGAATGACGAAGCCCTGATTGTGATGATATTCGCAATGGGGTTTATGTTAAAGCTCGGATACACACTTTATACGGATCTTTACACAAGACAGAATGATCTCGGGGTTTTCTCGGAAGAGGAATATAACACCTGGCATTCGGGCTACATCCTTTATGTCAGGAATAATCTTACTATCCCGGATACTGATATAAGAAGTCTGGGCGAATTCTATCATCCCCCGTTCTATTATTATGTCAGTGCCGTATTCTTAAGGATCACGGATATCTTCCTTCCAAAGGGAACGCATAACTATGAGGCGCTCCAGGCGCTCTCGCTGCTCTGGTCACAGTACACCGTGATAATGATCTACAAGGTCATAAAGCTTGCGGGCATAAAAAAGGAAGACCATGTGACGGCTGCCTGTCTTATATCGGCTTTCCCGGTTTTTACGCTCATGGCGGCCTCTGTCAACAATGACATCTTATCGATCCTTTTATTTTTTACCGGATTCTATTTCGGACTTAAATGGTTCAAAGAGGGAACTTATAAGAATGCGGTATTATCTGCTCTTGCCATAGGCTGCGGAATGATGACGAAGCTGTCGACAGGCATGATCGCTTTTCCTTTGGGATTCCTGTTTATCGTAAAGCTCATTAAGGATCTGGCGGATAAGAATAACAGAAAAGCCGGACTTAAGTCGTTTTTGCAGCTGTGTGTTTTTGCGGTTATCTGTGCACCTCTGGGGCTGTGGTTTCAGATCAGAAATTACATAAAGTACGGTGTGCCTCTCACATATGTTCTGCGTTCTACCAATGTATATCAGGATATCAGCAGATTCACACCGGTTCAGAGGCTGTTCGGTTTCTACGGATTTCCGATCGAGGATTACTACATCAACCTGGGCTCGGACGGCGAACAGGATTACAACATCTTCATATCGCAGGTGAAGATGGCACTTTTCGGAGAGGAGAATTACAGGGATGACTTTACGATGAGCATGGCGGGATATGCGCTTTTGATCGTATTCCTTGTTCTTATTGCCATCTCTGTTATCGGTCTGATATACACGCTGATCACGATAAGAAAAAGGAAATGTTTCTGGGAAGACATGGCAATGACAGTTCTTGCCGTTACGCAGACAGTATCAGTCATATCGTTCTCGTTAAGCTATCCTCATATCTGTTCAATGAATTTCCGGTACAGTACGCCGTTCCTTCTTTGCGGTGCGGTATTCCTGACCAGGGCAGGGAATATAAAGATCCCCGGAACAAGGGACGGACTTTCCCGTAAGATCATTAAGATCCTTTCAGCGGCATTTTTAGTTTTGGCGGTTCTCTTTTATACTATCTTGTGGACTTACGTTAAAGGTGAAGTAGTGGTGGTCGATCCGATATGACAGACAAAATAACGGACAAAAAAGACTTCAGGGAGATTGCACAGGGCTTCGGTGTATGCACCGCGGCGGTTCTTGTCATGTATCTTATATCAGGCATGAACGCGGTGTATTTAAGTGAAGTGCCGGCTTCACTCCTCATGACATTTCTTACCGTCTGCTGCGCATATTATGTTGCAAGTGTTTATATTTCCGGCCCGAAAAGACTCTTAAGCCTGATATCCACCCTGCCGGCATTCGGAATATATACGGCTGCTTTCTGTTTTTCATTCAATGCATCAGGACGGCAGATGCTGCTCTGCCTGTCTGCCATGGAAAGCATAATGCTGTGGGCAGGCTTGGGAACAGTGGCTGTATCTGTCCTGATACTTTTTGCCGGTCACAAGTTAACGGTAAAGGATGCTGTTACTGCGGTCCTTGCCGCTGGATTTGTGTTAAGGGCGGTAATGGTATTATTCACACCTCTGAATTTTTATCAGCACGATGTATCTGATTTCAATCCAAAAGACAATTGTTTCCATGACGGATACATACTTTTCATTTATAACCATATGGCTCTTCCGACAGGGGATGTAAGAGATTACGGAATGTTCTACCATCCTCCGCTCCATTATCTTATAAGCGCTCTGTTCTTCCGCATTCAGAATGCAATTCCTTTCAGGTTCTCCGGTGATATCAACGGGCTCAAGATGCTTCCGATGCTGTGGACATCTTATCTCGTGCTGTTTTCCAAAAAGATCATTGAATATTTCGATATTAAGGGCAGGGCGCTTGTGTATGCTCTGTTGTTCATTATCATAAGTCCCCAGACCATATTCCTTTCGATCCAGGTCAACAACGATGCGCTTGGGCTCATGCTCTTTGTCGCAGCCGTATTTGCCGCGCTCAAGTGGTATTCCAAGCCCGAACTTACTACGATACTGTTCCTTGCTCTTGCAATCGGATGTGCCATGATGACCAAGCTCTCCATGGGATTTGTCGCTTTCCCCGTGGCATGGCTGTTCCTGGTAAAACTGCTCAAAGCCCTTAAGGACAGAAAAGACCCCAAAGACAGAAAAGCAAAGAGCAGACTGAAAGAACTGATAAAGCAGTTTGCGGCTTTTGCGGCTGTGGTATTTCCTCTGGGTCTGTGGTTCCCTCTGCGTAATCTCATCGGATACGGAACACCGATAACATATGTCTTTGAGCTTGATGCTTCAGCCGAGCAGGATGTGCGCATGTTTTCGATATGGCAGAGACTCTTTGTCCCGTCAAAAGAGCTTCTTGAGATGCCTTTCCTGTATGCGGGCGGAAAGATCAACGATTACAATATCTTTCTTGCACTTCTGAAGACATCTCTTTTCGATGAGCGCAGATCGATGGATGCTTTTCTGACAATGACCGCCAGGATCCTTCTGACTGTGGGATTTATCCTCTTCCTGGTAATCGTTATATGTACCGTTACCGGCACTTACAGAAGATTTGTAAAGAACGGAAAGAAGATCTTCTCTTCTCCTGAGAAGGTTGCTCTCTGGATATTAACGGCTGTGCTTACCGGTTCGGAATATGTATTCTGCTTTAAGCACCCCGTTGCCTGCACACAGTCATTCAGATACATCGCGCCCGTACTTATTCCTGCAGCTTTCTGGTGCGGCAGCGTTATTCAGATGAGTGATGAAGAAGGAGCCGGCAAGGTCCTTAAGATATGCTCATGGGGCATCAGGATCACGTTGATACTGTTTGTTATAGCCGTATTGCTGTTCTACGGACTGTTCGCCCAGTATTCCATGCCGTGGGAATACCTTATCTATAAAAGCGGAAGTTAAGACTGTTCCTGTCCGGGACCTAAAGCTCTTCCATAAAGAAGATCTCTCCAGTGTCTGCCTTCGAGTTCATAGATCATGAGAACGGCGGCGTTGATCTCATCCTCCGTTCCTTCACTGTCAACGAGTGCGAGAAGACCTGCGATCTTTATCATGTCAGCTTCGATCGACTTAAGGAAATCACCCGGCGTTGTCTCAACTTTGCCTACCCGGCTGTAGGAAAAATCCACCGATGCCAAGGGAAGGACAAAGCTCGAGCATTGATCATCGAGAATTGACGGAAGAACCTCAACAAGACGTGAGGTGATATCTTCAGGAAGGGTTGCAACATTATCCCAGGTCAGGTTTACATCGCCGTTTGAATCGTTATTTATGTATTCGAGAAGATCTCCGTGCATAGCGAACAATCTGATAAAATCTTGTTCGACCGGATCAAGTCTGCCGTCCGCACAGGCGACACTTAAAAGGACTCCCTGAAGGATGATGTCGAACTGGGCAAGCGTAAGAGCAGGATCGTAACTGCTTCCGCTGAACTGCTGGAAGACCATATCCATTGCCGCAATGGTCTGTTCCGCATGATTGTATGCTTCGCCTGCCAAATCAAGTATTTCCTGTCTGTTGATATTTTCCATTTGATGTCCTCTCGAAAACAGAGTGTCAGGGAATCATTTTCCCAAGTGACTTTGTATGGCGCTATTTTATTCCCCGTAAAGCACAACTGTAAAGCCATAACAAAGAATAAAGGAAAGTAATTTGGGGATGTGCTATAATCTTCCGGTGGAAAAATCTAAAGGGGGATGCTGGTAATATGGCATTGTTCGGAAAGAAAAAGAAAGTGGACGTTCCGGGTAACGAACCCGCTGAAAATAAAGAGAGTAACAGTGTTACAGAGGAGATGAAGATCATTCTCGAGGCACGTGAGGAGGAGCAGCAGGAAAAAGAGGCCAAAGCTCTTGAGAGGCAGATCGCCCAGGAGGAGAGCGGCAAGGAAATCGAGCTTTTGGAGACCCAGGCTAAAGATGCTGCCGATAAGATCCTTAAAGGAGATATTGTTCCTGCCGGAATGAATTTCTATCTGGTCTGTGATGAGATCCCTATGGGTACCATCCCCGAAAAGGAAGGCAACTTAATCGTCCGCGGCAACATCAGAGGTACTGTTAAGAAGGATACAGATGTATTCCTTTATCAGGGCAAGGGCGACAAGTTCAGTGTCAGGATCGAGAGGATCAGAAACGACAATAGGGAATATGTTGACGAATTATCTGATGAGAGAGCTGAGCTCGAGATAACGAGAGGCGATATCCCTCAGGCGGTTAATCCCGATGAGGATGCATCAAGACCGGTGCAGAGATTTGCGGTCCTTACAGATGCCAAAGGCATTGAGGATATGTCTGATCCTGCATGCAAGGGTATGGCCGGATGCGGCAACCCCAGAACGATAGCAATGCTTTGCGAATATGGAAGATTCAATAAAGAACCTCTCTATTTCGGAACAGTCATGGATTCGCTGATGACATCCGAATTCATAACGATCGTAAAGATGGGAAGTCCCAAGAACGGAAGAAGCAGCATTTCGTTTGCAGGCGTAAGCCCTAAAAAAGAGCCTGATACGACTTATCTTCCCGTATTTACCGATAACAGGCTTGCGATGATGGCCCAAAAGAGCGGCTTCGGCAAGCAGGGGGGACTTGATCAGAGACTGGCATTGAGCTTTGCTCAGGTAGCGGCAATATCCAGAGACAACCGTCATCAGGGTTTTCTGGTAAATCCCGGCGGTCCCGTCACTATCACAATCCCCAAGGATCTTATCGACAAGATGGTTGAGACTCCTTTGTTTATAGAGAGATTCGGCCGGGGTGCCGGCGATAATGCTTCTCTTGCTTTAGGCGGATCAGGCAACCGTTCACTCGATAATTTCATAGCCAACGGCGGTCCCAATATGCCCGGCATTAAGAAAATGATCATCAAGAACCCTACGAATAATCCCGAGTTCATGGCGATCGAGAAAGCCGTAAGATCATACTGCGGATCACATGCTGACATAGCAAAGCTTTTGATACTCGTCACATTCCCCGAGGACAACCCGAAGGACCAGAGTTATCTGTGTCTTGTTGACTGCCCCGAGGATTCATTCAGTGCTGAATGCAAGGGCCTTTTAAACGTTATGAAGCCTTTCTTAAGATCGGTGAAGAAGGTACAGTTCCAGCTGTATTCGAAGTTCCCGAAGCCTGAAGGAATGGCTGCAAAGATGAACTGGCTTTATTCAAAGCTCCCGCAATGATCCTGCGGGAAGCTTTGGCTTAAGTCTTTTGGCAAATAGAAAAAATCTTACGGAATAAGGGGTTTTCGCGCGCCAAATATACGGACAGTTTCAGACAGTTAGCCATGATTTGCTAATTATTAACAGAAACAATAAAGAAAACGTCATTTAGCGCGTGATAAAATTTCATCATGTTACAGATCAAGGGAATACATAAGGAATACAAGACGGGGAGCCTTGTTCAGAAGGCTCTTGACGGCGTGTCTCTGAATCTCAGGGACAACGAATTTGTGGCCATCTTAGGACCTTCGGGATCAGGAAAGACTACATTGCTCAATATTATCGGAGGTCTGGACCGTTACGATTCGGGCGACCTCATCATTAACGGCGTTTCCACAAAGCGTTATAAAGACAGAGACTGGGACTCTTACCGCAACCACACGATCGGTTTTGTGTTCCAGAGTTATAACCTTATCCCGCATCAGACCGTATTATCCAATGTCGAACTGGCACTTACGATCTCCGGCATATCAGCCCGGGAAAGAAAGCAGAGATCTCTCGATGCACTCGAGAAAGTAGGTCTTAAAGATCAGGCTCACAAGAAGCCTAACCAGATGTCGGGCGGCCAGATGCAGAGAGTTGCGATCGCCAGGGCGCTTGTAAACGATCCGGATATCCTTCTTGCCGACGAACCCACAGGTGCGCTTGATACCGATACAAGTATTCAGGTTATGAACCTTTTGAAGGAGGTCGCAAAAGACCGCCTTGTTGTCATGGTCACACATAACCCGGAACTTGCAGAAGAATATGCGACGAGGATCGTTAAGCTCAGAGACGGAAAGATCACTGACGACAGTGATCCGTTCGAGCCTAAAAATGATGCGAATGCCGCAGCTCCGGTACATAAGAACCTCGGCAAAGCTTCAATGAGCTTTATCACATCTCTTGTATTGAGCTTTAATAACCTTTGGACAAAGAAGGCAAGAACCATTCTGGTCGCATTTGCCGGTTCCATCGGAATTATCGGCATTGCGCTGATCTTATCTCTTTCAAACGGCGTCAACACATATATCGGAAGGATCGAGCAGCAGACTCTGTCGCAGTATCCTTTGTCGATAGAGAGCTCGTCGATCTCATTCATGTCGATGATGATGGTATCGACCGAGACATGGGAGTCTGCAAAAGAAGGCGAGATCACCGAAGTTCCTTCAGTCGGACAGATCCTTTCCACAGTAAGATCAAATGACCTTATTTCTTTGAAGGAGTATTTCGACAGCGGAAGCACGGACATTTATGAGCTTACAAACGGAGTAGAGTATTCTTACGGACTTCAGCCTTATATCTTCCGTTATGACAGGGCCAAGGGCGATTACAGACAGGTAAATCCCAATAACGACTTCGAATCAATGGGTCTTTCTTCTTCGAACGTTTTTTCATCTGCATACAGCATGAATGTGTTTTTCGAGATGCCCGAGAACGAAGAACTTTATATTGACCAGTACAACGTGAAGATGGGCAGATGGCCAGAGAATTCACAGGAGGCTGTACTTGTTCTTTCCCAGAACGGAGCTGTTACGGATTACATCGTCTATGCATTCGGTCTGCGTGACACCGCCGAGCTCGACAGGATGATCAGAGACTTCAGCAACGGTCTGGAAGTCGAGACTGACCAGGAGTACTACACATGGCTTTACGAGGACTTCATGGGTACGACATTCAAGGTCGTTCCCGCTTATGAGCTCTATGAATATGACGAGACAAACAAGATCTATGCCGATATGAGGAACAGCAGTTCTTATATGAGGGATCTTCTCAACAGATCACAGGATCTTAAGATCGTCGGTATCGTCCAGCCAAAGCCCAATGAGGATATCTGGATGCTCGATTCGGGTATCTACTACGGTAAGGATCTTATCGAAGAATTAAGGGAAAGCGCTGAAAGTGCCGGCATCGTAAAGGCCCAGCTTGCTGACCGTGAAGTCAATGTCCTCACAGGAATCAGATTCGATGAGGAGGAATCCGATTTTGATATGAGCAAGCTCTTTTCGATCGATGAGAATGCCATTCAGGATGCATTCAAGTTCGATCAGGATAAGATATCGATTGATGAGGATGCTTTCGGCGACATGAGCGGAATGGATCTTTCAGGGGCATTCGGCAATGCTATGCCGAACCTCTCGGCAGACCAGCTTACCACGCTTCTTAAGGGAGTCGAATTCAAGCTTGATACCGAGGCACTGGGTCAAGGCTTATCGAGTATCTTAACGGATTATATGGATTACGCATCTGCAAATCCCACCACAGATTATGCCAAGCTTCCTGATGCGATCACGCAGTATATTTCTTCGCCTGAGGGAAGCGCAGTCTTAAGGACCGAGCTTAATAAGATAATCGAAGCCAGCGGAATTACAAAACTCGAGCAGAGCGCGGTGAACAGCGCTCTGAATGCGATAACCGACGGCTTTGCGGAATATGCCGTAAAGAATGAGATGGATCTTACGGACCGTACACGCTATGCCGAATACTTCCGGACTTATCTCGAGAGTGAAGAAGGCCAGAAGATCGTTAACGAACAGTCTGATATTATCAGCAAGGAAGTAACAGACCGTCTTGAAGTGACTCTCGACCAGTCAAAGGAAGTTGCTGCAGTACTCCTTGCATCTTACAGCGAATATGCACAGGAAAACGACCTTCCCGATCCGCAGGCTCTCCCTGAATCCATTATGGAGTATCTCGGATCAGAGAGAGGCAAGCAGCTCATTACATATGTTGTTACTACGTCTGTTAATGTCGATGAGATCACGACGGCTGTGATGAATAACGTATCCGGCCTTATGAGCCAGATATCCGGCCAGATCGCCGAAGGTATCCAGAACGCATTGACCATGGTCATTGAACGCCTTGCAACCAATATGACAGAGGCTTTAAAGACGACGTTCGAAGATTTCGGAAGCGCACTTACTATCGACCAGGATGCTTTTGCCGAAGCATTTAAGTTCAACATGGGTGAGAATGAACTTCAGTCCTTTATGACTGAGATGATGGGCGGCGGAAAATCATCTTCTGCAGAGGGCAATCTCTCCGCATTCGGTTTCTGCGAAGAGGACGACCTTCAGTCGATCACGATCTATCCTAAGGATTTCGAATCCAAGGATAAGATCACGCAGATCCTCAAGGACTATAACAAGATGGTTGAAGATGCCGCTGAAGAAGATAAGAGCATCGTATATACGGATATCGTAGGTGCACTGATGAAGTCCGTGACCAAGATCATCAACACGATATCTTATGTTCTTATTGCGTTTGTTGCCATCTCGCTTATCGTTTCTTCGATCATGATCGGCGTCATTACTTATATCAGTGTTCTTGAGCGAAGGAAAGAGATCGGTATCCTTCGTGCCATGGGTGCATCAAAGCACAACGTTGCAGAGGTATTTAATGCAGAGACCATGATCACCGGGTTCCTTGCCGGACTTATTGGTGTCATTGTCTCACTGCTGCTGCTTATCCCGATCAATGCGCTGATCCATAAACTTGCCGATTCTACTGATGTCAGTGCCATTATGCCGTGGGCAGCAGCGATCCTTTTAGTCGTTCTCAGCGTGATCCTTACTTTCATCGGCGGTCTTATACCGTCCAAGAAAGCATCGAGACAGGATCCTGTTACTGCATTGAGAACAGAGTAACGGCCGGTGGGAACCCCGGGAATATCAGGTTTTTCGAAAATAGCAAGTTTTTATAATTTCCCGCACAAAAAGGGCGGGTTATCCCCTATAATATGATTATGCCTTCCGGACAAGAGGTGCAAATCGAAAAGAAAGGGGAACAGTATGAACAGTAAAGCCATGTATAACCTGACTTACGGACTCTTTGTCCTGACGGCTAAGGACGGCAGCAAGGATAACGGATGCATCGTCAACACGGTATCCCAGGTAACAACCGAGCCGAACAGGATCTGTGTAGCAGTCAACAAACTGAACTATACTCACGACATGATCCGTAAGACGGGAGAGTTCAATGTCTCGATCCTTACTGAAGGCTCCGGATTTGAGACGTATAAACACTTCGGATTCCAAAGCGGCAAAGACATCGACAAGTTCGAAAGCATCGAATTCCTTCGTGCATCTAACGGTATTGCTTACATTGCCAAAAAGACCAACGCCTATCTCTGTGCAAAAGTCGTAAGCGAGACGGATCTTGGAACCCACACTTTGTTCCTTGCAGATGTTACAGACGGAGAGATCTTATCTGACGAACCGTCGGTCACATATGCTTTCTACCAGAAATATATCAAGCAGAGACCCGCTGCAAATGCGGCTGCCGGCAAGGATGCAGCACCAAAGAAAGGCTTTATCTGCACTGTTTGCGGATATATCTATGAGGGTGATACATTGCCTTCTGATTTTATCTGTCCCTGGTGCAAACACGACGCAAGTTATTTTATTCCTTTGGATAACGGCGCCTCACAAAAAGAAGAGATCAAAGAAACAACAATAACCAAAACACAGGAGGAATCAAAAATGAGCAAGTACGCTGGTACACAGACAGAGAAGAATCTTCAGGCTGCATTCGCAGGTGAATCACAGGCAAGAAATAAGTATACCTATTTCGCGTCCAAGGCTAAGAAGGAAGGCTATGAGCAGATCGCAGCACTATTCCTGAAGACAGCAGATAACGAGAAAGAGCATGCAAAGATGTGGTTCAAGGAACTTGAGGGAATCGGCACAACAGCTGAGAACCTCGCAGCAGCTGCTGACGGCGAGAACTTCGAATGGACAGACATGTACGAAGGCTTTGCCAAGACCGCTGAGGAAGAGGGCTTCCCGGCACTTGCTGCAAAGTTCAGAATGGTCGGCGCTATCGAGAAGCATCATGAAGAGAGATACAGAGCACTGCTCAAGAATGTTGAGGCTCAGGAAGTTTTCGCAAAGAGCGAAGTCAAGGTTTGGGAGTGCAGGAACTGCGGTCATATCGTAGTCGGCGAGAAGGCACCCGAGATGTGCCCTGTTTGTGCTCATCCTCAGAGCTACTTTGAGATCAATGCCGAGAATTACTGATTTCTAAATATCTCAAATAAACAGGAACTGACGTAAAGCATTATTAAAGTTAAGGACCTGACAATAAATCCCCCCGTTCTTCGAAAAAGAGGAGCGGGGGTGTTCTTTGCTTAAAGGCAATAATTTGCTGCAGCAATATCTTAGCTATCTGCTTAGTGCATACTGCAATAATTCGACCAAAATGACCAACGCAAAACAAATGACCATTATAATTACCAAAACCGCGCCGACAGCCTTTGCCTTGTCTTTTAACTGGTAGTCTTTATATCTGTTCATAAGTTTACGGGTTACATTGATGCTGTAATCATCGTAAACTTCAAGTTCTACGATGTCTCCCTCCCAGACCAGCCTGTCTCTTACGGTACTTTCTCCATAAAGCGTGATGTCATGGGTGTCAGAAAATGTGACACGTTTTCCTTTCAGTTCATCGGGATAGAATATCTCAAATTCATAATGACTGTGACTGTTATAACCACTGCCGTCGGATCCGTGACTGGCAGAATAGGCCTTTATACAATATCCATATGCTTTCATAGATTTCCTCTCCGGTCTGTCTGTTACTAAGATTATATTGATGTTAAGAATATCGGATTATTTTTCCGAGTTTTTTGTTATATTTTTGTGCTCTGAGTTATTGACCAAATGATTAACAGAATGTAAACTTTGTATGAACTAATATGGGGTTTTAATTGCGCTACTTTTCCATTTGTTGTTGTTGATCGCGGCAGATCACTGAAGTCTGTCCGCATTTTTCTTTTTCGAAAAGCGGGGGTAAGCAATTATGAACCAATCAATAAGCAAGGGCCTGTCCAAAGTTGGCGCAGGCATTCTTACAGCGGCCATGAGCCTGACATTATTCGGGAATATTCAGGTATCGGCTAACGTAGTCAAATCAGAAGAAAACACAGGACTGGGAACGACCGGCCTTCACTCACCCGTAAAACCGAAAAGCAAGGACGAGTCATGGCACGGCAGTTTTGTGTATTTCGGCTCATATGAAGGGAATCCGATCAGATTCCGTGTTCTTGATACCGAGACGACAGAGTACGGCGGAAGAACAATGTTCTTAGACAGCACATGGTGTCTGTTCAATGATCAGTTCGATCCCGGCGGCGAGGCGTGGAATGAATGCTATCTGAACGAACGTCTGAACGGTGAGTTTCTGAGAAGCTCATTTACACAGCAGGAGCAAAATGCTATAGCCTTAAGTACGATAGAAGGCGGAAAAACGTATCCGGCAGGATCTTACTGTGAATACGGTTTTGTAAAATCGACCGGCCTTTCGGAAGATAAGATATTCCTGCTCGATGCCATGGAACTCCTTAACGAGGAATACGGTTATTCGTCAGACGAGAGCTGGACTGATGACGACGGTAACTGGGAATCCAATTTCAATAATCACAGCGTAATAAATCACTCGAAGTTCCTGAACGGCAACAGGGTCAAGTGGAGACTGCGTTCGGCTTCCGGAAAATATCACAATCACCGTGAGCTTTATTCCGGAACCGTATGGGCAGACGGACTTCTCTGTTATTCCGCAAATGAAAAAAGTGAGAAACTCGGCGTAGCACCTGCTATGAATATCAATCTGTCTTCTGTCATCTTCACTACTGCGATCGACGGAGAATACGGCGCTCTGCATACGGAATACACGATGACATTAGTTGATAAAGATCTCGGTATCATGGTCGAGACTATCAACGGAATATCTGTGGACGGAAGAAGAGTAACAGTACCTTATTCCGTATTAGGAAATCATTCCAAAAAAGCAAATCAGGCTTCTGTACTTATCCTTGATAAGGAATACACACCCGGCAATACGAATAACGCAAACATACTGTATTACAGGGCCATGAGCGGCACATTTAAGAACTGGGGCACCGCAACCGGTACATTCACGCTGCCGGAATCACTTAAAATGAGCGGCTGGGGAAAGGACTATCATATCTATATCCTTTCTGAAACACTTACTGGTGATGAGGAGTCTGACTACGCCTCAGTTCCCGTCGAGATCTATAATCCCGAAAAGTATGAATGGATCCAGGACAGTAACGGCTGGAGATATAGAACTGACGATGATACTTATCTTGAATCAGAATGGAAAAATATCGGCGGCAATTGGTACTACTTTGATGACACGGGCTATATGGCAACAGGCTGGGTCGAGACAGACGGCAAATGGTATTACTGCAATACATCAGGTGCAATGCAGTCCGGATGGGTAAAGGACGACGGTACCTGGTATTATCTCGGCAGCAGCGGAGCAATGATGACCGGCTGGCAGAAGATAGATGACAGATGGTATTATCTCGGCGGCAACGGCGCCATGAGAAAGGGCTGGCAGCATATCAACAGCAAGTGGTATTACTTCGATCAGACAGGAGCAATGACAACCGGCTGGAAGCTTATAGATGATATCTGGTATTACTTTGGTCCTGACGGAGACATGAAGACCGGCTGGCAGAAGGTCAGCGGCAACTGGTACTACCTCAGTGATTCAGGCTCCATGTACACCGGCTGGCTCCACTTAGGCGATGACTGGTATTACCTCATGGATAACGGAGTCATGGCAACCGGTCAGATAACGATCGAAGGAAGAGATTATATCTTTAATTCAGACGGTGTCTGCACCAATCCTTATTGAAAACTTAAGTCATAAATAATCATCCGGCAGTTCAGGCAAACCCTGTAACTGCCGGATTATTTTATGCTGTTTGTGAAAACACAGGTTTACTTCTCAGTATACAGCAGACCGAACGTGCCTGGACCGCAGTTAACGGCGATGGCAGGTGATGCCTGCCTGAAGTATATCTCATCGAAATGTATATACTTCTCTATCTGTTCCCTGATCTGATCTGTGTCACGCTTGCTTAGGCCTACATAGGTAACAAAGAGAACTCTTGTGTCTATGTTTGCTGCGTGTCCGAGAACGGAATTTATGTATGCCTTCCAGGCCTTATCCCTTGCACCGAAATAGGTCATGCCCAGACCGAGCTTGCCTTTGCGCATGCGAAGGACAGGACGGCCCATAAGGGATTTGACTATGTTGGCTGTTCCGTTGCCTACCTGACCTGCGCGGGCGAGGAAGTCGAGATTATCAACGATAAAACTCGTATGGATCTTCTTCTTTGCAACTTCCAGTTCCTGTACTATCTGTTCCGCAGACAGTCCTGCTTCGGCCATTCTGCAGGCGGTTATTGCCATGATGCCCTGACCGCTGGACAGGTGTGCAGAATCGATAACGAACACGTTGTCGAATGATTTGGATGCTTCAAGTGCGGGCTTATATCCGCTGTGTTCTATCTTGCTCGAGATAGAGATATGAATGACGTTATTGGCATAGGTTAACTGCTTCGCGAAAAACTCTTCGGCTTCTCTTACGGTAGGACCCATAGGGAGGACCATGTGATCCGGGTTCTCCATATATTTCAGGATCCCGAGAGTCTCGATCTCCTTGCCGTCCTTGAAAAGACCTTCTTCGGTACGGACTTTATGAGGAAGAACTGCAATACCATACTTTTCGATGATCTCGGGAGAAAGATCGGCAACACTTTCAGTAGTGATGACGATACTCTTACGCTTCTTGGCGCCGTTCATCCACGAGATGGATTCCTGGGCGATCTCGCTTCTGTTGCCTGTTATTCTGACGATCTCCTTAGGCAGATGGTTGTAAAGCTCATTCTCCAAAGCGTCACCGCTGACCGGTTTTGCAAGATAACCGTCGAAGTTCTCGCGGGCATATAGAGCCCTGTTCTCTTCATCGGCATTCGCCGTGAGGATAATGATGGGACATTCACGGCATCTTCCTCCGGTCTGTTCCTTGATCCGTCTTCTGCACTCGATACCGTCCATCTCAGGCATAAGGTGATCCATGAAGATAACATCATATTTAATATTGAGTGTTTTTCTGAGTGCGTCATTACCGTTCGTGGCCGTATCGATGCGGACCTTTGTGTCTCGCAGGAGTTTGCCTGCGACCATGAGGTTGGCCTCGTTATCGTCGACGACCAGGATCCTGGCTTCAGGAGCTTCGAACTTGGGAAGATATTCCTTTTTCCTGCCTGCGCTTCCGGTCTTGGAGAAATCGTAATTGCCGACTGCACCTTCACGTTCGATGCGCTGGGGGATCTCGATGATGAAAGTTGAGCCTTTCTTATAAACACTGTTGACAGTGATCTTACCACCCATGAGATCCACGAGCTGTTTTACGATCGACAAGCCTAAACCGGTTCCTTCGATATGTTTTGTGGCCGTTTCATCTACTCTCTTGAAAGCGGAGAAAAGATAAGGGATATCTTCAGACTTGATGCCGATACCCGTATCAGAGACCATGTAGATCATGTTGCAGGTCTTGTCTTCCTTCATCTCACACTGCACGGTAAGGGAGACGGAACCTTCCTTGGTGTACTTGATCGCATTGTTAATGACATTGATAAGGATCTGTTTGATGCGGACTTCATCGCCTACGAGCTCGGCAGGGATCTCCGGTGATACGTCAACGTTGAAGTCGAGCTTCTTGTCTTTGGCTCTTATCCACAGCATACCAACGATGTCCGAGAGCATATCGCCCGTACGGTAAGGCTCGATGAGAAGCTGCATACGTCCGGACTGGAACTTGCTCATATCGAGGATATCATTGATGAGATTGAGAAGGAGTTTTCCTGCCGCTTTGATGTTGACGGCATCTTCTATGACTTCATCACTGACATCTTCACGGAGGATCATCTCGTTGAGACCGATTATTGTGTTGATGGGAGTTCTGATCTCGTGGCTCATGTTCGAGAAGAAGCTGTTCTGCGCCTTGTTGAGCATCTCGATCTCACTATGCTGTCTTGCTGCTGTTGCGAGCTGCTCGTGTAGACGGTATTTTGTGTAGAGCATTGTTACGCCCATTGCGATCTGGAATACCGAGAAGACTATGAAGTTGCCGAATCCGACAGTGGTGTTTTCCAGTCCGAATGACGGTGCCACATAGAAAAGGAATACCATTCCCGCATTTGATGCAAGAGCGATGAGCAGATAAGTTATGGGGCTGAGATAAACACTTAAGGGGAATATGAGCGATACCGTCATGAAGATGGTTGTATCCAGTTCGGCCCGCAATACCAGATTGACAAATGCAAGTGCGATGGCCCATGCGTACATGAGAGAACCCATCAGGGGATTCATCACATAGATTATCCGGTATCTGCTCTGGTAATCCTGCACGGCGTACCGGGCCAATGCCATCCAGAGCAATGCGACGATGAAAAGAACTATATAGATTATACGGTGATAGAATACGGTCGGACCGAAGAATGACGGTGTCGTAAATGTCAGTACCATGAAGATCACGCACATGATAAACGAGATCAAAAGCATGACATGTGTCGGCTTCAAAGAACCGTAATATGCTGACCTTACCGCATCCGGATTGTTTTTGGAGGGTCTGAAAAGATATCTTAATAAGTCTTTCATTGCCTTGCACCTCCGTTGTTTTCGGGTTCAAATTCGAAGACTTCATCATCCGTATCATTGTCCCCGGATAAGAGCTGTTCTTTTACGAACCCCGTGATCTGGCCGTAATCCCTGATCATAGCTTCGTGATTTGCGAGAATATAATTCTCTTCGTTTTCTTTTGCGGCCATCTCGAGTTTTTTTGCTTTCTCGGACAGGTCTGATACACCGATCATCTTGGATGTGCTCTTCAGCGCATGGACAAGTATCTCGTAGTTGTGCCAATCGCGTAAAGTGAAATACTGCTTCATCGAAGCGATCTTGTCCGATGATTCTGTAGCAAACTGTATGAGAAGTGATTTATAGAATTCCTTATCTCCGACGCAGTATTTGATGCCGGCATCGGTATCAATACCGCTCTTCCTCAAGTTCTCGAAAACATCTTTGTCATCAGCAGGTGCCTGTACTTCTTCTTCATCTTCATAATCGACAGTCTGTTCCTCACCTGATTCGTCGATCTCTATGAAAGATATTGCAGACTTCGGAAGGACCTGTTTTAACACACGCTCGAGCTCATCGATCTCAACAGGCTTACTTACAAAGCCGTCAAAGCCTTCAGCCAGGAACATCTGCTTGGCCGAACTCATTGCATTTGCCGTAAGAGCAACAACCGGAACAGAGCCGTTAAGACCCGTAACGTCAGTTCTGATCCTCTTCATTGCCTCGACGCCGTCCATGCCGCTCATCATGTGATCCATGAATATGATGTCGAAAAGCTTTTCGCGGCATATATCAATGGATTCCTGGCCTGAGGTGGCTGTTAATACTTTCATGCCGTATCTTCCAAAGATGCTCTTTGCAACAACGAGGTTCATTGACTCGTCATCCACAACGAGAGCTCTTACGCCTTCACAGCGCAGTCTCTTAATATGTTCTTCCTTGGTGCTTACCGTAGAGTTCAGGATTGAAACGACAGGGAAGCAGTAGAAAGGCTTTGCGAGAAGCTTAACATGCGTGTTCCTGGGGAGGATTATGTCTTCATTTGCGACAACTGCCACAACGACATCCTTTGCAAGTTCCTCGATCAGATCAACATTATCGTTATATTCATCTTCACCTATAAAGAGGTGAGTCATGTGAATGGAATCTCGGAGGAGCTTGAGATTATCCGCATTGTTGACGCGGTGCATCTGGATACCGAGTCCTTTAACGATATTGAGTACCATGGAGTTATAGTAATCCCTGACAGCAGGATTCTCGTATTTCTCAAAATGGAGGAATGCACCGAGGCAGAGTTTCTCGGGTTCTGCAACAGACATACAGCTCAAAGGATCGATGACTCTTTGAGGGATACTTACATTTACCGTGGTGCCGACATCGGGCTTGCTGTCGATTGTCATGAAACCGCCTAAAAGCGAGACGAATCCTGATGTGATAGCAAGACCTAATCCAAGGCCGCCGCCCTGACGTGTACGGCTGGAATCTGCCTGATAGAAGCTGTCATAGACTTTTTCAAGCTCATATTCTGTCATACCCTTACCGGTATCTGTGACTTCGATGCAGAGATTTATGCCGTATTCGTGATTTACGGTCGTGATCCTCACATACACGCCGCCCTTCTGGGTATATTTGAGACCGTTGGTAATAAGGGCTCTTAAGATCTTCTTGAGCTTTGCGACATCGGTGTTCATTACTGCGGGGATCGCCGGATCGACATCGATTATGAGCTCGACATTTTTGGATTTATACTGCTTCAGATCGGTAACGAGATCGTGGAGCACGGAAGAGAGCATATAGTCCTCGTTGTTGCATACGGCCTTTTTACGGTCGATCTCGGAATAGTCGAGGATATCGCTGATCTGCTCTGCGACTCTTCTTCCGGAATCTCTTACGGCAATGAGATCACCCTGGATCTCACGGTGCTTGGACTTGTCAATGCAAAGGCTCGTAAGACCGATGATCGCATTGACAGGTGTTCTTAATTCGTGTGATACATTTGCAAGGAAATCATTCAGATGTTCAGTAGCTTCAGTAAGCTGTTCGACTTCATCCTTGGATTTATTAAGTACCTGCATCCACTTGTCGATGATAGTCTTGGCAAATCTTCCGATGAAATAGATCATCGTAAGGTGGAGTATCGATCTGGTGATCATGAGCACATCGAATTCCTCGCCGTTCAGAAACTTGTTTATCAGTTCATATGCCATAGTTGCATAGTAAGTGAACTGGCAGAGCGTGATGAATTCTTTCCTTCCGGTCATCGTATGGAGCATGATGATGGCGCCCATTACCAGAGCAAGATCGAACGTACTCGTATCATGAATACCGTAGAAGAAAAAACAGCCCATCATGAGGATCGCATATAACCATAACCTGACATTGGACGGAGTGTTATGTCTTATGTGAAGGACCCATGCGGAGCATATGCCTACAACGATAAGGATGAGAGCCCATTTCTCCCAGCCGAGAAGGAGGGATTCAACGACAAGTATCGTCGCGAAAACGGTATAACTTATTAGAATGGTCAAATGTGAAGACTGGAACAGATCTTTGTCATTTACTGTACTCATATGGGTTACCCTCTGAATCTGTATTCTTTATCTTCCCCGACGATCAAGAGCATGATCTCTGCGAACTTCGGGTCAAACTGTGTTCCTTTTCCGTTTTCTAATTCTTTTATGATCATTTCCTGTGTTAAGTGACTTCTGTAACTCCTGTCGCTGGACATTGCATCATATGCATCTGCAACTGCGACTATCCTGGCCTCTTCGGGAATATCCTCTCCCTTTAGACCTGACGGATAACCGGTTCCGTCGTATTTCTCGTGGTGATGCATAGCAACAAGTTCGAACTTCGGGTCATTCTCGATATTCTTCAGAATGGCGGCACCCATCTTCGAATGCTTCCTGATAAGTTCGAATTCTTCGTCGGAAAGCTTTCCGGGTTTGTTTAGGACAGCGGTAGGGATCCCGATCTTGCCGACATCATGCATGAGCGCCAGCATAAAGATCTCATCCTGTCTTGCATCAGAATAACCGGCTCTCTTGGCGATCATCTTCGAATACTCTGCGACACGGCTCGAATGACCTTTGGTGTAAACATCTTTGGTATCTATTGCAGCTGCAAGAGCGCTTACGATCTGCAGGAAGAGATTCTTATTTTCTCTTGTCTTCTGCTCAACTTCCGAATAGAGCTGCTTTTGCAGAGTAACGAGTTCGATGATGTTGTTTACGCGAAGCTGCAGTACTTCAGGCACAAACGGTTTTCTGATGAAGTCCATTGCGCCCAGCGAAAGTCCCTCACTTTCTGCTCCAGCGCTCTCATCTGCAGTAAGGAAGATAACGGGGATCTTTGATGCCGAGGTCTCAAGTGAGTGAAGTTTTTTGATCGCTTCGAATCCGCCCATGCCCGGCATCTTGACATCAAGAAGGATAAGGTTGGGAAGTTCTGATTCCTTTTCGAGATACTCGAAAAGCGCTTCGCCGGATTTGAGTGCGATAACATGGATCCCGCAGGAGCTTAAGATCTTGCCGGCAACCTGAAGATTGATGACATCATCGTCAACGACTACTACTTTTCTGGGCTTGGAGGAAAGGACGTTATCGGTATTTTTACCTATGAATTCCGTCTCCTGTGCGATGACTATGTTTGTAATGCCCTTCTTTTTCCAGCTGTCGGTTATGTGTGAGATAACTTTGCCGATGGAATCGGATCTGATATCCGTGAGGAAGATAAAATACTGATTCTTATTGTTCCTCATAAAGATATCGGATTTACGAAGTGATCCTCTTATATGATTGCCGAATTCGTCGACACTGTCATAGAAAGCGGTATCAGCGGGTTTGCCCTCTTCCGGAGAAAGAGTGAATAACACCTTGCAGGCATTTATGTGGTGTCTGATGATGTAACGTATTATGTAACGGTATACGGGCGAAAAGGAATCTTTGTCGAGCTGAAGCGCGACATCCTGGATCGAACGTTCACCCAGTATCTCGGAGATTGCATGAATATCATGTACCGGTGTCTCATTATCGTCTTCGGAATCGTCGTTATAAAGACCGTATCCGTGCTTGCCGTTTTTCTTAATGACGTACAGGGATTTATCCGCAAGTTTAAGAAGTGAATTATAATCGTTGCCGTATCTCGGTACGAAGATGCCGCCTATCGAAGCTCCGAGCGGGATGCTCATATCATCGCCCATGAGTTCTTTTGCGGCCTTTGTGATATTGCTGTTGATCTTTTCGGTTATCCCGGCGACAGCTTCCTCTGTGGTAACGCCAACTGCAAAAGCAGTAAACTCATCGCCGCCGATCCTTCCGCATTTGCTTCCCGAAGGGACCGCCTCACGGATGATGTTTGAACAGGCGATGAGGACTTTGTCGCCCATCTCGTGACCATAGATGTCGTTGACGAGTTTGAATGAGTCGAGATCGATCATCATCAGGCATCCGGAGTGTTCTGAACACATTTTGGAGAGTTCAACACCTGTTGCACCTTTGTTAAGAAGCCCGGTAAGTTTATCTATAGTAGCTTCGCTCATAAGGCTCTGCATCTCCTGGGAATTCGACATGATATTGTCGATCCTTCTAAGCAGAACGTCAGGATTAAAGGGCTTTCTTATAAAATCGGATACACCTACCTCAAATCCTCTGGTCTCGGTATCAACATCCTCATCCGCGGTAAGGAAGATTACAGGAGTCTTCATAAGGCCCTTTTGCTGTTCCAGCTCTCTTAACTTACCCAGTGTCTCGAAGCCGTCCATTACCGGCATCTTGATATCGAGCAGAACAAGATCCGGCATGCCGTTACTGTTAACGTATTCCAGGAAGGAACTGCCGGATTTAAGGGCAGTAACGCGCATATTGTTCTTGCTTAAGATATGGCCTGCAATCTTCAGATTTGCAGTGTCATCATCAACAACGATTATCCATTTTGTCATAGGTGGTCACCCCTCGAAATAAAGCACAGTACTATTAGTTAATAATAATAGCATATATGTGATACTCTTTGGCGTGTTTCTGTGACATTCTTATGACCTCTTGCCTGAAAAAATAAGCGTTCAAATCAGGCAGGAGGTGCCTTAAACAAACATAGACAGCTGTCTATATATAAGACATTGCTCTGTTTTTCCTTTGCTAAACGTACTGTTTGGTTATAAAATATGAGCTAAATGACATGATGAATTTTAAAGAGGATATTGCACTTTATGGATGTTTTCTCGTTTATTACTCTTTTCGGAGGCCTTGCATTCTTTTTGTACGGAATGCACCTTTTATCTGAATCATTAAAGAAAACTGCCGGCGGAAGGCTGGAAAAACTCCTTAACAAGGCTACTGACAATAAGTTTAAAGGTCTTGCAGTAGGTGCGGTCATAACAATTGCGATCCAATCCTCGTCAGCCATGACCGTCATGCTGGTCGGCTTTGTCAACTCAGGCATTATGGAACTTCCACAGACTGTCGGTGTTATTTTCGGTTCTGATATCGGAACGACACTTACGGCGTGGATCCTGTCTTTAGCAGGCATTGACAGCGGCGACAACATATTTCTTAAACTGCTCAAGCCGTCCTGCTTCTCGCTCATTTTCGCTTTGATCGGAGCAATTCTTCTGACAATGAGCAAAAAACAGCACCGCAAGGATATCGGATCCATGTGTTTGGGATTTGCGATCCTCATGCAAGGAATGACGATGATGTCGGCTTCGATGGAACCTTTGAAAGAAATGGACAGTTTTGTCTCCATAATGACGGCATTCAAGAATCCGATCCTGGGCGTTTTAGCCGGTGCGGTCGTAACAGGGATCATCCAGAGTTCCGCTGCTGCAATCGGTATCCTTCAGAGTATTTCAATGACAGGTCAGCTCACATACGGCATGGCCATTCCGCTCGTAATGGGTGCGAATATCGGAACATGCATGACTGCAGTCCTGTCTTCCATAGGTGTTAACAGGGATGCAAAGAGAGTTACAGCGATCCATGTTGTGATCAAATTAATCGGAGTTATTTTCTGGCTTGCAGTTTTCTATATTGTTAATGCTGTTTTCGATTTTGATTTCATGAACAGCGGCGTAAACATTGTCGGCGTCGCAGCCATTCACTCAGTATTTAATATCGCAACTACGATCCTTTTGTTCCCGTTCTCAAAGCTTCTCGTAAAGATCGCACATCTTATCGTCAAAGAGACTGATGAGGAGCAGGAGTTCAAGCTCGACGAACGTCTCATGCTTACTCCTCCTATCGCTGTTGCCGAGTGCCATAATATGATGGTCAATATGATCAACAAAGCTCAGAGCGGACTTGATAAGTCGATGGATATGCTGCTTAACGGCTATAACACCGCCGACTTTGACTTCATTAAGAAGAATGAGGAAAGAGTGGACGGTTACGAAGATATTCTGGGTTCATATCTGATGAAGCTTACGACCACACAACACCTTAATGTTGAAGATAAGAACAGATCGTCAAGCATGCTGCAGGCGATCGGTGAAGTCGAGCGAATAGCTGATCACGCCAACTATTTGTCTGATTCCGCAGAAGAGATAGAGACAAAACATCTGGATTTCTCTGATGCTGCAGATGACGAACTGAAGAGGGTAATCCCTGCGGTTCGTGATATCTATACCATGGCTTTGGAGTGCTATCTGTCTCCTGATGCTAAAAATGCCGAGAACATCGGTCCCTTGAGGACAGTGATCAGCGAGATGTGCGATAAGTTCAAAGCAAATCACGTCGAAAGGCTGTCAGAAGGCATTTGCACGACAGAGCAGGGATTTGTATTCAACGATATCTTGTACAGTTGCGTCAGGATCGCGGAGCACAGTCTCAATATTGCGGCCATTGCATACAGATTCAAGAGCAGAAATGCTGATTCAGATACTTACATGCACGATTTCAAGCAGCGTAAGGATAAGATCAGCGAAAGAAAGTACCAGGAATATGTCGAGAAGTACAAGGCCTGATATATTCCGATTAGGTATTTTTGCCTGATGCGAATGCTATTGAAAAGCATCTTCTGAAATGGCAAACTAAACAAAGTATTTGGAATACGGGGGTAATTCGAATGTTGGAAGTTAAAAACGTAACAAAACGTTACGGCAAAAATGTTGCATGCAATGATGTATCCTTTACGCTTGAACCGGGAACGCTGACGGTCCTTTTAGGTCCCAACGGAGCCGGCAAGAGTACGATCATCAAGTCCATGATCGGTTTTCTCAAGTACGAAGGTTCCATAACGATCAACGGACTGAGCACCAAGACTGCCGAGGCACGCAAGTACCTGGGATACATACCTGAGATGCCTTCACTTTATCCGACACTTACCGTTATCGAGCATATGGAGTTTATTGCGCGCGCTTATAAGCTTACGAACTATAAGGAACGCATCAACATGCTGCTTGAGCGCTTTGAATTAGACGATAAGCGCAAGAAGTTCGGCGATGAACTTTCAAAGGGAATGCAGCAGAAACTCAATCTCTGTATCGGTCTTTTGCCTGATCCCGATCTAATTCTTCTTGATGAACCGATGCTGGGTCTCGATCCGCATGCCATCAAGGAATTAAAGAATTATATCGAAGAGATGCGCGTGGCAGGGAAGACGCTTTTCATCAGTACTCACATTATCGACAGTGTCGATATGCTCTGGGACAGAACGATAATCATGCAGGACGGCAGGATCCGCGCAAATGTGACCCGTGACGAGATCGAGGGCAGCGGAAAATCATTGGAGGATATCTTCTTTGAAGTGACAGAAGGCATAAGCAAGGAAGATGTAATAAGTTCCGGAAGCGGCATTGACGCGGGTGAGAAGGCAGGAGAATCTGAAAAATGAGACTGTTTTTGTATTATGCCACTCACTCACTTCTTAATACTCTTAAGAAGCTCTTTAAGACATGGGTAGCGATCTTTCTCGTTTTCATGATCGGAGGAAGTCTTATCGGCGGTATTATCGGAACTGTGATCTCAAAAACAGCCGATGGATTGAAGAATACCACTAAGGAGACTTTGGAAGAAGTTGAACAGCCCGGCGATGAAGACGGGGATCAGATCATTGATGATGAAGATCTTGAATTCGAGTTTTCATTTAACAGCAGGATCGGAGACTATATTGAGAAATATAATCTGACATCTGCCACTATAGTTGATTTTATTATCTCTGTGCTGTTCCTTCTCATTCTTGCCACGAATGTCGCGAATTCAAAGAGTTCGGGAAAGATATTCCAGCCGGCGGATGTGCCGATGCTTTTCGCTGCGCCGATCAAACCTCAGTCTGTGCTCATGTTCAGACTAACATGTACGCTCGGAATGTCGTTGTTTTTCTCGCTGTTTATGCTCTATCAGATTCCGAATCTTATGTATGGTGCCAAGCTCGGTTTCTGGGGTGCTCTGTCATGCGTGATCGTTTATATGTTCTCTCTCATGTTCAGCACTTTGATCCAGGTGGCTTTCTACACAATCGCATCCAAACTTAAGAATGCTTCTGAAAGCATCAACAGATTCCTGATAATTTTATACGGCCTTATCGGTGCCGGTTTTATAGCATACATAACCATCGGAAAGAAGGAGATCATTCCTGCTCTTGCCGGTTATTTTGCAAGTCCTTCAACACACTGGATACCGTTCTGGGGATGGCTCAGAGGCATCTCCTACTATGCAGTTACAGGTGATCTTTTAAGGGCAGGTATCTACCTGGGTCTCTTTGTTGTCTCCTGTATCCTTATCATTGTCTTCATCTGGAAGATGAAAGCCGATTTCTATGAAGATGCCATGTTTGCCGCAGAGAGAAAAGCGGAACAGATAGAGAATGCCAGAAGATCGACCAACGGCGCTACTGTAATAAGAGATAAGGAGCGCAAGGCTTCTATCGACCGCGAAGGATTCCACTATGGTTCAGGAGCCAGTGTTTTCTTCTACAAAGCCGTCTTCAACAGATTCAGATTTGCCAAGCTCAAGATCTTCTCGACAACAATGATCGTATATCTGCTTACTGCAGGTATCGTAGCTTATGTCGTGCAGAGATACGGAACAGGTGATCTGTTCTTTATTCCTGCAAGTGCACTCGGCGCTATCGCTTTTTACCGTACACTCGGTGACCCGATTAGAGAAGATACATCAAGGGAGTTCTTTATCCTAATACCGGAGAAAGGTTATAAGAAGATCTTTTATTCACTGTTAGGCTGTCTTGCAGTAAATGCGATCGATCTGTTATTGCCTATGATCGTTGCCGGTATCATTCTCACAGTGAGCCCTGCTGTCATATTGGTATGGTTCCTGTTTATACTCTCGATCAGTTTCTTTGCAACAACTGTCGGAACGTTTATAGCTCTGTCTATTCCCGGGGAATCCGCGAAGACGATCAAAGTTGTTATTCAGATGATGTTCATGTACTTCGGTCTGGGTCCTTCCGCAGCTGCAATATTCATCGGAGTTTTCTTCAACCAGTTGGTTCTCGCATTGGTGATCGGTCTTGTTATCAACTTTATAACAGGCTTCCTGGTATCACTCCTGCTTCCGCTGTTCCTTGGAAGGAAATAACGATAAAGAACATTATATTTGTATAAATACAGGCTGTGTCTCAAAACCTCAACGAGATGCAGCTTGTTTGTGGAAGTGTAGAAGGTAGACCGTTTCCTTGAAGAAAACAAACCGGGATTTGGCGGTGTGTTTTCAAACAGCTGATAATCGTCTCAAACATTTAGACCACTTCACTCCCGTGCGTTTTCGTTTTTCGTGATGAGTATTGTTGAAGGTAGACTAAGAAACGGACAGCGATTTTCCAAAATCCAATCTATAATAAATACATGGAGGAAGAAGCCTATGTCTCGATCTTATACGCCTGAATTCAAGAAAGATGCCCTGAGATATGTTAAAGAGCATAAGG
>JAIKWL010000058.1 GCA_024684815.1 Saccharofermentans sp. | reverse complement strand
AACGTTTTGACTTCTTTTGTTTCTCTGTCTAAAACTGATAAATTGGCAAATGGTTCTCCTACATCTGCATCACTCTGTGACCAATAAGATCCCGTACAAAGGATGACCATATACTTATCGTCAAAACCTGCCATCTTTGCTTCATACGACATGAGTTCTTTGCTTGTATCTATTCCCAAATCAACATTTATGACTTCGCTTTCAAACCATGGTGAATCCTCAGCAATTATCTCTGCATCACGTTTGTTGCTTTTGGACTTACCACATGAAGCTATAGATAATGCAACTGACATTATCAATACCAAAGAACACAATTTAAGAAAAAGCCTCTTCATCGAATGCACCATCATATTAGGTTTGAAATCAATATGATTAGAATACTCTACAGATTGGAAGATTGGGAACATTTTCTTGGCAAAGCTTAGGGAATAAAAGGATTCAATCCCTTCTCAGACCTGAGGATTCATCCCATAATTACCAAACGCATCCAAAATCGCCTTTTCTTTTTGCGGGGTGCAATTTGGCCTGCGCGGATTCTCAGTTCTTGGCAGGTTATGATTCACTCTTTCGATCATTCCGTATTTACGTTTAACCTGTGCAATATTCAAGCTTGTTACATTTAGTCCGGTTTTATCTTTTACATGTTTTTTAATCCCGCCATATGAGGTTTTTCCATGAGCAGCAGAAAGATCCATATCCTCTACAGACATCTCCACACGCAGCTTTCCTGCAGATATATCGATTCCCTTGGAAAGAAGGACTACCGTCTCAACATGGCTTGCATTCGGGAAAAGATCAGCGGGTGTTACTTCCGTTATCTCATACTCTCCTGAAAGCATCTTAAGGTCCCTTGCAAGAGTTGCAGGATCACACGAGATATAGCAGATCTGCGGTGCTCCGAGATCCGTGATCTTCCTTATTACTCCGATATCAAGTCCTTTTCTCGGAGGATCAACGATAATGCAGTCGGGCGGCAGGATCTTAGAGTTCCTGATAAGCGAGGTAAAATCCGTCTTAAGCACGTCTTTGCAGATGAACTCACACTCTGAAGCTTCTTCCTCATCAAGTGCCAGGGAACGGTTGATCTTGGCGGACTGCACAGCTTCGGGAATAACTTCGATCCCCAGAAGTCTTTGTCCCTTCTGTTTTACGGACAATCCCAATGTTCCGCATCCGCAGTAAAGATCGTAAATGACCTTGGCACCGCTTACGGCCTCGGACGCCTTGTCCGCAAGCTTTTCGGCCTGTACGGTATTGACCTGGAAGAACGATCCGGCCTTGATCCGCAGACGTCTGGACCTGAAGATCTCATCGTAATAGTCGACTCCTTCTATCACTGTCCTGATGCCCGACCTTGTCCTTTTCGAGATCCTGGAAGGGCTGATCCTGAACAGTAGTCCTTTCAGGATATAGCCGTTCTCCTCACATATTCTCTTTATAAGACTGTCGAGATCCGTGGATATGATGTAGTTTTTCGCATCCCTGATCACGATCTCATGGGCTGCTTCTGAAGGACTGACGAGTTCAGCCAGGATCTCTTTAGTCCTTAATGAACCTCTTAATACCAGCCCGTCGAAAAGTCTCGTCGGGGCGCGCCCGAAAACCGCCTCAACAGCGTCTTTTATCTTCCCGAAGATCTCATATTCGATAAGCTCGCCGTCGTATTCCCCGAGCTTGTCCGATCTGGCACACAAAAGCCCGATCCGGCCGTCTCTTATTGCATACTGCATGTGATTTCTGTATCTGAAAGGACTGCCGGCAGATATGACAGGCTTCATGACCTTATCAACGAATGAAGGATCAAAACCTCCGATCCTGATAAGGCAGTCACGTACGCGTGACTGCTTGAATTTAAGCTGCTCCTCATAAGAAAGACCGGCAAAAGGCAGACCGCCGCATACTTCGTCGGAAGGCCTGAAAGGTCCGGTTCTGCAGGGGGATTTGGTCAATAATTCAGCTGCCTCAGCGACAGCATATTTTTTCGAATCAGAAACGATATATGCAAGACAGCTCTCGCCCGGAAACACCCCCGCAACAAAACATGTCTTGCCCGAAGGAAGGCATCCGATGCCCTGTCCTTCGCTTCCTAATGCCGTAATCAAGATTTCAACAGGTTCCACGTGCTGTCCTGACCCCTTACGCTTTGCCTCATATTAGTAATCTAATTATAGTCGAAGACGTGGTAAAATGAGGAGACTTGAATTTTGAAGGAGACGATTTAATTGCCTCAAATCGGTGAAAATAGGAGACAAAGATCGACCAGACCCGTAGCGCCCGAGAACAGCGCTCTTGCTGACGAACTCAGAAGTCAGCTCAAAGGAAAACCCACTAAATGCGGATTCAACAGAAGCTGGGCTCACGAAGCGGCCAGTTTTATCGGCGACATCTTGAGAGTGGTGATCGTCGCCGTTCTGTGCCTGTGTTTTGCCCTGGGCGGCTTCGGTGCCGGCATGCTCCTGGGCTATGCCTCAACGACCAAGCCTTTATCCATCGGTGATCTGACTTCTGCAGAGGAATCCCAGACATCTTTCGTATATGACAGCAAGAACAACGTCATCGCAAAACTGACCGGTTCCGAAAACGTTGACAGGATCTATGTTTCCTACAGCGCAGTTAAAGACACCTATCTTGACGATGCGATCATTGCAATAGAGGACGAGCGTTTCAGGGAACATTCCGGAATCGATATCAAACGTATAGGAAGCGCCCTGTTATCCGCCATTGCAAACGGCGGTTCTGCCACACACGGCGGTTCGACTATCACGCAGCAGACCGTAAAACTTATAAGCGGTCAGGATGAACACTCCACTTCACGTAAAGTCCAGGAATGGTTCTCGGCCATGAGCCTCGAGCAGAACCTTACTAAAGACGAGATATTGGAACTTTATATAAATCTGGCTCCTATGGGCAATAACTATGTCGGTGTCCAGGCCGCAGCCATGAACTACTTCGGCAAGAATGCTTCAGAACTCACTCTTCCTGAATGCGCATTGATCGCAGGACTGCCAAAGAGCCCTTCTTACTACAATCCCCTGAGGGAATCCGGCAAGAGAAATGCCCAGAGAAGAATGAGGACCATCCTCGGCAAGATGCTCGAACTCGAGATGATCACCCAGGAGGAATATGAAGATGCTCTCAACACCGAACTCGAATTCCGTCAGAGAAGCACAGACCACACTACTACGATCAACTCATATTTCACGGAATATGCAATCTCGGAAGTAATCGGTGATATCGCAAAAGCACGCGGAATTACAAGAAACCTCGCATCTTCACTTGTCTATAACAGGGGTTATCACATCTATACGACATTAGAGCCTGAGACTCAGGCTGTCCTCGATGAAGCCTTTACCAACAGGGATCTGTTCCAATCCGATCCTAACCAGATCGCAGACTATCCCGAAAAGCCGAATGCCTCTATGGTCGTCATCAACAACAACACCGGTGCGATCGCTGCCATGCAGGGCGGTTACGGCGAGAAGACGATGAATCTGTCCCTTAACAGAGCTGTTTCCACGCACCGTAACCCGGGCTCGTCCATAAAGCCTTTGCTTGAATATGCACCGGCATTCGAACTCGGATTGATCGCTCCGTCCTCTGTTTATATGGATGAACCCAAGCATCTGGATCCCCAGCACCCGAACACCAACTGGCCTGTCAATTACACGAGATCATATCTTGGAGCAGTCACTATCAGAACAGCTCTCGTAAATTCGCTTAACACCATTGCGGCGGAAGTCTGGACCAGCGTCGGCGGCGAGACAGCTCTCTGGTATCTTAAGCAGGTCGGTATCGACAGAACATCCGAAGGAGCATATCCTTCACAGTCCGTCGGCGGTTTTACGAAAGGTATGACAACTCTCGAAATGGCTGCCGCATATCACACTTTCGCCACGGGCGGAACATATGTCGAACCTTATGCCTATACGCAGGTCCTCGATTCAGACGGCAACGTCATCATTAAATCCGACCCGATCAGTTATCAGGTCTATTCAGCCGAGACATGCTTCTTCATCGGAGATTGTCTTAAGGGCGTTGTAACCAACAGTACTCCTTCTAAATTCGGAGGCCAGATCGAAAACCTCGACGGCGATCACATTGATACCGCCGGCAAGACGGGAACCACATCCGACAACATCGACAGATGGTTCTGCGGCTTCACGCCTTACTATTCCGCAGCAGTCTGGTACGGTTACGACAACAGGCTCCGTCAGACCAGCATCCCCGAATGCGACAATGCCGGTGCCGTAAGGATCTGGATGCACTGCATGAACAAGATCCACGAGAACCTTCCCGGTGCGTCTTTCAACAAACCGGACACGATCGTACAAATGCAGGTCTGTTCATCGGGCTACTATCCGACAGATGCCTGCAAGGAGGCGAAAGCGACTATCTATACCGACTACTTTGTTGCCGGAAGTTTTCTTTGCCCTTCCGACAACAAGCCGTGTCCGATCCATGTGGCAACTCCCACACCTACTCCCACAGTGCCGCCTGATCCGAACAACGGACAGCCCGGAGGACCCGGAGGGCCCGGCGGAGGCGGAGGACCCGATCCGAACAACGGACAGCCCGGGTAACGGTTTTTCCCGTAAAAACAAGTATTTTCTTGCATTTTGTTACGCAAGAGTTTATTCTTGTTCAGTCTGATAGAAATAAGAAACAGGAGAACTACTTTGAGCAAATATTCCGGATCACGCAATCCCGTTAACTTTGCGAAAAGAATTGTCGTCAAGGTCGGCACTTCGACCCTGACATATGACAACGGCAAAATGAACCTCGGAAACATCGACAGACTCTGCCGTTCCATCTCCGATCTGATGAACCGCGGCAAGGAAGTCCTGCTCGTCAGCTCCGGCGCCATCGGTGTAGGTATCGGATACCTAGATCTGAAAGAACGCCCCACCACTACACGTGAGAAACAGGCGATTGCATCTGTAGGTCAGTGCGAACTCATGAATGCTTATGCAAGAAGCTTTTCAGAGTATTCTTACCGCTGCGGCCAGATCCTGCTTACCAAGGACGGCATTACAGACAAGCTCACACGCGCAAACGTAACTAACACCATCGAGACTCTTCTCGAGATGCGCATAATCCCTGTTATAAACGAGAACGACTCCGTATCAACAACGGAGATCATGCACAACGGCACATTCGGCGACAATGACACACTGTCCGCTGACGTCGCCTGCCTTGCAAAAGCAGATCTTCTCGTTATCCTCTCGGATGTTGACGGCCTTTATGATTCGAACCCCAGACAGAATCCCGATGCAGAGCGCATCTCATATGTCGAGAAAGTCACTCCCGAGATGCTTGATTTCACTTCAGGCAAAGGATCCTGGCTCGGAACTGGCGGCATGAGCACCAAGATCACCGCAATGAGCAAGGTCACGGAAAACGGTATAATGGGCGTTATCGCGGACGGTGCAGGCATTCAGGTTCTCGAGAAGATCATCGACCAGGATGACGTGGGAACATTTTTCGCAGCACAGTAAAACGCATAAAACAAAGCATTTAACATTGTTAAACCCGTCTTCTGACGGGTTTTTTATTATCTGTAATTCTTATCGATCAGATGATATCGGTTATCCCTGCCTGCCAAAAATCTCTCCGCAATAATTGCGGGCGGCACCCGAAGATACCGCCCGCGACTGATAAGGTTGTATATAAAGAAAAAGTTTTACGCGCTTGCCTTTACTGTGTTCCAGAGCTCTGTATATCTTTCCTCAAGTGCATCAGAGGTGTAGTAGAATTCCAGAGAAGAGAACACGTCTTCATCAGGATAGTAATAAATATTGCCGGAGATCTCGGGATCGAGCATATCTATTGCTGCTGTATTAGGAGTTGAATATCCGACATAATCGCAGTTCTCATATGCGATCTCGGGATCGTACATGAAATTGATAAAATCCATTGCACCGTCGTAGTTCTTGCAGTTCGTGGGAACGCACATCATATCTACTGACCAGTTGGAACCTTCAGGAAGAACAAAGCGGAGATCGATCTTTTCGTCATTTCCGAGTTCCTCGATCCTGTCGAGCATGATGATGTGGTCGCCGGACCATGACATGCATGCGGCAAGTTCGCCTGCTGCAACTTTATCCTTGAGGTTGTCTACACCGTATGAAGGATGAAGAGCGCTCTTCTGTGCAACAAGGATATCGAGTGCTTCCTGGAGTTCGGCATCGTTCATTGAGTTGACGGAATAACCTCTGTAATTAAGTGCGGTGCCTACAGACTCACGCATTGAATCCAGCATTCCGACACTGTAATCGGCATTTGTGTTGAAAAGGACATCCCAGATAACTGCAGGATCTGTTGTTCCTTCGGGAAGTGTGATCTTGTTTGCGTCATATACAAGACCTACCGTGCAGTACATATAGGGAACCGCATAATCGAGGACCTGATCAGAGACCTCAGCGTTGTCGGTATAAGTTACTGAATTGAACATGGGATCCATGTACTTGGTAACATTGGGAAGCTTGTTCCAGTCGAGGGGCTGTACCCAGTCTTCTTCAATAAGACGGCAGACCATGTAATCAGAGGGAATGATAACGTCATATCCGTTGCTAAGGTTGGGGTACATTGTCTCATTCGTCTCGAATGTTCTGTAAACAACATCATACTGAGGATATTTAGCCTCGAACTTGGCTATTGTATCTTCAGCAATGTACTCACCCCAGTTGTAGATGACGAGCTGCTGCTTCTTGGTGCATCCGCAGGGCAGGACACAGGCGCCTGCCATGACAAGAGCTGACATAGAAGCAATTACTTTCCTTACGTTCTTGTTCATTTCTTTACTCTCCTTTTATGCTCATTTGTACTTATTACCCGAATACGAAGATCCGTTAGCAGACTATTTTGTACGCTTCGTTTTTTTGAACGACGACAGGTTTGAAAGGACCATGAGGATCAGGACCGCACCGAACATCAATGTCGTAAGCGCATTCATCTTCGGATTAACTCCGAGCTTTGCCATTGAATAGATCATCATGGGCAGAGTCTGGATGGAGCTGTCCACGTTAAAGTTGCTGATGAGGTAGTCATCGATGGAAAGCGTAAACGTGAGAAGTGCCGAAGATAATATGCCGGGCATGATCTCAGGGATGATGACCAGTCTTAATGTCTGGAATCTTGTGGCGCCGAGATCCATCGCAGCTTCGGTAAGACTCTTGTCGAGCTGGCGGATCTTAGGGCTGATCGAAAGGATCGCAAAAGGCACGCAGAGTGCGATATGCGACATGATGAGTGTGAACTCGCTCTTCTGAACGCCTAAGAACGAAAACAGAAGCATGAATGAAATACCGGTTACAAGATCCGGCATTACGTTCGGAACGTATGTCATCGTCATGGCGAGGTTTTGAAGTTTCTTATTAAGGTAAGCAAGACCCAGTGAGCTCAAAACGCCGAATGCTGTCGATGCAACAGCGGCGATAGAAGCAACTTTGAGTGTCTCGATCAGAGACTCAAGAATGCCGCTTCCGTCTGAACCCTTAAAAAGGCTCTTGTAGTTATTCAGTGTAAAGCCGCCCCAGATAAATGATTTGGGCAGAGCATTAAATGAATAGATGATAAGTATCGCTATCGGCAGATAGATGAATACCAATAAGAGACCAAGGTAGATGTCGGGTACGAGTCTTTTTGCGATTCTCATAATGCCATACCTCCTCCGGCTTCTTTATCCTGGCCGCGCAAGATTCCCATAGTGATGAGAACGAAAATAAGCAGGAGCAACGAAAGCACGTTGCCCGCCTGATTGTAGGTGGTGCTCTCATTTAAGATGAAGTTCTGCACAGTGTTTCCGATAGTTGTTTTCGAACCCTCGTTAAGGATATCGGGGATCATGTAGAACGTCAGCGAAGGCATGAACACCATCTGGATACCTGAGATAACGCCCGGAAGTGACAGCGGGAAAATAACCTTCAGGAAGGTCTGGATCTTGGTCGCTCCAAGATCGTAAGCAGCCTCCGATAAACTGTCGTCAAGTTTAACAAGCACCGAATAAAGAGGAAGGATCATGAACGGCAGGAAGTCATTCGTCATGACAAGCTTGGTAACGACGTCGGCGATAACTTCATTCTTCAAGAAAAGGATCGGGGCATCGATCAGACCCGTCTGCTGCATCAGTGTGTTAAGAACGCCTGTCTCACTGAAAAAGGCTCTCCAGGCATATGTTCTGAGCATCGTGTTCATCCACATCGGCAGCACAAAGAGCATTAAAAGTCTTGAGCCGTTCTGACGCTTGAGCTTGGATCTTCTGGCAAGGATATAGCTTGCGGGATATCCCAGAACAAGACATCCGATCGTTGTCCATACTGCATAATCCAGACTTCTTAAAAAGATCGAAAAATATTCCTGTAAAGTAACGTCTGCTCCATAGAATCTTGTTGATACCGTCTTGTTCTGGAACAAAACGGCAAAGCCTGCTGTCGTAAATTCATATCCGCCTCCGGCAGCCTTTTTGAAAAAAGCGCGGAAAAGGATAAGGATCAAAGGAAGTATCGTGAATATAACGATCCATGCAAGATAAGGATATGCAAAGATCTTATAGTTCATCTTAAGATTCAGAGCACCGTAAAGACATGCGGCTATGCCGATCCCCAAAACGATCACCATGAGATTGCCGGCAAAAGACTGTGCAACATAAAGTCTTTGAGGTGTAAGTCCGTTATCGTTGATCATCTGCTCCGAGACCATCTTGGATAAAGTGACAACATGTGCGGCGCCGCGCCCTGCAAATAGCACAAGAACAGATAAGTAACCTATCTTTCTCTTATTCCTTGAGTTGTAGTAGAAAGGATAGGACAAAGACAGTGTGAGAGCTGCAACAGCAAGGACTATCGTGATAACGAATGCCCATGCGGCAAAGCTCTGGAAGTTCAGATTGACAGAACCGCTCCTGATCCTGGTATAGACCCTCGGATTAAGGAGCAGCGTAAAGAGAGAGTATGTGCGGAAAGGCACATACTGAACAAATAGCTCGAACATCGGAATGAAGATGCTGATGAACGAGTACAGTGCCGCGAAGATCATGACAAATGCATGGACCGGCATCAGTTTGATTCTTGACTTGAGTTCAGTCATTATTCCTCTGTCTCAACCTCCGGCTCAATATCTTCTTCCTCCGGCTTAACGTCAGCCTCCTCGACGACATTCTCACCTATACTGTTAGCTTTGGCCTCTTTGGATTCGGAACTTTCCTCCTGATCTGGATGCTTGATACCGAAGCTTCCGAAATCCGGAGAGAGTTCAGATCTTCTCATGATCTGGATATCATCCGGATCGACATAAAGACCGACACGGCTTCCCACAACAGAAGGATCGACATTCTGTACGAGCCACTCGATGCCGTCGTCGGATCTTACGATCATCTCGTAATGAACGCCTTTAAATACAAGGGATTCGACTGTTCCGTTGATCCTGCCTTCAGCCTCTTCGGCAACATAGAAATCCTCAGGTCTGATGACAACATCGACCAGATTTGCGATCCCTTCCGTAAACTCAGGGAACATGGGGTCAACGCATTCAAATGTGATGCCGCTCGAAAGCACTACTTCCCTGTCCTTTTTCATAGTGCCGGCAACGATGTTGGATTCGCCGATAAAGTCCGCCACATAAGCATTCTTGGGTTCGTTATAGACATCGATCGGTGTTCCGATCTGCTGGATGATACCATCCTTCATGACAATGATAGTATCGGACATCGTGAGCGCTTCTTCCTGATCGTGGGTAACGTATACGAATGTGATGCCGAGTTCTCGCTGCATTTCCTTAAGTTCGATCTGCATCTCTTTTCTCATCTTGAGATCCAGCGCACCCAGAGGCTCATCGAGCAAAAGGATCCTCGGACGGTTTACGATCGCCCTTGCGATAGCGACTCTCTGCATCTGTCCGCCTGACAGCTGATCGATATATCTCTCGCCATAGTCAGCAAGACCGACAGTGGCAAGAGCTTTGTTTACTCTCTGCTTGATCTCGGCTTTGTTGACTTTCTTGATCTTGAGACCGAATGCAACGTTATCGAAAACGTTGAGATGCGGGAAAAGAGCATATCTCTGGAATACGGTATTGATGTTGCGCTTGTTGGCGGGAACACTCTTTAAGTCCTTGCCTTCAAAATTAACAATGCCCGAATCTGCGGTCTCAAAACCGGCGATGATCCTGAGAGTTGTTGACTTACCGCATCCGGAAGGTCCCAGAAGCGTTATAAACTCGTTATTCCTGATATAGAAAGTAATATTCTTTAATACCTTTGTACCGTCAAAACTCTTGCACAGGTCTTTTATCTCTATGATGTGCTCACTGCCCGTACTGTCTTCAAGGATCTGGTTATACTGCATTGATCACTGCCCCTCCCGAAAATAATATCTGAATATAATTAGATAGATGATTATTTAAAAACTGGGCGGTGAGGATATCCATATAGCCTTCGCCTGACGGTTTGTAGTGTTCTCAAGATAGTGAGGCTTGTCACATGCAAGATAGAAACTCTCCCCTTTTTTCGCCTGGAACTTCTCTTTGTCGATCACTATGGTGATGGTTCCTTCCAGCACATATCCGAATTCCTCACCCTCGTGCGGATTGTCCGGATAAGTCGAACCGCCGGGTTCGATAGTTATGAGAATTGGTTCCATCTCGTTTTTCTGGGCATTAGGAATAAGCCAGCAGATCTCGTTTTTGAGATCCTGATCCTGCTTTACGGAAAAATCAGCCTTGCCGTATACGACTCTCTCTCCCGCTTCCTCTTTAAAGAAGTGTGCGAAATCAGTACCGAGCGCACTGAGTATATCTTCCAAAGTAGCGATGGAAGGAGATGTCTTGTCACTTTCCAGAAGAGAGATGAATCCCTTGGAAAGTTCACATCTGTCGCCCAGTTCCTCCTGGGTAAGACGGTTCTGAAGTCTGAGATTTTTGATCTTTGATCCGATTTCCATAATCTTTCCTGTCCTAAACTTTTGGTTTACCAACACTAAACTTCAACGTGCGAAATTATACACGCTGTTAAACCCGTTGTAAAGTATTTCTAAACAAATAAGCCGTTGATTTTCACGATTTTTTCACGATGTGCCACACTTTGTACATATTGCAACAATTTGTCCTTAAAAACGAATACTTTGTTTGACAAAGTGTCTTGAAAAATAATCAGTGCCAAGTATAATAAATTTATTGAAGATATTTAATATCATCTTAAAAAGCTTGACATTCAGGGGGCAAAGGGATGGCAAACATTTTGGGAAACGTATTTAAAGGTAAGGACGGCTTGGGAGGAAGCATCGCAACACAGGGTGCGGGACATTCTCAGGCAGGTCAGAGCATCAGACCTGCTAATCCCAACATCGTTAATCTTCAGACCTCAGGACGTCCGGGCGGACAGACCGCTCACACACCGTCCAACTCTACTGCTGCTCAGCTCGCAAGAGAGCGTGCGGAAGCTGCCAAGGCTCAGATCGAGATGCGTAAGGCTGCTGAAGCAAGGCGTAAGGAAGAGAGAGGTTTGGGAGCTGAACCCGAGAACAAGAATGAGATCACTCCTGTCGGGTTAAAGCCGCCGATCAAGAGACCTAAGTCAGCATCTGTCAATCACGCACAGTATGTAGCTGAACAGCAGGCTCATTCTTCTGCAACAACAACTACAGCAGAACCTGCTGAGAGCAAGCCCGCTATCGAGCGTGCTCCTCAGTCCGGCAGAAGCGCTGCACAGTCAGCTCTGGCTGTTGCACAGTCTGTTGCTTTAAGAGCACAGAACGAAGAGCGCCGCGCCAGCCAGAAAGCTAAGGGTGCCGCTGCAAAGGTCGTTGAGGCAAGAAGCGCCGTTACGGCTGCTGAAGAAGCACTTGCTGCTGCTAAGAAAGCAGAGGAAGCTTCCATCTCCAAGGAAGCTATCGCAAAGGAAGCAACACTTCAGGCCGTTAAGCGTGCCGAGGAAGCAAGAGCAGAAGCTACAAAGGCTGAAGAACTTGCTAAAGCCGCTATTGCCAAGGCTGAAGAGGAAGAGAAGGCTGCTGCTGCTCTTACAGCAGAGGAAGCTAAGCTCACCGAGCGCAGAAAAGCTGACGAGAAGGCAAGAGTTGAGGCCGAGAAGGTCGAACTCGAGACAAAGGAAGCTGTTATCACAGCTACCAAGGAAGAAGAGGCTGCATCTGCCGAGTACGAGGCTGCAAAGCTCGCTCTCGTTAAGGCTCAGGATGATCTTGATTTTGCAAATCAGATGAAGTCCGAAGAAGATGCAAGGATCGCTGCCGAGAAAGCAGAGAAGGAAGCCCGTATCGCTGCAGAGAAGGCTATCGAAGAAGCACGTATTGCTGCCCAGAAGGCTGAAGAAGCAAGACAGGCTGCTCTCCTTGCAGAAGAGAAAGCTAAGGCTGCTGCTGCAAAGGCTGAAGAAGAAGCACGTATTGCTGCCCAGAAGGCTGAAGAGATCGCCAAGCTCAGAGCTGCAAAATCTTCTGCTGCTGAAGCTGTTGCTGAGGAAAGTGATAAAGAAGATAAGGCTGACAAGGATGCCGAGTCTGCTGATGAGACAGCTTGATTTAGCAGTAATTAAGTAATTTATCAAAACATGAAAGGGGGTGCTCGGCACCCCCTGTTTTTTTTGCAGACTATTCCTTTAAATCACATGTTCGTACCATTTTTATCAAAAAAGGAGCCGCACGATAACGCGCAGCTCCTTTGAAAAACTTCTGTCCGGCAGATTATCAGCCTCTTTCGTCAAGGACTTTCTGTACTCTGTCCTGAGCGATCTCAACAACAGCTTTCAGATCCTTCTGGCCTGAGAAATAAGCAGGCATCTCTTCGATAAGGATAAGGTTGATCGCTGAGTCTTTTGAATTTGTGTTCGAGCAGCTCACGATAATGTTTTCCATAGCATCGATATGTTCATCCGTAAACTTGATGCGCTTCTGGTTAAGGTTGTCATCATATCCGAAGTAAGATTCATATCCTTCCTTGTTGAAGTAATCAATGCAAACCTTACCTGCTTCCCTGAATGCTTCACGGTTGATAACAAAATTGTCATTCATGGCGAAATCACGCTGAAGCTCATCAGAAAGGAGCATCTTAACAAATTCGCCGCAAGCATCGGGATTATTAGCCTGAGCAGAAATCGCTACTGAGATATATGGTTCGACCAACGGTCCTCTTCCGTCAGCGGAAGGATATCCCAGGATTGCCATTCCGCCCTGTAACTGTACGATCTCTGTAAGATAGGATGACAGTCCGTAGCAGTAACTTTCCATAGCAGGACCGACACTCTCATATCCCATGTCTGCCTTTGTTATGGAAGCTCCCACAGCGTAGGATGCGTCGACCCAGTCATCTTCTTCGTACATCTCATCATATGACTTTGCATTCTCAGGTACATTGTTCTTGACGAATTCTGCAAGATCGGCAAATTCGGAGCAGGAGAAATCGGCTTTGCCGTTTACAATGAACTTATCGGCCATTGCAGTATAGAGTTTTGCAAAGTAATAAGCCTGTCCTGAATTAACGATATCGTTGCCGTTCAAGGTCTCGTTGAGGAACTTCTCATATTCTTTGGTCGTAAAGCCGACACCGGATTTACCTGCATATTTGGCATCTGTGTGGATTCCTTCAACAACAAAGCAGATAGGAAGGTTATAGAGCTTTCCGTCCACTCTGGATGCATCGATAACATTTGTAAAGTATTTGTCGGAACTCAGATTGCCAATGTAATCTGAAAGGTCAGTAAGATAGTTGGAACTGTTAAGCTGACCGTAATAGCTTACATTCATAAGGATATCAGGGCCTTCACCATTTAAGATATCCATTGCCAGCTGATTGCTGAGTTTTGCATCCGAAGTAAGTGATATCTGTTCGTACTGATCTTGAGAATTGATGTCCGAATAATCAGCATCATCAAGTGAACTGTAGCGGTCTGATACTTCAATAAAATACTCTTTGTTTTCCTCATTGAACTTCAGGATGGAATCGGCTATCTTGTCCTGTGTGTAGCCGTAAGGTGAATAGAGTTCAAGGATCGTCTTTCCTGCATGAGGATTTGTTTCCGCTTTATTAAATTCAACAAGAACAAATTCGCTGCTGCTTGACATCTGATACGGATTTCCGTTGTAGTTATCACCGCAGAGAATAAATGAATCATCTGAGATTTCAGCTATCTCAAGATTGGAAAGAATGCTTCTGTTGACGTTGCACCAGCTGAAATCGAACACCTGCTCCATGCATTTTTTATTGAAGTTGATCTTCGAGATTCCTACAGATGTTGTGAAATACACAGATCCGTCTTCATCGGTGAAAGGATAATAACACTGATCAAGATCGAGCCATTCGTATTCCTTTTCATCGGCTTCCTTGATCTCGCATGTCTTGAGATCCAGTTCGAAATACTTAAATCCGCCGCCTACACTTACAGGTACTACTGCGGTATTTTCATCTTTGCTCAATACCACGGGAATATCATAATAATCTTTTCCGGCTTCTTTAAGTTCGACCTTCGTCTGGTTTCCATCCGGGGAAGTAATGTAAAGGTTATAACTTCCGTTTTCGCCTTCCCAGTTCGTCTCGGTATCAACACGGTAATCGCCGAGCGTAAAGGATCTCTCGTAGTAAACACCGTCTTCGTTCATACCGAGATCAACGGAATCAATGGTTTTGCCGGTAGCAATATCAATACTGATCTCCTTATAGGACGCCTCATAAGTGGTCTCATTATAAGAATAGATCTTAGCTACGATCTTTCCGTCTTCATATCTGGCAGATTCCAGATATCCGCCATCGGGAATAGATTCGGTCAGATCGATCTGGTTATCGACCTTCTTCGATGCTCTGTTGATGACCGATACATAATTGATCGCATATTCATTGTAATTAAATGTCTCCCAGTCAATATTCGCTTCATCAGGGATCTTATAAGAACCCGAAGTCATGATAATGATCCTATCTTTATCGGCACCGACAAGACTCTCGTAAGTGTATTCAACATCCCTGTCAGTATCGAGTTTAAGGTTAACATCAAGGATATTGCTGTTAAACCATGGTGTATCAGCGGAGATCTTATTGCCGCTGTGACTCTTCTCCCTTGACCCGGATGAAGAGCCGCTCCCTCCTTTCTTATTGCAAGCCGCGAATGACAGCATCATCGATGCGGCAAGAATAACAGAGATTGCTTTAATAGGTGTTTTCTTCATACATTCATCTCCTTTTATCCCTATTTAAAGTCTTTTAACTTCAATAATTGTAAAATGCGGGAATATCAAACCAGCATCTAAATATGGGCAAAAATTAGGTAAACAGGTTAAAGAAATATTTCAGCTGTGTCCTTTCCGGCTCAAACTAAAGACATCATCCTCTTTCGTCCAGTACTTTCTGAGCTCTGTCCTGAACGATCTTTATAACATCATCAAGATCCTTCTGATCCATGAAATATGCGGGCATCTCTTCGATGAGGATGAGATTGACAGCAGAATCCACAGAAGTCGTACACGAGCAGCTCAGGATGATATTCTCCATATCATCCACGTTCGTCTTGGAGAATGTAATACGGTGATCTGTCGGAGCACCGGTATTCATGTCATATGCGAACCAGTTGTCTCCGCCCTCTCCGTTGTAGTATTCAACAGCTCTCATTCCACACTCTCTGAATGCTTCACGTTTCAGGACAAAACTGTCTTTCATGGCAAAATCTGTCTGGATCTCATCTGAGAGGAGTAACTTTATGAACTCGGCACATGCATCAATATTGAATGCGTGGGCAGATACCGCAACAGAAACATTTGCTTCAACCATAGGACCGCGTCCGTCCGTGGAAGGGATCCCCAGGATTGCCTTAGCACCTCTGTACTGGGCCAAATTTATAAAGTAAGTTCCAAATCCGAAACAACTGGTGTAATATGCAATATCCTCATAGTAATTATATGAATCATCTCCATTTATATCATCCCAGGCCTTGGCATTCTCGCGGACATTCTCCTTGACATAATACGCAAGTTCTTTGAAGTCCGGATTGTCAAGATCAGCTTTGCCGTTAACGATGAATTTGTCACTCATGGCCGAAAACAGGGTTGCAAAATAATATGCCTGACCCATACCGATACTGTCTTTCCCGTTCAGCGTATCATTAATGAATCTCTCATATTCCTCAGTTGTAAATCCGACTCCGGAGCTTCCGGCAAACACGGGATCGGTCTGGATTCCCTTGACCATATAACTAATAGGAAGGTTATAGAGCTTTCCGTCAACTTTTGCCGCGTCAATCACATTGATAAAATACTTATCAGGATCAAGACCGCTTATATAAGGTGTCAGATCTGTAAGATAATTATCGTTGTTCAGCTGTCCTAAATTACTGACGCCCATGATAATATCCGGACCTTTACCGGTCGTGATATCCATTGCAAGCTGATTGCTCAAGGCTGAACTGAACTTAAGCTCGGCACTTTCATATTCATCATCGTTGCCGATATCATAATAATCAACATTGTCACCTCTTTTTTTATACCGGTCTGTTACTTCAATGAAGTAATCGCCGTTGGTCTCGTTGAATTTTGCGATGGCTTTGCTGACACTTTCCTCTGTATCTCCATACGAAGTATATAGTTCAAGGATAGTCTTTCCGGCATGAGGATTTGATTCCGCTTTCGAAAACTTCACGATAGAATACTTTGCTTCTGATACTGTAAATGAATCTCCGGTATATTCATCACCGCAAAGCACAAATGAATCATCAGATACATCGACCAGTGTAAGATAATACAAACGGTTCCTGCTGATCCCGCACCAGTTATAATTAAACATTTCTTCTGTTGCTTTCTTTTTGAAATCGAGTTTGTTAATACCGGTAAACGTTGTATAGTATGCATTTCCTTCTGAATCTATATACGGAAGATAAATGTTTTCCATGTCGATCCAATCGTATTCTTTGGCATCCTTGGAAGTTACTCTGCCGTTATTAAGTCCGATCTCGAAATAGATATAACCCTTATTTGTATTTACAGGCACCAGCGCTGTATCACTGCCGACCGGGAATATTGCAGGAATATCATAATACTCTTCACCGGTATCCTTTATTTCAACTTTCCTTTCATTGCCGTCAGGAGAATAGATGTACAGATTGTATGAAGATACGTCATTTATCCAGACCATTTCGATATCTATTCTGTAGTCACCGAGTTTAAACGTGCGGTCTATATATCCGTTGTTATCGTCCTTGGAGTATTCACGGTTGGCAGTCGTAACTCCGGTCGTGACATTTATATCGAATTCTTTGCTGACCATCTCATAAGTATTCGGGTCATAGGCTGTGCAAATGGCAGTTACTGTGCCTTTTGAATAGAATGCGTTCTCCAGATAATCATCTCTGGAAAGTACAGAAGTCACGTCAAAACTCCTTGTCGGTTCTCCTGTCTCTCTGTCAACGATCGTAACAAGTGCTATCGCGTATGAATTGTAATCGTAATCTGACCAGTCAATGGCATCACCGTCAGGCATTTTATAGTAACCGGTCGTAAGAAAAACTAAAAAGTTTTCATCAGCACCGACAAGGCGGTTGTATGTATAGTCTATCTGCTTGCTTTCATCCAGAGCCGGAATGATCTCTGTGACTTTTGCTGTATACCACGGATCTTCAGGTGCAACCTTTTTGCCGCTTACGCCTTCATTGACCGGCGCATTATAACTGCAGGCACCTGCCGAAAACAGCACAGCTGCTGTAAGCGCAAAAGAAACCAACTTTACTGTCAGTTTGTTCATAAACATTGCTCCTTTAACCCGGATAGACTCGGATATTATGATTGTAAATCCGTGTTTTATCAAATCAGCATCAAAAATATGGCAAATCACAAAAAAACGGATTATAGAAATATTACAGCTTTGATTAGTCTTCAATAAAAGAGCTCCGGGAAGATTCCCGAAGCTCTTTTTGAATCAACTTATTAATCCCGAAAGATTACTCGATGATAGTAGAAACTGTACCAGCGCCTACTGTGTGACCACCCTCACGGATAGCGAACTTAAGACCCTGCTCCATAGCGATAGGAGTGATGAGGTCTGCTTCGATTGTTACGTGGTCACCAGGCATGCACATGTCTGTGCCGTCAGGAAGCTTGATAACGCCTGTAACGTCTGTTGTTCTGAAGTAGAACTGAGGACGATAGCCTGTGAAGAAAGCCTTATGACGTCCACCCTCTTCCTTTGTAAGAACGTAAACCTGGCCTGTGAACTTTGTGTGAGGAGTTGTTGTGCCGGGCTTAGCGATAACCTGACCTCTCTCAACTTCCTTACGGTCAATACCACGGAGGAGGCAGCCGATGTTGTCACCAGCCTCAGCCTGATCCATTGACTTACGGAACATCTCGACACCTGTTACTGTTGTTGACTTAGGCTCGTCCTGGAGACCAACGATCTCTGCAGGATCACCAACCTTAACGACACCTCTCTCAAGACGGCCGGTAGCAACTGTACCACGTCCGGAAATTGTGAATACGTCCTCAACAGGCATAAGGAAAGGCTTGTCTACAGGACGCTCAGGTGTTGCGATGTACTCGTCAACAGCCTTCATAAGCTCAACGATAGAAGCATACTCAGGTGCATCGGGATCTGTAGAAGTAGACTCAAGAGCCTGGAGAGCAGAACCACGGATGATCGGAGTATCGTCACCAGGGAAATCATACTGATTAAGGAGGTCACGGATGTCCATATCAACGAGCTCAAGAAGCTCTTCGTCGTCAACCTGATCGCACTTGTTCATGTAAACAACGATATAAGGAACGCCTACCTGACGAGCGAGCAGGATGTGCTCACGTGTCTGGGGCATCGGGCCGTCAGCAGCGGAAACTACGAGGATAGCACCATCCATCTGAGCTGCACCAGTGATCATGTTCTTGATGTAGTCAGCGTGGCCGGGGCAGTCAACGTGTGCATAGTGACGTGTCTCTGTCTCATACTCAACGTGTGCTGTGTTGATCGTGATACCACGAGCTCTTTCCTCGGGTGCGGAGTCGATGTTGCTGTAATCCTTGAACTCAGCTCCACCCTTCATAGCGAGTACCTTTGTGATAGCAGCTGTAAGAGTTGTCTTACCG
>JAIKWL010000035.1 GCA_024684815.1 Saccharofermentans sp. | reverse complement strand
TTGATAAATGCATAGTCTTAGCGAATCGCTACTGGAGCATGAATTATCGCCTTTTATTGTGCATAATCAAGTGTATTTTTGTTGGACTTTGATGGACCTGCTCTATGTTGGTTCCCGCAAACGCCCTGTTTTCAAGGCTTTTAGCTCAAGGACTTAAGTGTCGGGACGCGCCCGGTGCATGAAAACATTAAAGTCCATAAGCTGTCATAAGTTCAGAAGACTCCCTGTTTTCAGTGCCCGGAACGTCATAACTCTTATATGTTATTGGCACTTACGACCGAATTGTCGTACAACGGTCGTACTACACCGACGTGTCTCGGATGCTCAGGCTCACCACTATTGGCATCCTTGAATTTATCATAGAAATCGGTGAGGATCTCCATCTGCTTCGCGGTAAAATCAGTCGTTGCATCCGTGTCGGGAGTCATCCCTTATACGAAAATGAACAGTGCAAACGTCAGCAACAAAACCGCTATCACTATCGATGATATTATCGTCGCCGCCTTCGAAAAACCGAGCCCTCTGACAGGTCCGTCAGATGCCGCCTGCTTTAAGCCTTTGATTCCCAATATTAGTCCTGTGACCGCCAATGCGAGCGCAATGAACACCGTCACAAAAGCAAACATGCCATTGTTAAGAAGATCATCCTTCCAACCATTTAAAGATGAAATATAAATCTCGCCGCACATTGACACAACCGCAACAAATATCGACAAACCTGCGCAGATCGTTGCCGGAATTCCGATCTTGATAAACGGCATCACCCTGTTATTGATCTTATCATCCGTCAGGCACGCCTTCGGATTAAACTTCAAGATCAGATTGCCAAAATTCTCGCCGGCTGCAAGCGCATCCTGAACCTCTCTGCTCTGAACAAAGTACACGATTCTCGCTGTGGCTAACGTCGGAATGCGCATCCTGTTGTTGCCATGATAGAACTCAAAATAAACATATCTCGTTCCGCCCAACGGGGCTCTCGCGTATCCCGATCTGACCTTGGACAGTTCCTTTGCTTCTGCCATCTGGAACTTGAAAGGATTCAGCGCAGATGTGTATGCCACCCTGCCCGTCTCCTCATCAATGCAGAGCATTGATTTGATCCTGTGAGTGCCGTCGCTGAATAACGTGGTTGTCTTGCCGAAGTTGTTGGCCTTGACCCCCTTCTCCATCGTTCTTTTCGCGATCGGGAACATGAACAGATTAGTCAGGTGCGCGAAGCCGATAAATATGATCTCCAGCAGGAATATAGTGATCACACCCTTAAGATTTAGGAGCCAGCCGGCCAGGTTGCCAAGCAAAATACCGGCCGCAAGATAGATTGCGGTCAGAAGGATTATTGTCGGCACGCTGTTTCTCTTCATGTGGTTTATTTCCTGTTAACTGATAACAAAACGATATATTAATTAAATATAATTATACAGTGATTATTGTATGTTGATCAGTGTAATAACTGATGATTAAATTAATTAGGGAAACAGGACAAGACCGGGAAAGTCATAAGTTATAACAAGCAATGGTCTGAAGATATTGATGTTCCCATAACATGGATAGAGAATGCTGCACAGAATTCCAACGATGACAACCCCAAAGCGGTCAATAAGGCAATAGATGAGTTTTTAAACAACATTAAATAGTGCCCGTGGATCAATGGAGACCATAGTCGGGATAGTTATCAGTTTTATGCTCTTCTGATGCACGAAAACAAACAGTCAGGATTCCCTATTTTTTAACTTTCTTTCGACGGAACGGGATCCATATCCATGAACTCCTGTACGAGCGCCTTGTATCTGTTATTAGACTGTACTGCTTCAGTTTTCTTTGCGTTGTATTGTTCAGTCAGCTCAGAGATTTCCTTTTTGTAGGGGACCATGCTTTTAACAAGATATCTTCCGGCGATGAGCTTTATCAGGTGGTAACAGGCAACGAGCAGCACTGCAATTACCGCAAAAGTGATGAGGCCGACCCATTCCCTGTTCCATATGGCATAACCGATCAATAACAGAGGGACAAGGAACACAATGCTTAATATTGCCTCTATCGTTTTCAGGTCCATTTGCCGTATCTCATCGCATAATTCCGTGAAAAAATGGGTAGTGCTATAGTGTTCCTTCTGAATCTCGTACAGTTTCTTTTCGGTTGTTTCTTTCTTCTCTTTGATTTTCTTTGCTTCTGACTTAAGATCTCTGTAATGACGAAGCTCGTTAAGAGCCTCTCTAACCTTTTCGAAGTAAGGTTTATGCTCAGGACGGCATTTCTCGATCGCATTCAGCAGGGTGGGTTCATCAGCGTAGACATCAACCTCGCTGTCATTGTACATCCGTGTCATATCCGTCCATTCGTTTTTGCAAAGAAAGAGTCCGCGCAGCGCTTCGAAGTCATGCGGATCTTTTGAGAGCATGAAATCATAAGCATCCTTTGCCGAGCCGTACTCGTTTCTGCGGACCGCTTTGGAAGCTACTTCCTTGACATTATCCTCGCGAAAATACTCATAATCAAAAGAAACACCGCAGAACGGGCAGATATACATCTGCTTATCAAGATCGATGTCGAGAAGTCCGCCGCATGTCGGACAGAGATTACTCTTTAATACCGTCATTTCCATCCCCCCTATTCCATGTACTAATGCAGGTACTAGAGATAATAATATCAACAGCGGATTTGTCTGGCAATAATTTTCGCAGGCCCGCTAAATGCTGATGTTATACTGTGCTTCATCTTATTGTAGATCAGGATGAAGATGCTATCGCTATTCAGTGCCCGAAATGTAATGAGAAGCGGATCTTATTGGATTGTGCCGAAATATGGGAAGATGCCGAACCAAAGAAGTTGGACTGTCCGGTTTGCGGTAACGACAGTTACACATCCAAGGCAGGCCTTTTGCGAGCAACTCATCGGCCTTCTCGGCACGTGCTTCAATCCTTCCGAATATCAACGGATTCTCTATATTATGAATTCCTGCTGTACAACCGCATCTTGATTTCTGTCGATGCACATACGGGAGAGATCAATGACTTTGATCCCTGGAACAGTAAAGATCAGCGCTACCTTGATAGTTGGGTCAAGCCTACATAGAATCTGATAGGGTCAGACTTCATATAATCACGCTCTCGGCATCGAACCGTACTGGCAGATATGCATTACTTCGTAGTCTTTGTTATTCCAGTTGTCGGTCATATCGCGGTCTCTGTAATAAGAACCGTCGGGATTAACGTTATAATCAACGCCTTCTATTCCCCAGAAGCGGAGATCCATTATCTCTTCGGAGAGAATGTCATTAATGAACTTGAAAGCAATATCAGGATCCTTGCAGCATGTAGTAACTGCGAAGCCTGCCTTATTGGTTAATTCACTTCCTTCTATGAGCGCATCCTCATATACAGTACCGCCCGGGATATTGACTGAATAAATGTGACCGTCTGCCTGCCTTAACATATCCCATTCTTCTTCGGTGTAGAGGTTTTTGATATTGGGATATTTCTCGATATATTCGTCCCAGGCTACGAGGAGACCGTGTTCATAGAACTCATCGAGTCTTTCGTTTACATAGATATAATCCGTCAACTTCTCGGATTCCAATAATCCGTCAATGACATTGCGGAAATACTGTCCGGTCATCCATATCTCTGATACTTTCACACCGGTCTTTTCGGCTATCAGATTCCTGATAACGTTATCGTCTGCCTTTTCATTACCAAGTTCAGTAGCAAACATGGTCAGCTTTACAGGCTCGTCAGGGGTCTTCTTCGTTGTTAAGGATGCACTTGCCGAAGTGTTGGCTGTATCAGCTCCGGAATCAGTAACAACGCTTTTTTCCAAAGAACAGGAGCACATCATTAACAACACTGAGATAGTCATCAGCAGTGTCGTCAGCTTGATAAGATAGCCGGTATTCGAATCTTTAATTCTCTTTTTTCTCATGTATTCTATTTTCCCATAGATCAGCAACATCAGCTTTGATATGGATTTTTATAATTCACTGTCTCATATCAATAACTGTCTGTTTTCTTTCCTGACATTCACATTATAACAGCAATCAGTCTTAACGCTTTCACATAAGTATTCTTATTTGCTTTCATATATCTATACAAGAATCATATGCTCTGCAACAATAAATGCAAAACAACTGTATATATGGTAACTGATTCAAATTTTCGGGACTAAGAGCGGAGAAATATATATGAAGACAAACAGATTAAATCAGGCTGTAAAGGCAGCTGCGATACTTATGACGTTGATACTTGCAGCAGGATCGTTCACTGCCTGCAAAGAAAATACACGAGGAAGAGAAACCACCGTTTCTGAAACCACTGATGGTACAGCGGGTGAATCCGGCGCCGTATCAGAAACCGTAATTATCAAGGAAACACAAAATCCGGATGACGGGAACAGAAGATACGCTACTGATTATCCGATTGAAGTAAAGGAACTGAAGAAAGACTTCCTTGATGACTGGAACATCTGGAAAAGACAGGAAAACGGTGTGACATTCCTTCAGATCTCCAATTCGGGATTCCACGGGAGGGAGACCGAGATGGAATATCTTTCCTTCTGGGTATTTGATTCCGAAGAAGATGCAAAGGCCGCATATAAGAAGCATTACGACAGATCCAAGGAATACGATAACGGCAGGTTCTGGGAAGAAGGAGATAACTGGTTCCTCTCGGAAGAACCTGATGTAATGGATGCTTCGATCGTCTGGATGAACTATAGAGAAGGCAACGTCATCATATACTCACATCTAGGCTCAGTCTCTACGTTCGGTAAGGAAAAAGATTCGGACACGCCTTCAGATCCCGATAAACTCGACACGTCAACTCTTATGGACTATGTTCTCGGGAATTCAACTGATATAAGATCTTATGTGATCGACGTGATCATGGAAGCATAACCGGGTTTTGAATCACATATTCAAAAGGCGATCGCGGTGGAGTATTTCTCTTTAGAAACAGCGGACCAATTATTCCATTTTTCATTATATCTCTGCTCTGCTGTCAATTGACCGATACGCTTCCGACATTTACATTGATCCTTATGTAATCCGAATCTTTGGCGCCTTTTACGATCGAGATATTCTTTCCTGAAGAATGCTCATCAGCGATCTTCACGTCGCCTGTCTTCACCTTGCACTCGATATCGTAGCGGTCAAGGTCTTCAATAGCGTCCAGGTTAACATTTCCGGCGTTAGTATTTATCACCGTCTTGTTGAGATTCGTATTGCTGATATAGGTATTTCCTGCCTTTGTACTGATCTCAGCCTTGAGGAAATTGCACCCGCTGATGGTGACATTTCCCGCATTGATAACCTCCGAGAACCAGTCAGCAGTAATACCGTTCACGCTGACGTCACCGGCCTTGAGATAAATATCAAGGAACTGCAGGATCGTGTCTTTTCCGATCGTGACAGTGAGCCTGGGCTTGTTGACCGCCATAATGCCGTTGGCAAAGATACTCACCGGCCTCTGGATAACCGTAAGAGTGCCGTCAGCAAATACCGCATCAGGCTCAAGTTCTTTGGCACCAGTGTATTCAATACTCTTAAGTCCGCTGCCTTCTTCAGCAACAAAGCTTACAGAACATGCCTTAAGATCCAGCTTGACTGACTTGATATCACCACTGAAGTTTTCCATTTTTATTCTCCTTATTCCCGGTTGGATTACTGTTCCATTATATATTAACGGAGAGAGAGTTCTACTTATTGATGGTATATCCGACCAATATAACGCAGTCCTCCTGACCGCATACTGCTGGAATGGATATCACATATTCTCCCGGAACAAGATCTCCGTACGGGGTAAGGCAATAGTCTTTTGTTGTCGTGCTCTTTTTCATGGCCAGATTCCGATACGACATCACGCCGATCGTACCGGGATTCCTGCAAGAGTCACGGGGAACGGAATAAAGCTGGTCATCAACCTTAATATCCATTGAATAACTGTCAGAAAAGTTCCATTCCTTATCGCCCCGATTCTCGAACTCGATACTGATCCAGTCGAAACCGTCTTTCTGATATCTGTTAGTGACTTTGCCCTTAACATCAGGTGCTCGCTTTTTATCTTCAGATTCTACGGGATAAAGGTAATCAGTATTCCACTTTCCGTTTGCCATCGCAAGAGGACGGAAGCAGCTGGTTTTCAGGACATTTACAACCTCGAATTTTTCTTCCTTGAAAAGATCTTCAGTACCCATCACCGAAGAGAAATCTATATCGCATTTATACGCATCTCCGGAATCGGTTATCAGGTATCCGTTTGTCCAGACAATGTTTTCTCCGGGATCGGTCTTCTCGCCTATCTTACGTGGTACGACAATGAATGAATAGATTGGATATTTGATCTTATCCGGCGAGAAATCAGGAGCCGGACTGCCTTTACAGGACACTGTCTTTTTTACGAGTTTTTTCAGCCGCTCTATATCTTTTAAGTACTGATCGCGGTCTTTATATTTGATGTTACTGTTATATCTGATGAAATCTTCGCCGTCAAAACTAAACAGAGTCGCCTCAACAGTTCCTTCGTCATTCTCTGTATATTCGGTGATCCTGGCCAGTTCGGGAATCTTTGTTTTCGAACCGGCCAGGAATGAGCAAGATGCCGTTGCTATGCAGATACAGGAGGTCAGCATTAACGACATGATCTTTCTGAACATAATAAATCTCCCTGTTACATGCAGAGCAATCACAATACCGATGGGATTCCTACTATCACAAAAAGATTAGCATGCAAAAAGCACATCCGACAGGGGACAAACTCTGACGGTTATACTGCCAAATCTTATGAAAATGTATGCCTTATAAAACAGGACGAAGTTTGGACCCCATCAGATCGAGTTATAGCAACTGTTAACCAGATTCTCATATTCTTCACGAGTGAATTCAAAACCTGAACTTGAGAACCAGCGGACATTCTCCTCTTTCTGATAGTACGGGAAAGTGTGATTGATACGGCGCCTGTAGTTCTCGTCTTCCCAATGCTCATGTTCGTAGTTCTTAAACGCCTCGCTGTCCGTGTTCTCGAAGACAAAAGTATTGCCGAACTTCTCCCAGTCTTCATCGGTGTATTTTTCGATCAGAAGGACACCGCTTTTCCGCTCATCTTCAAGACTCCAATTAGTGTTATCGATAAAGCCTATACGGTGCCAGAATACTTTATCTTCCGTCTTTTCGACCTCTGCAGCAACGACCAGGCATGAGAAATCAAAATCATCAGGACAGCTTAAGATCGGAACATTCGCGTGCTCTTGTTCAAGACAATAACGCATAAAAAGTGCATTAGATCTGAGATCGTAATCATCAGTCCAGCATATGGAAAGATACGCCGGTTTATGAATGATCTGTTCACCTTTAAACCACTCTGTAAAGTATTCATATAAAGGTCTGCCGTTGATCACGAAGACCCGCCAGTCAGGCTTGTCAGGAAGTATATTAGTCTTGATCTCTATCTTATCCATTATTATTCCCCGTCCTCTTTTGCTGAACTCATCATCTTTAATATCACGATTATATCAGTTTGAGATCGTTGTTTTGAATGCTGTTGGGTATCAAAAAATAACACTTGAAAAGAATTTTTAATTACATTAGCCTTTTTTACAGGACGTCCGAATCCTGTCTGAAAGAAGGCTTTTGAATGAATAAAGAACAACTGCATAAGATCATTGAAGAGGGCACCGGAAACGAGAGTAATATATGCCAGATATATGCCATCGCAAATGACAGCCCCGTCTTTGATGACTGCTGGCACGGCTTTAAGACTGAAGATGCCATGAATATCAATTCCGTCACCAAGGGAGTGATGGCTCTGCTCGCGGGGATTGCCCTGGATAAGGGCATGATCAAAAGCGTGGATCAGAAGGTATTGGATTTCTTTCCTGATTACACCGTCAAGCGCGGAGAAAAGACCATATACGATGTTACTGTAAAGCATCTTCTTACTATGACCGCTCCGTACAAATACAGATCAGAACCATGGACCAAAGTATGCACTTCCGCTGACTGGACTCTTGCAGTGTTGGATTATCTTGGCGGCCGCAAAGGGATAACAGGAGAGTTCAAATATGCAACCCTCGGCATTCAGATCCTTGCCGGGATAATCGAAAATGCTTCGGGCATGAAATGCATCGATTTTGCCAACGAATACCTGTTTAAGCCGTTAGGCCTTCCCGAACGCATTAATCACGGTGACAGTTCGAAAGAAGATCAGTTCGATTTCTTCATGAATAAGAACCCCAGGAAGAATGAGTGGTATTCCGATCCGCAGAATACGGTCACTGCAGGCTGGGGCCTGTGCATGTCCGCCGGGGATATGGCAGTCATAGGTACGATGGTATTAAACGACGGACAGTATAACGGAAGAAAGATAATCTCTGAAGAGTATATAAAGGATATGACTTCACCGCACCTTAAACTCGGCGAGAGATTCGGATATATGAACTACGGATATCTGTGGTACAAGCCTTTCGATGACAGAGATGTTTATGCCGCGATCGGTGACTGCGGAAACATAATCTATGTTAATAAAGAGAAGAATATTTCTGTCGGCATAACCGGTACATTCAAGCCCCGGATCTTCGACAGAGTTGAATTTATCGAGAAGAAACTGCTTCCGGTCATTATCTAATGGCCGGGGCTTTTTTCCTTTTATTTCTTTCCGTCCCCGCGTTTCCCTTTATCCTAAATGCTGCTTGATCATTTCATCTTTGATAAGTTCGAGCACACGCTTTTCGCGCCCTATCATGACTTCATTAAAATAGATATCGCTCTTATATTCGCCGTTGACTTTAATGGCTTCATCGATATCGGCATACACGAGCTTAAATCCCGCCTCTTTCTCATATTCATCAAGGTTCTGACTTCCCGCAATATTTTCGGTCCTGCAAAGATAGTAATAGTTCTCCTGCTCGAAAACAGTATCCTCATCCCTGTCGCTTCTCTGTCTTCTCAATACGCTCCCGTATTCGGTTATGCTCTCAGGTATGACAACAAGACCTGATTCCTCTTTTACTTCACGGATCAGTGCCTGCTTCCTGTCTTCGTCATCACGGATCCCGCCGCCCGGAAACTTGTAGTATTTTTCATTGGTTGCATAAACAAGAGCTATCTTATCCCTGTTAAAGATTATTGCCCTTGCAGACGGTCTTCTGAAGACTTTGGAACACCCGTCGTAATCTTTCAGATCAACCTCAAATAAGCATCTCATGATTCCCTTCCCCGTTCCCTGTTATAAAGCCTGTGGTCATTATAGCATTCCGGGATTGTTGGCATGACAGGCATCTGGTTTTTCACGAATTTCCGTACTCCGGAGTACAGTGCGTAAAAGTGAACCTTCTGAAGTCAATTTGGGTTCGTTTTTACGCACTACCACCTCACGCCTTGAACTTCACCTTTACACAAAACTCGCCTTTCTCTGATTCCAGTTCAAGCTTGTAGCCCAATATCGCAAGGTTGTTGTCTGCGACGGCAAGGCCCAGGCCGGTGCCTTTGTTGCCTCTGGAATCATCGCCTTTGACAAAGGGTTTTTTGAGCGACTCCGCATCATCGTAGGATCTGTCAGTCTTATTGGTCAGCGTGAGCGTTCCGGCTTCAGGATCGATCACGATATCAACAACACTTCCCTTTTCCCTGTATCTGTCGCAATTGGAAAGGAGGTTCATTATCACCTGATCAAGGACTTTTCGGTCAGTTGTGAGAGTAATGTCATCGCCTTTGATATCCGTCTCCATATCAGGGAACTCTTTCAGGCTTTCGGCAAGAAGATCCTTCAGGCTTACTTCTTCCTTATTAAGCACTGTCTTTCCGGACTCACTGCGCGAAAACAAGAGGATATCACTGATCATGTGATCCATCGTCACGATCTTATCGTTTATGTTTTTCGTGTATTCGAGAACTTTCTCCGGTTCCTTGGAAGATTCCTCAAGGTTTTCGAGGTAGAACATTACCGTTGAAAGAGGAGTCTTGAGGTCATGCGCCATGGCCTCCGTTGTCCTGATCCTGTATTCGAAGATCTCCCATACAGTCTTGTCTTTCTGGTACTTGATTACCGAGAAGATGACCGCGGTTATTGCCGATACCACAAGGTATACTGCTGTGATGATCGCGCTCGAAAACGGAGCGACCACGAAGACATTTTCCTTTCTGTATCCGCTGAATCCGATATGCCAGTCTTCTTTGAACTCTATATCATACAGCTCGGGATTATAGTAGATATCGTTATCCAGGGTTTCCGTCCCTAATGTAGTTGCCGGAACTATATGGATATATATATCCTCGGGAGAAAGATCGGTGGCGATCCTGTAAGGGGTAAAAAGTGCCCGTTCGTCTTCAGGACTGAATTCCACATATTCATAGCCTTTCGTGTCGGCAGGAGTGCAGTCTATCTCGTATTCTTTTTCATTGCAGTGAAACCATATTACACCGGGCAGAAATGTATATGTGTCACGGTCTATGTATGCGCTTTTAAGATTGGTCCCTCTATCTAAGACTGTTGACCATACCGTAATAGGATCCCTGCAATACTTGTACCAGTAATCGGCCATCTGCCTTTCATCCTTCATGCCGTTATTCCTGAGGAATTCATTAAAGGGATCAAGATACGAGATGTCTTCTATGAAAAATTGCTCTCCCTTTTGTGTCTCCGGATCATAGTAATCGAGGAAATATGCTGTGTCTTCCTCCGTGGCCATCCGGAAGTCACCTATCTTAACCTCCGCGTAGTTATACCCGACCATCTGGTAAACGGCAAGAATATGCCTGAGCCTGTTAACGCATTTTTTGTATTCCTCGCTTCCGGGCTCGGCTTCATAAAGTTCTATTGTGGCTTTTTCTATTTCTTCACGATAACTGTTTGTGGGCTCGTAGATCTCTCTTTCGTATACAAAATCATAAACTCGCGCATATGCATATCCTGCAATGAATGAAAAAGCGATCAGCGAGATCAGGAATCTTACAATAAATATCTTCCCGAAAACGGGCTTTGTAATAGCTTTCTTCCGCATATATTATCCCCCTATTTGCGGTCACACGATCTTGTAGCCTCCGCCGATCACAGTCTTGATCGCTCCGCCGTAGCTGCCAAGACTTTTTCTCAGTTTCTTGATGTGATAGTCGATCGTTCTGTCGGTACCGTCAAACCCTATACCCCACACCATATCCAAAAGTCTTTCGCGGTCTAAAACGATGCCTTTGTTCTCCATGAGAGCTTTAAGGAGGAAATATTCTTTTGGAGCAAGCTTTATATTCTGCCCGCCGGTCTCAACATCCATGCGCAAAGGATACAGCCGGATGTCGCCGCACTCTATGACGACTTCCCTGGTAAGCTCGGCCTCTGTTCTGCTTAAGAGCGCTAAGCATTTGGCATACAAGACCTTAGGCGAAAATGGTTTGACCATATATTCGTCGGCGCCGATCTCATAACCTTTAAGGATATTGTCTTCATTTCCGAGTGCCGTCAGAAAGACTATGGGACACCTGCTCTTATTGCGCAAAGCCTTGCAGATCTCAAATCCGTTCGGTCCCGGAAGCATGATGTCCAGTATCGCGATGTCATATTCCTTTTCATCTACGAGTCTTAACGCAGCCCTGCCGTCCGGTGCGGTAAACACATCAAAAGAACCCTTGTTCCTGAAATAACCGGCAACAAGCTCAAGCAGTTCTTCATTATCTTCAACGATTAAGATCCTGACCATCCGAATTTCCTCCCTGAGGAAATACTACAATACTCATTTGACTTTTGTATGGCCATATCCGAAAAAAAGCGTTTATTTTATACGCACTGCATTAAGAACTTTTTTATAAGACACTGCTTTAAAAACATTTTTTCGATGCACTGATTTAATCATATTCTTTATAGCACAGCCTTTAAAACATCCATCGGAACGGCGGCCTGATCGAACTCGTTCATCTTTCCGCATGGCTGTCCCAGGCCATCCCTGAGATACCATGTTGCCTGCAAAGGCTTCATGCCGGCTTTTGCCGCCGCTTCGAGCTCATGGCTTCCGCCGTCCCCGACATAAAGGCATTCATAAGGTTTGACGTTGAGTTTTTCGGCACATAATTCATATATCCTGATGTCAGGTTTTTTAAGCTTTACATCACAGGACATGCATACCGCATCGAAAAGACCGTAGAGATCAGAATTTTCTATAGCTTCCTTCTCCTCGAAATAGCAGTTGGTGATAAGGCCTGTCTTAATGCCGTTTTCCTTCAGTGCTTCAAGCATTGGGATTATATCCGGATGTTTGTGACTGAACACTTCTGATGAGACCTGGTATCTGTTACGGATTATCCTTGCATAGAGCTCGCTGTCGGAGATATTGTTTTCGCGCATGATATCTGAGATGACTTCTTCAAAAGTCATGTTACCTAAGGTCCTGTCATCGTCAGACGGATCCCAGATCTTTCTGAAGACTTCCTCGGGGATGTTCATTTCCGCTGCGATCTGCCTGCCCTTATAAAGCCTGCTGTTGAATAAGGTGATGAGAGTCTCATACATATCGAAGATCACGGCTTTATACATTAAGATCACATTCTCCCGAGATGTTATTTGAAAATACTTCTGAGCACTTTTTCCGAGAGCGGGACTTTCTCGAACTCCTTTGTGCTCTTGTCATCTTTTTTCGACGACATATAATTGAACGTGTCTCTGTTTTCCATGCTGAAGTTGTTCTTCAGATTGATATATTGATCAATGTTCGGAGCCTTATCGATCGTCACAGATTCATAGAAGCTGCTGTCCCGGAATTTCTTTTTCACATGCGGGACAATGAAGATGAGGCCGGAGATAAGTGCCACAAGCCACAATACGATGAACATACCCAGATAGAACCAGGAGAAATCGTCGCCCGGCCTGTTGCCGAGCAGGAACATCAGCAGTGCCAGACCAAGAGCCGGCACGAGTGCAGTGACGGCGATGTATTTTACGATCTCCCATAAGGAGCTGACAAATGCATGCATATGAACTCTTCTCTTATTTATCGGAAGAGAGCCTGATGCTTTGCCTGTCTGGCCGTTGACAGCGATACTGTACATATCTCCTTCGTATTCTATGTTAAGGAACCACACCGGCATCAGCGCGTAGACCTGATTGTAGTTATCCGAATATGCTCCTCTTACGCCGACAGCCTTGAAGTAGTCGTATTCCTTAGCCGAGAGGCGCTTTACGATGCCTTCCGCATAGTTGTCGAGACGGATCCTGATTATGTCCATCATGTCTATTGCGGATAAATCGTAACGCTGGGCGAAAAAGCCCGGAAGATACAAGTCGTTATAATCCCTTAGATCTTTATAATCGTATGGTTCGATCGCTTCCATCAGGGTGTTGCTTATCTTTTTGCACCCGTCGAAAGGAACCCGCCTGACGTTGAATACAAGCGTCCTGTCTATTGAGTAATTCTCGATATTCTCGCCCTGGAATTTCTGTCCTGTGCCGCTTATTTCGGACTTGCAGTCTGCATCGATGAGCCAGAACGGGATATAGTAACCGGTGATCTTCGACAGTACTGCTTCGGAAGTGAACTTCTTAGGGATCCCCTTATTGGTCCTTGCCCACTTAAGATAGTTTTCGATCGCCTCTTCCTTGCTGATCTTAAACGGGATGAGAACGTCAGGTCTGAAGCATCTGGAAAGACGCTTGTTGATGAGCGTGGGCGATCCGCAGAAAGCACAGAACGTTGCCGATGTATTGTAATCCGTGACCATCGCTGCGCCGCAGGAGTCGCAGACAAATTCCTGCTTGTTATCTTCCTCTTCGCCGGCATCACCCGTATCGCGGTTCTCGATCCTTCCCGACGGCCTCATGCTCTCGGGATCGAAAAGTCCGCCGCACATCGCGCAGACGAGTTTTCCCAGTTTTTCGTTGAAAATGACACTCGCACCACAGTTCGGACACTTTGCCGAGCTTGTGCCGTATGTCTTAATGTCAGTACTGTTCCAGGTCATAGAAAAGGACGCTTCCGCGCCGGTATATTGATTCTTAATGTGCCATCCCTTGGAATCAATTATACCATGCCGGTCAGTGAACGGGGAACTTATGCCGGAAATACAACTTATAACTTAAATTCAACTTATGATGGAAAATCAGCTTACGACGGGAATACAGCTTGTGACGGAGATTCGACTTATAATGGAAATCAAGCTTTTGACAGTTAATCAGCTTACACCGGGAATTCCAGAGTGATAACAAATGATCCGCTTTCCACGGAAGCAGATACATCTATCCCTAAGATATCCGCGAACTGCTTTACTATCGCAAGTCCAAGGCCGGTGCTGCCTGAAGTCCTGGATGTATCCGTGGTCCAGAACTCGTCAAATACTCTGGAGGTATCGATCAGTTCGCCTTCGGGAATATCATTGCGGAAAATAAGTCTGGAGCCCTCACGGACGATGTAAAGATCGCCCGTTCCGTGCTTAAGTGCATTTGAGATCAGGTTGTCGATGATACGCGAGAGCATCATGCGGTTGCTCTTTACTTCATAGCGGGGACCGCCGAGTTCCGGCTCGATGTGGCGCCCTCTCGATTCGTATGCATCGTAAAGACCGGATATAGAGTCCTCGACAACGGCTACGAGGTTCAGGTTTTCGACGGCCGGAGTCTTGTCTTCGGAGACAATGCGCGAGAATTCGAAGAACGAATCAATAAGTTCCTGCAGTCTTGCAAGGCGCTCGGAGATGATCTTAAGTTCCCGCTCTTCCTCCTCTTTTGACAGTCCGCCCGATCTTATGATCTCGAGATATCCGACAGCAGACGTCAGAGGGGTCCTGAGATCGTGGGAGATGTTGACCATCATGTTGTCGAGTTCGTGCCTCTTGCGGTGGTATTTCCGGCTTTCTTCGCGAAGGTCGGACAGAAGAAGATTGATCTCGCTGATGAGCTTATCAGCCTCTTTCGAGCCGCCCGATGAATGGACGGTCTGATCGCCCGGATTTTCGCGGATTTTTCGAAGCGATTCGGAGATATTGGCAATCTCGCGCTTCTGAAGTATCAGAAGCACAGAGAGTACAACACAGATTACAGCCAGACCGATCACAACATAAATCATTTGATCTCTCTTTTTCTGAAGAACAGATAACCTCCCGCTAAAGATCCTGCTGTCAAGATAACACATATAATGATACTGGTGAGAAGATACTGAACAAATTCCTCATCATCCGTGCAGGTTATACCGCTGTAAATGGAACTCAGGAAATACGTGATAAGGCGCACGAACTTTGTATCGCCTCCGCCCAGCAGATAAGATAAACTGACGAAAAGATTGCTCGCGAAAAGTGAGGTGCAGATCGTCGCAAGACAGAACGGAAGGCTCTTTCTGATAATGAAAGCTGCGGCATGCACCAGAGACACAAAAGCCGTAAGCGGGATAAGCGACAGTAAGGTATAAAGGATAAGCAGCCCGAACGGGAGCGATCTTACCGATCCGTTTATTATGATGTTGGCGATCCATACAGAAAGATTCACCGCTATTACCATTACGAATGACATCATCAGAAGTGTCACATATTTAGCAAAGAAGTATGTTTTTCTGTTCACCGGAGAAGACAGCGTGTTCTTGATCGAATGGATCGAAAAGTCGCGTGTGACAAGGAGTACTTCGAGTATTATGATCATCTCGAAAAGCGGAATGTAAGCACCGCCTATTATATCGATGTCGGTCATATAGCCGTCGATCGAAAATACGATCTCTCGATACTGCGCAGTGGTCAGTTCATATGCATACTCCACGCCGTAATCAGGAAGCCTGGACTCAACATATTCATCAAGATAAACACCCTGGTCGTACATCGAAAATCCGCCCATGCCTGACAGTGTATAAACGCTCGGGATCGTGAAAACAATAAGGATAACGATTATAACGGCAAGCCAGAGCTTATCCTTTGAGATCCTGAAAAGATCGGCTTTTATTATATTCAGCATTTTTACTTACCTCCCGCACTCCGAACCATCGCCGATGATCATCCTGAAATAATCCTCGAGCGAGACACCCTTGCTCTCGATACTTAAGATCTGCACTCCCTCTTTTCCCATGGCAACGCGCAGGTCTTCCTCCTGTACGGGATCGTATATCTTCACGGTCTTGTTATCCGTGACCTTATAATCAGTTATTCTGAGATTCCTCTCTAATACTGTCGATGCCAGTGATGTGTCATCGCATTTAATGTTAAGGCTTACACGGCACTCATCGTCGAGCTCCTCTTTTGACAGAGTCTTTACGATGCGGCCTTTGTCAATGAAAATGAACCTCGTAGCCAGGCTGTTAAGCTCGGTCAGGATATGGCTCGATATCACTATCGTTATGCCTGCCTCTTCATTAAGTTTTCGAAACAGTTCGCGCATGTCGGCGATCCCGATCGGATCAAGTCCGTTTATCGGCTCGTCGAGAATGAGAAGTTCCGGTTCATCCAGGATAGCCAGTGCTATTCCTAATCGCTGCTTCATGCCGAGCGAAAAATAGCGGTATTTCTTTTTCCCGGTATCTGTAAGCCCGACACACTCAAGGGCTTTTCCGATCTTTGATAGATCGGTTATGCCCTTTACTATGCAGTAGTATTTCAGATTGTCATATGCGGAAAGATTCCCGAAAAAAGCCGGCGAGTCGATGATGCATCCTATCCTCGTCCGCTCCTCTTTAGCATCACCTTCTCCGAAAAGTTCGAATGTGCCTTCATCCACGCAGGTAAGCCCCGTAAACACCTTCATCAGGGTAGTCTTGCCTGCTCCGTTCTTTCCGATCAGACCGCAGATATCACCGCGGTTCACCGTAAGGTCTACCCCGTCTAAAGCCTTTTGCTTACCGTAGCACTTGGTAAGACCGCTTGTCTTGAGTATTGTCTCTTTCATAAATCCTCCGCTGTTACCGGTTTTATGTTCCTATCCTACCCGATAAGCCTTACACGGAAATTAACGGCAACCTTACATTTACCTTAACGGCCCAAGTGTTGATTCACTCTGTAGCCGAGTTCTTAATAGCCTCACTACATCTTAACCGGCTGAGCCCTGCTTCATTCTGCAGCTGCTTCTTAATTGTCGGGAGATCTATATAATAAAGATAATCAGGATCTGAAATATCCATATCAGGCATATTATTGGTTGTCAAATGGAAATCCGGTATATCTTCTCGTTATGGCGGCGGATCATCCAGACAAGGGTGCGGAATACATAGATGAAATGATACACTGCGTTAATAAGAGAAGCTAAAGCTGTTGGTATCCTTGATGTATAATAAAGAGGCCGCGCATATGTGAGTGGCCTCTTTGGTTAGGAATAGATGAAATAAGAGGCAAAGTGAAATTATTTAGGAGGGCACATGGGAAAGAAAGTACTCATTATTGAAACGAGTTTAAGATCAAAGAGTAACTCCGACAGGCTTGCCGAAAGCTTTGCAGAAGGTGCAAAAGCGGCTGGAAATAAGGTTGAGATTGTTTCTCTGAAAGGAAAGAGAATCGGATTCTGCACCGGTTGTTTTGGATGCCAGAAGATAAGTCATTGCGTGATCAAAGATGATGCAAATGAGATTACAGAGAAAATCTTTGAAGCGGAGGTGGTTGTCTGGTCCACACCGATTTACTACTACGAGATGAGCGGACAAATGAAGACTATGATTGACAGGGCAAACTCTCTTTATCTGAGGGACTATAAATTCAGAGAGGTTTACCTGCTTTCTGTTGCTGCAGAAGATGAAGATTATGTAGATAAAAATGCTGCCGGTGGTGTACAGGGCTGGGTTGATTGCTTTGAAAAGGCTGAGTTTAAGGGGAAAGTGTTCGCCGGTGGTGTAAATGAACAGGGAGACATTGATGGACATAAGGCTTTAGAGGAAGCTTATTCCATGGGCAACACAATCTAAACAATGGTTCGCTGTTATTAGATTTGGGTGTTGGCACATCTATGACAGTCAGGGTCACGGCAGTGAATCTTATTGTGTACTTACTCGTGTAAATGGAATAACAGATACACAAACCAAGATATAAAAAGCGCAACAAACATTAGAATGAAGTTGATCACGAGCGTTGCCCGGTACTTTTTCTTCATGAAAAGAATAATCGTTACCGGAAAGGCTATTGCCAGATAAACAGCGGAGAAACAGATCTTCTTAATCGTAGCGACCTGCTCTATTGCTTTGATTTTGTTTTGACGGCTGTCGCTTGTTTCTTTCAGTTCTTCGCTTTCAACAAAGTAATCAAAAGGAATATATTCATGATAATGAACGCTGTCATGGTCCTCCGAGTACAACACACCTCTCTCCGAGATGTTCTCACAGATAATCATAGTGTCCTTCTTCAGCGTTATTGATTCGTCAGGCTTGCCCGAGTTAACTACGGTAATATCCTGATTCAGCGTCAGATTCGCTTTATAGCTGATAAATCCGGGATGGCTCCATTTCTCGTTGTGAGAATCCACATCGATCCAGAGACAAATACTTAGGATTCCGAGAAGGATCACAAGACAGTTCGCAACGATCAGCAATGCGAACTTTATGATCGTAGTGATTGAATTCTCTTTGCGTGTCACTTGACTATATAAGATCATAAGGGCGAAGCGGCGGTCAGGATATCCATACACCGCCGGAATCCAGTTCATAACCGTCGATGGTCGTGTCGTATGCCATGGCACCGGAAGAGTAGAAGTAATACCATTTACCGTCGATCTTTTTCCAGCCTGTCTGCATTTTTCCTGAATCGTTTAAGTAATACCATTCACCGTCGATCTTTTTCCAGCCTGTCTGCATTACTCCTGAATCGTTTAAGTAATACCATTCACCGTCGATCTTTTTCCAGCCTGTCTGCATTACTCCTGAATCGTTTAAGTAATACCATTCACCGTCGATCTTTTTCCAGCCGGTCTGCATTACTCCTGAATCGTTTAAGTAATACCATTCACCGTCGATCTTTTTCCAGCCGGTCTGCATCGCTCCAATGTTGTTCAGGTAATACCAGTTGCCATCTACCTTGATCCAGCCTGTCTGCATCCAGCCCCTGTAATTGAAGTAATACCATTTACCGTTATCACGTACCCAACCGGTCTGCATCACTCCGGAAGGACTAAACAGGTACCACATTCCCCAAATATGATTCCATCCGGTTACCATGGCTCCATCTCCGGTTTCTCCCAGGAAGTATCTTGAACCGTCGATCGTCTTAAATCCGTCCTGCATTTCACCGTCGGAATTGAAATAGTACCATTTCCCGTTGAGCTTTTGCCATCCGGTTACCATATGACCGGATTCGTTGAAGAAATACCAGTTGTCGTTTATCTGCTGCCACTTGTCAACGGAATATGTGCCGTTAAGGTTAAGAAAACGCCATTCATCGTTGTCTCTGATCCATTTGCCCCCGGTACTGCGGTTGAAATTCAGAGTCGGATAACTGAATATGCTATATATGGAACTGACAGAGTACTCTGACACTACCTCGTAATTGGGATTGGTAACAGTGTGTGCCGGGGTGCTGATGGCTTCAAACTCTGACCGGGTACCACCGTAATAAACGGCTGATATGGACTCGCAATGTAAAAATGCATCAGCAACAATTGCCTTAATAGTGACAGGTAGCACAACGATCTTAAGATTTCTGCAATTCTCGAAAGCGTTATTCTCAATGCGTTTCACACCCTTGGGAATATCAATATATTCAATACCTGATCCCGCAAAAGAATAGGCATCTATTATCCTGACTGATCTGGGAAGATCTATCTTCCTGAGATTAGAACACCCGTAGAAGGCATCATAGGATATTTTATTAATTCCTTCAGGAAGATTTATCTCTGTAAGAGATTTACAATCGGAAAAAGCATCGGCACCGATCCCGGTGATTCCTTCAGCAATCTCTACCTTTTTAAGATTCTCGCAGTTATAGAATGCATAAGGGCTGACCGTGCCAACCCCCGCAGGAATATGAACATACTCCAGAGGTGTATAGCAAAAAGCACCGTATCCCAGATTTTCAAGGCCTTCGGGTAAGGATAAAGAAGTGATCCCAGTGAACCTGAAAGCATATTTCTCAATGCTTTTCAGTCCTGAAGGTAAACTGACTGACTCTAATGCGGTATTCGAGAAAGCTGATTCACCGATAACGGTAACGCTATCCGGAATGCCGATCTCCTTAAGTTCAACACAATAATTAAAAGCATAACTGCCGATCACTGTTACGCTGTCAGGAACAGAAACATCGGTAAGTGCATAACAGCTATAGAACATGTAATCATTGACCGATGTGCGTCCGTCCTCAATAACGACCTTCTCAAGAATATTGCTCTGAATTATATATGCACATCCGTTGTTTGGAATGATCAACTCCTTCTCCGGAAAACCAAACCAGTGTATTGATTTAACACTGCCGGAGAGCCCAAGGTTATTAGCATTCAGATCAGAACAATTTTCGATTCTTACTTCGAAAACTTCTGTATCCTTCAAAAAACTCAGACCGGTTACTGTCATGTTCTTCAGACCGATCATCCTGAAAGAGTTTTCCGTAAGAAAGAAAATGTGGTCTTCGTCAACTGTTGTGAAGTCTTCCAGATACAGTGAATCAACCATAAACTCGGTATCCGCGAAGGATATTGAAGAAACATCCGCACCGGAGCCGTTAAGAGTGATCTCGTAAGAATCTTTAACACCTGACAGATCAAAAGTAACAGTCTTTACTTCGTTTTGCACATTGCTGATCAAATATCCCAAACCCAGGGTGTCAGCTTTGCAAATAACATACAGATTACCGTCAGCATCCAGTTCCCAATCGCAGTTCCATAAGGATCCTGATTCCACGATCGTGCTGTCAGCACTTACTCTGTGTCCGTATACGGAAGAAAAACAGATCAAAACAACAAGGCTTGCTAAAACACAAATAACGGTTCTGACGGATAGTTTCATAAAATGCCTCCCCATGTTATAAAACGATGAATACCTTTGCAGAATCATCAGAATACTTAACGTCTTTTCGGGTTTTCAATGGAATCCCCTTACAAAAAATGGTGGGGTAAATCCCCGCCCATCGGTGGACCAAAGATCTTTCGGCCAGCCCCGGAAGCATTTCTGCTTTATCTGACATTATTATACAAAAAGTTTTTATAAATGTAATTATACGTGACAGAAACAATAGAATACTTATCGGTACCAATAAAGACGAAATCCGTCGTAAATTCTTGCCTTGGTTCACGAAAAGTCAATAAAATCAATGGTTTATCAGTCCAAGGGTTTCATCCTGTAGCCGACGCCTCTGACGGTCTCGATATATTCTGTCTCCTGATCGATATCCTTAAGCTTTTTCCTGATCCTGCTCATGTGAACATTAAGCGTATTCTCATCTGCTTCCGCAGCATAATCCCACACCCTGTCAAAAAGCGTGCTCTTGGTAACGATCTTTCCGCAGTTCTCCGCAAGTATAAGAACGATGTCGTATTCATACTTGGAAAAAGGTATCTCCCTGTCATTAAGACTGACAGTATGCTCGTCAGTTTTTATAACAAGACCTCCGACCTTTATCTCGGATCTTTCAGTTCTGTGTTCCTTGAACCTGGCATTGATCCTGGCAAGGAGCTCCTCGTTATGGAAGGGCTTGGTGATGTAATCGTCCGCACCTTTTCCGAACATATCAACTTTGGAACCGATATCACTTACGGCACTCATGACGATCACAGGAACATCCTTTATCATCCTGAGATCTTCAATGATCTCGCTTCCGCTCTTTCCGGGGAGCATCAGATCCAGAAGGATCAGGTCGACATTTCTGCCGTGTACCAGAAGTCCCTCAGTTCCCGAATAAGCACTGATCACGCTGAATCCGTTCCTTGTAAGGAAGATCTTCAGCATGTCCTGTATCACGGAATCATCTTCAATGATAAGAATCGTCTTCATGAATGCTCCTTTTTAAGCCTTTTCGTGACTTCCCTTTCTAATTCTTCCTTACTTATCCCCATGTGAAGGATCGCTTGACTGTTTTCGCGGCTTTTCCAACTTATCCCTGTGTAAAAGATCGCTCACTGTTTTCGTGACTTTTCCTGCGAAAAGCTATGCGAAGGATCACGCAAAATTGTTTTCAATCCGCTTATACAGTATACCATCAACTGAAAAACGGCAGACCATGATTCTCAAGTGCACGCTAGAGTACCTTTTTTGGCCAAAAACCGTACTCTGGCGTGCACTTAACTCATCCGTTCTAGATTACTTGCCACTCAACCGTTTCCACCAGCAGTTAACGTATCAACAATCTTTTTCAAGACTTAGCTATTCTCACTATCAGTTAACGCTTCAGCGATCTTTTTCGCAACTTCAACATCAGCAGGCAGCCAGTCGACAGTGTTAAGTTCATCTGCCGGCAGCCACTTTGCAGCTTCGTGCTCAAGGAGCTTCATGTCGGAACCGGGCGCGAGCTCTGCCCAGAAACAATCCATGGATAAATGGAAATCAGGATAGTCGCATTCGACGGTTGTAAGAAGATCGCCGACGATAATATCGGCATCAAGCTCTTCTTTTATTTCTCTTGCAAGTGCATGTTCAGGAGACTCTCCGGCTTCGATCTTCCCGCCGGGGAACTCCCAGCCGTCCTTGAAATCACCGTATCCGCGCTGTGTCGCAAAGATCCGGTTTCCTTTTCTGATTATTGCTGCAACTACTCTTATAGTCTTCAATTCCACTCATCCGTTCTCAATGTTTTCGAAAATAAGACACAGAAGAAATTGCCTTACTAAGATATTTTATATCAATTACCGGATCAAAATATTGCTCTCCGAAAAAACTCTTTGTGGAGTGCTTTCAGTCTGACCAATAAACTACTCCCCGGAAAATCTCTTCGTGAACGCTTTTAGCATGAGCAAAAAATAACTCCCCGAAAAGCTCTTCGTGAACGCGTTCAGCCTGACCAATAAAATACTCCCCGAATATTACTCTTCGGGGAGCGCTTTCAAGAAGATTCTATGTTACTTTATGCTACTTTATCTTTCAGCTGATCGTAGATTCTCTTGGCAATCTGCTTTACGTTAGGATCAGGATCCTCATAGATGAGTTTCTTGACATATTCCTCGCAGTTCTTGGCGTGGATCTGGCCTACGGATTCACAGGCCGTTGCTCTTACCAGAGCGGATTTGTCACGGAGAAGCGGGATCAGCGTCATTCCCGAATCGTATGTCGGGATCATTCCGAGTGCTAATGCAACTGTCACCCTTATGTCTTCGCTAGGATTGTTCACATACTTGACGATAGGATCAAGCTTCTGCTTGGAGCCCATCTTCAAGATCTTCTCTTTAACAATATCAGTAAGTGCCATAACTTGATCCTCCTTTACTTGTACTTGTACTTTTATTATAGGAGGGTCAATAAGACAGAATATTCAATAAGGGATTAACGATCTGTAAACTGAATTTGACATAATTGAAAAAACGGGATCGTTTACCGTGTTTTTCGATTAAAAACTCATTCTTCACAGACGCTTTCTTTACAAACGCTTACTTCACAAATGCTTTCTTCACAAATGCTACTTTGCAAATGCTACTTTGCAAACGCTTTCTTAATAAGAGATTTGATCCCGGTTATCAACATGGATATTAACAACGACAGGATGAAGATAATAAGCGTGATCAGAATCGTGTATTCGATCTCACCCCACCAGTGTTCAGTCCTGATAAAAGATGCGGTTTTCGCGATCAGATCGAAGCGGCTCAGAAGGTCTCTGACAGGAATATGTATTAAGTAAATAAGGAAGGTGTGTTTTGCGATAAATAACAGAAAAGAGGACAGGCGCCCGCGCTTTTTATTTTCCTGAACACGGATACAAAGACAGCTTAAGATGACCGTTACCGCGCACAACAATCCGATCGAACTGTACCAGTAAAGAAGCTCGTTGTTCATCCCGAGCTTATAGCGCTGTATCTGAATTATCAGTCTTACTGCGTTAAGTCCGAAAAACAGCACAGGAAGGATTATGAATTTCCAGGTCTTAATGCGGTCAAGGAATGAGGTTATCCTGTCTCTGTTTTTCCATATCAGATGACCCCAGATAACTTCTATCGCAGCCGGGAACACCCCGTTGAAAGCATGATGCGAAAACTGGGCAAACTCATTTAATGACACGTCATTTATTATCAGGACACAAAGAGAAATGATCAGGAAGATCACGGAACGTTTTCCAGTAGCATCAATATATGTGACAAACAGCTTGATCAGCGGGAAGCATATCATCAGCAGCAGATAAACGTATATGTACCAGAGATAGCCGTATCCAGTTAACGGATTGTCCCATCTTATCAATGTGCTCAGGGCATTTTTCAGATCGGCAGACTGAATGCCGGTAATGCTTTCGGCAAACGTTTTCTGTCCCGCTATAAAGTCTCCCCAGACAAACAGTATGACAGAAAGGACCGCGGCGGGAATCGCAACACGGAATACAGTTCTTTTTATCAAAGACAGATAAGTATTGGACTCGCTGAAAAGAAAGCAGCCGAGGATCAGCCAGAAGACGGCGACACCGTCAGCCGCAAGACATGAGATATACAGACGGCTCGTATCGTGCCCGCCGCCAATGTAATCAGAAAGCTTCATATGGCATGCTATAACGATAAGGCAGCCGATGATCCTTGCGATCTCTATCCTTAAGTCACGGCCTGCAGTCCTGGGCTTATTCATTCCTGTTTCTTTACTCCTTGAGATACTCATTCTCATCCTTGCTCTTTCAGCCTGATCATCTCGAAAATATAAAAAACTCCATACTTGTAGCTGATGAGCAGCATATTACTGTGCTCCTTGATCTTGCAGTATGTATATCAGATACTTTTCGCGCATGTCAAAAAGCATCCGGTCAATTATACGTTCATGGACTTCACTGTATCAACCGGTTTGACCGTCATCTCGGCCCAGGCCGGGATAAGACCGCATTTGACGGCATTCCTGACTGATCTGATATTCGACCATGCAGTACAGTAGAAAGGAACCTTATCCCGTTCGAGTATCTCCAATGCAAGCCTGGACGTTACGGCAGCTGCTATGCCGTTTCGCCTGTACTCAGGCAGGACATCGACTCCGATCTGCCACATCTTATCAGCATCTGCAGAACAGCCTGCCAGGCCGACGAGCTTGCCGCCGTCATATGCTCCTACTGCAAGCACATCAAGATGCTTCCTGTCACTGCACAAAGCATTTGACCATTCAGGCAGGTAAAGATTCTCAAACTGTCCTTTTTCGAGCACTTTCAGGTCATAAGAACAAGGAATAGCCGTAAGCCTGTTAATATCAGGAAGATAGTATTCCGCCATGAAACAGACCGCGAGACCTTTAGCGGACAATCTCTCATTCAGCCAGTGCATGTTCGGAGTCTCGAAGCAGTGATAAAACTCAAATTTGGATATGTATTCAGAGACTATGTCCGATACTTCATCTGTTACGGCTGCGACGACATTGTTCCCGTACGAAATGAAATTGCAGGCAATTGGAAGCTTATAGTACTTCTTTGCATTTGCTCCGGGATTAAACGGCACGGTTATATTCTTATTGGAAAGGAATTCTTCAGCCTTACAGCCCAGATCGGCTGCGGACTGTTCCATAGCTATACGCAATATGTCTTTATTGTTCATCATTTATATGTTTACCGTTTATGTTGCCGTGTTCATGTGGCCGTGCTCATATGATCCTGTTTATGTGACCGTGTTCACTAGACCTTGTTTATGTGGCCTGATTCAAAACAAATTCGATCTGCTGCCTTGCTTTGGAAAACCTTGTATTCTCGGGATCTTTTCTGTAACCGGCTTCATAGCCGCCGGACTCATGAACATCGTCTGATGTCTCGACCCTGATATAGTAGTAATAGCCGTCTTCAACATTTGCCGCCGGGAATTCGTCAAGAAGTTCCATGAAGTTCACTCTTGTAAGCACATTTACCATGCTTGTCCAGGTCAGTTCGTCTATCTCATAACCTGCCACGTTCCATTTGCCTTCAGAAGGAAATTCTCCTTCAAAATAATCGTACGTTTTACCCTCTTCAGGATAGATGCTGTAATGCAACACTTTATAATCGTCTGTTATGACGTAAAAATCGACCTGTCTGTCAGAATCGGAATATTTCAGATAAGAGACCTTCTTAACATCCAGAGGACCTCTTTTTCTGTTAGTTCCGCAGCCGGCAAATGCAGTCATGCAGACTGCAGCAACGATAATTGATATAACGATCTTTTTCAATTTTTCCACTTCTTGATCCAATTCTTTATTCTGATTATTTAAGCTCTTATATTATAACCTTCCGGATTCTGATCAGATCTCCTCGCGGATAACAGACGGGCAGACGGCAGTCCGGTTAATAATAAAAGGACATCTGTAAGTCAATACATACTTCTTCGAAGGATATCCGGTCTCCCAGAAATCCAGGGCGTAGACAGGTTCGATCTCCTTGTTCTTTTCCTTATTCATGAGATAACTGATCGTTTTTCTGTTAGGATCCGTCTCGATCAGCTTCTTTTTTTCGAGTTCTGCTAATTGTTCGAAAACATCCTGGAACTTCTCATTGTATTTCGCAAGATCGGGATCGTCAGCCTTATAGACTTTGTAAGGATCCATCCGGCTTAATTCTTCGATACCCTCTTCGAGCTTTCTGAATGCTTCGCTTGAATTTGGGTTGGGCTTTGTAATGATCTCAAGAATGTACTCTTTGCCTTCTGCATCTTTCAGCAAACACTTTGGCATAAAAGCACCGACAAACGCAAAAAGATCCGGCTTTAACCCCGGAAAACCCATCCTTATCGATTTGGAATCACCAAGCCCGGCAAGGGATCCACTGGCCAGGATAATAGTCTCATAAACTGAACGTACGAGCAGGATATATCTCTTACCGTCATCCAGATACAGGATCTTATTGGTCTCATATTCGAAAGTCCATTTTTCGCCTGACTCGCAAGTGATCACTAAACTCTTGTTCTTATCGGAAACAAAAGGATATACATGACCGTTATCCGTAAAAAGGCGGTCATCTAACTTCCTGTTTTCGCGGTCCTCATCGCTTAAGACAAAATACTGTTTCCTGAAGAACGCCTCATATACTTCGTCGTAATAGTCGATCCTCTTCTCATAGGAAAGCTCATAAAAAGACTTGGCACCGCATTCCTTCCACGACTTGTGCCACAATGAAACATTCTTCTTTGAATACGCTGTATGCACACCGGCATAATTGCAATCGAGTCCGCATATCCTGCAAACTTCGCACTCACTGAATTTGTGTCCCTTCATCTCCTTGTGATTTAAGGCAAATCCGATGTTTCCGCATGACGGGCACTTATATACCGGTGATGGTTTATCATCACTTAATACTCCTTCAAGATAACCGCGATGTACACGTTTCATAGCTATATCCTTTCCCCATATCTCTACGGATAATGATAGCCGTAGTTTGACCAGCCATCAAGCCACCTTGCCGTTCTCCCGGCTGCTCGCCGAAAGATTTTTCCGTTATAATCAGATAAGAAAAGACGATAAGGCAATTATATGCATAGGTTAAGAAAAGGCTTATGTTTGTAAACGGTTACATTATTCAGAAATATGTTGATAACGGCTACAAAGGTGTGGACGGCAGCGGATTCAGTGCTGACAGCGGCGAGAACTGGTATTTAAACAGTGTTGAAGGATATTCAGAAGAGTTTGAACCATATTTCGATAAAGAGATCTGCAAAGACGAATGGTACTTTGAACCGCATACTTACGTCGGAGTCTGTACTGATCTTGAATATATAAAGCGGTACATTTCAGTCTCGAAAAAGCTCGGAATCAAATACAGAGTCCTTGTCGTAATGACCGACATCCCTTCACCGACTGTGGAGTTGGATCCCTCAATGGATTTGAAGTTTCTTGGATTCGACTATGCCTATGAATGCCCGGACAATTACTCTGCCGTCTACAATGAGGTCCCTTTTGTTTTCCCTGAATGCAAACTGAACGAAAACGGTTTATTTGAGACCCGCGAAGAACTTGATGAGTACTTGTTATTGCGCGAAAAGTTCGTGGACACACATCCTCCATACACGCTCGAAGCCGGCAACTTTACCGTATTTAAAGTGTACGAGTTGAATATATGACTGCTGGATCCTGAATAAAGTTCTTTTCCGTAATCTTGAAGAAGACTTTCAATTCCGGAATCCTGAATGAGGATTTCTGCCCCGGCTGCATTTTTGGTAGAATATCAACAGAAAACACTGCTTAATCCGAGAGGCCATTATGATCATTGAAGCTAATGAAAAATACACCAAAGAAGAGATGGATGAAGTTTTTGAGATATCAGTAAGAAGATCTCAGATCTATAAATCACCGGAAAAGAAATATCCGGGTGTTTTCAAGGAAAGCAAAAAAAATCTCATAACAGGAATAATAATGTTAGCAGTTACTTTAATTCTCGGACTGCTGACTGATTTCGGAATTATTATAGTCACTGCGATCACTCTTGCCGCCGTCATGACAGCTTTCGCCGCATTGTGGCTCTTCTCACTGAAAAAAACTTATAAAGACAGCATTGCTCAATATGACAAGATGAATAGCTCCAAGATCGAATTCAATGAAGATTTTATCTGCGTTGAAATGGACAACGGTACTATAGTTAAGATCAAATGGAGTGATATCGGATTCATCAAGTTATTCAACTATAACGTCGGCATCTTCGCTTCCGATAAGGCCCGCGCACTCATTATCCCTTTGAAGTATTGGAATCAGATCGCCAAGTTCATGGAAGACAGCCGGATAATCGTCACTTTCTACCGCTGATGTGCACGCCAGAGTACGGAAAATCTCGAAAAACCGTACTCAAAATTACACTTTTCCATATATGTGCGCCGTGCCCATATAATTGTGTAAATTCAAAATAAAGAGCCAAGTGGCTTAACCTTGTATAATTTTAATTGCGACAAAAAATCAAGGAGGTTAAGTACATGGCTCAACTGAATATTACTTTAAATCACGAGGAAATACTAC
>JAIKWL010000029.1 GCA_024684815.1 Saccharofermentans sp. | reverse complement strand
ACAGCTCCCGTTTTTGCTATAGTCAGACTGTAATGTTAGAAGGTTTTTCACACAATTATTCTAACAATAAACGGGCCCTTCGGGACCCGTTTTCTTTTGCAATAAGATAGAGGCTATCTCTTTTGTTTTGAGACAGCCCCTGATGGTCATTTTTCGAACTGTTCGAACTGTTAAGAAAGATTATTTGCCTAAGATCGTAACGTCTGATCCGAACCACTCATTGGAAATCTTTGCCATAGTTCCGTCAGAAGCCATCTCTTCCATTATCTTCTGCACCTCGTCACGAAGAGCTGTATTTCCCTTCAGGAAACCAACGCCGTACTGTTCGGAAGCAACTGCCTCATCAAGAACCACGAAAGGCTTGCCGGAAGTCTGGATCTCATAACGGGCAACGATCTCATCCATAACGATGGCATCAACACTGCCCATCTCAAGCTCCATCATGGCATTGAGATAGGAATCCATCTCGATGAGTTCACCAAAGGAATCCTTAAGAGCAGCATTATCGTCAAGAGCAGCAAGTCCTGATGAATCCTTCTGAACAGCTACCTTTTTGCCTGCAAGATCAGCAAACGAAGAAATGCCTGAATCGTTCTTTACAACAACAACCTGATCGTTTTCGAGATAAGGATCAGACCATGTGTACTTATCAAGTCTCTCGTCAGTCATCGTAAAGCCGTTCCAGATGCAGTCGATATTGCCTGTTGCAAGTTCCTGATCTTTGGAATCCCAGGCAATAGGCTGAGCTACAAACTCACGTCCCATACGCTTAGCAGTTTCCTTTGCTAGATCAAGGTCAAAACCGACATAAGATCCGTCATCAGCAACGAATCCCATGGGCGGGAATTCCTGGTCAAAACCTACAACAAACTTCTTGTCGTCCTTCTTGCCGCAGCCTGCCAATGCAAGCGTCAAAGCAGCAGCAGCCAAAACAGATGCTGCGATCTTCTTCATAACCATATAACACTTTCCTCCAATGGTTTTATGATTTATTTGGTGCCGAAAATACGGTCACCTGCATCTCCCAGTCCCGGGAGAATGTAAGCGTTTTCATTGAGTTCCCTGTCAACATTGCCGACATAGATATCGATGTCAGGATGCGCTTTGGCAAGTCTCTCGATTCCGACAGGAGCGGCAATGATACACATAAACTTGATCTGCTTTCCGCCGTGAGCCTTGATGGAATTTATCGCATCAACCGCAGATCCGCCTGTTGCAAGCATAGGATCTACAACGACGATGAGACGCTGGTCAATGGGATCAGGAAGCTTGCAGTAATAATCGTGAGGTTCATGTGTCTCGGGATCTCTGTAAAGACCGATGTGTCCGACTTTTGCAAGCGGTGTAAGTGCCTGGACACCGGGAACCATTCCGAGGCCTGCACGGAGTATTGGAACGATGGCAAGCTTCTTGCCGTCGATCATGGGAGCCATTGTCTTTTCAAGAGGTGTCTCAACCTCGACATCTTTTAACGGAAGATCTCTTAATGCCTCATAACCCTCAAGGGTAGCGATCTCTTCAACAAGATGTCTGAACTCATAAGTACCGGTCTCGATCTTTCTCAAAAGTGAGATCTTGTGCTTGATGAGAGGGTGATCCATAACATGAACATTAGCAAAATCTTTGTACTGCATATTAAGTCTCCTTTTCCGTGTTCAAAAATGAATAGATGCAATCTCTTGATTATTTTAGTTGAATGAATTTTTAAGTCAATAAAGCATACCCTCCGGCCCGGAGAATTATTACAGGCAAATGTCAATTTGGTTGCTTGTTTTTTACATAAGAGTGCTATTATAAATTAAATTCCACTACAAAACGGAGGGCTTGTTATGAGTAAATCCAGTCTTCAGGATGGAGCGGTCTACGACGCGAAATCACTGGGCACCGGCCGTATTGTCGTACTCGGTTTCCAGCACATGTTCGCCATGTTCGGATCGACTATCCTCGTTCCTGCTCTCACCGGACTCTCGGTGTCAGCCACACTTCTTTTCGCAGGTTTGGGAACACTTTTATTCCATCTTCTCTCCAAGAGAAAAGTACCTGCATTCTTAGGTTCATCTTTTGCATTCCTTGCAGGATATTTTGCTATCGCGCCCAACGGTGAACGCGAACTCCTGCCTTATGCCTGCTTCGGCGTTGCATTAGCCGGACTTATGTATCTTATCCTGGCAGGACTTATCAAGTTGTTCGGTGTCAACCGTGTAATGAGATTCTTCCCGCCTATCGTAACAGGTCCTATCATCATAGCTATCGGTCTGTGCCTTTCCGGTACAGCCATCAACAGTTGCTCAACAAACTGGTTCATTGCTATTGTTGCTATCCTTATTATCGTTATCTGCAACATCTGGGGTAAGGGAATGGTCAAGATCACTCCTATCCTCCTCGGTGTTTTGGGATCAAGCATTCTTTGCATCATCCTTGCGCTCGCAGCAGGTCAGGTCAACGAAGGTTACTACTGCATAGGAGGCAACGCTAACTTCCAGCTGTTCTCTGTAGCAAGTGTCGAGAATATTAAAAACGCAAAGTGGATCGGTCTTCCTTTCCAGTATCAGGACACTGTTTTCTCGATCTTCACAGGCGGCAATATCAATACTGCTCTCCTTGTTAACGCCATTATCACCATCGTTCCAATCTCTCTTGCCACGATCGTTGAGCATATCGGTGACATCTCCGCTATCTCCTCAACCGTAGGTGATAACTTCATCAAGGATCCCGGTCTTCACAGAACACTCATGGGTGACGGTCTTGCCACAACGGTGGCTTCACTGTTCGGTGCTCCTGCAAATACAACATACGGCGAGAACACAGGCGTTCTTACTCTCTCAAAGGTATTCGATCCTATGGTAGTAAGACTTGCTGCAGTATTTGCCATCTGCTTCTCGATCTCACCTAAGCTCGCTGCCTGCATATCAGCGATCCCCACACCTGTAGTCGGCGGTATCTCACTCGTCCTTTACGGTATGATCTCCGCTGTCGGTGTCAGAAACGTTGTTGAGAATCAGATTGATTTCTCCAAGGCAAGAAACGTCATAATCGCTGCCCTTATCCTCGTTCTTTCGATCGGTATCGCATACAGCGCTGCCGGTGCTATCGTTATCCCCATCCAGCTTCCGACAACTGTTGTTGACGTTAAGCTTACAGGTCTTGCTGTTGGTTCTCTTATCGGAATCATCCTCAACGCAGCACTCCCCGGCAAGGATTACGACTTCGAAAAGAATCAGAAAGCAGCCCAGGCTAAGGACTCCACAATGATACCTGAACCCGCTGCAAGGCATGACCCGAAGAAAAAGAAAGAAAAACGATGGAAATAACCTAAAGGGAAACCATTAAATACTCTATCAGGAGTTGCCTCTTAAGTGACTGCAAACCGGTTCACAGAAAGAGGCAACTCTTTTTTACGGATCCGCAGAACTGAAAAAACTCAGAGATCAAAGCAGGATCAAAAGCGCTATTCCTGCCACCTCGACAACAATTACTATTGCCAGCAGATAAATCAATGTCTTTAATCTTGATGCATCGTAAACAACAAGACCGGGCTTTTTTGCTCCTGATGACTCAACTTCGATACCGCTCATAGCATCAGCTATATAATCTGACGAAGCAGCTTTGTCCTCATCCGCAATATAAACAGGCTGTTCCGTTTCTTTAACAGGTTGCTTAATCCTTGCTCTTACTTCTTCAGTATCTATCTCGGGAACGAATATCTTGCTCTCGAACTTGAAGACATCAGTCTTGATTCCCGAAGCCTTCGGTTTTACGTCACCTTTAAGAAGTGCCGTATCCTCAAAAGGATCCATGGCATTTACCGATGCTTCGGTAAACTCCGGAGAATCAGAGTCCCTTACAAAAGCTTTTTGCTTATCGTCATAATGGATATTGACATCAACTCTGTCCTGTCTGGTGATAGGAACATTGCGATCAGGATCCAGTCTTCCCGGCCGTTCATAAAGCGGAGTTTGTCCGCTTTTATTATTGTAGTTGTTGTCTTCGCCATTCATAGCGCCTATTATATCACGTCAGTCAACACCTTTGACAAAGCCGTCATCATCAAGCAGGAGCAGTTCCTGTCTGATGCAGTAATCGACTGCGCGTTTCCCGAGCTTATAATTATCTGAATCAACAGGTGCTCTCGAAAGCCCAAGCGCTTTACAAGTTTCGACTATAAGGCTTTCATATGGCATTCCATACTGTGACCTCGCAAGATAATCAGCGGCACATGCAGCTTCCTGAACAGGAATATCAGCGGCTCTTCTGGCCTTTTCACCTGAAACGGGAACCCTGTAGTAATCCATGACCTTGCCTATCTGAATGCCGTCTTTCCAAAGGAATATTACCTCCGAATCATCCTCATCGGAAGCAGGATCGAGCTTCTGATTCGTATACTGGAGCCGGGCACTCTTTTCGATACTCTTGATAAGATAAGCACAGCGGTCACGAAGCTTGGGAGTCATCTTGCTGATCCCTGCCAGAGTTATCAGTTTCTTTGCAAGGACATCCGAACTTACAGGTGACTCCTGATCGACTATCTTCATAACGTTTTCCTGAAGATATTTTGTGTTGCGGGCATCACAGAATTCTGCCGCAGTCATTTCCTTCGGCTTTATATTTGAAGATATGTAAGTGATCTCAGGCGAAGCTCCCGCCGTCCCGGCATCCTCTACGTCAGCCGTTTTTTTTTGAGCCTGATCGTCTTCTGCTCCCTCTGATCCGTCTGTTTCTTCAACAGCTTCTGCAGGAGCCTCTTCTTCATTCTCCTCAGGAGTTTCTCCGTATATGATCACTTCAGGATCCGATCTTCCGGGTTCTGAAGCGGGTTCGACTTCAGATCCTTCGGCCGCATCAGATTGAATCTCCTCCGCAGCACTGTTTTCCTCAGAGGTCTCCTCACTTACTTCAGCCTGGTTCTCATCAGTCTGAGATTCTTCCTGTTCAGGCTTCTCAGATGCCTTGATTATCTCAACCAGCTTATTGAAAACATTGTCAGGATTCTCCCACCACTCGAGAGACCATACTCTTACAACATTCCATCCGAAGCCTTTCAGCATCGACATTTGAGAAACTTCTCTTGATGTCGTAGTGCCTGACGAAGCATATACCGGGCCGTCGAGCAGTATGCCGAGACAATATGCGCCGGCTTTCTCAGGTGATAAAACACCGATATCGATCTTAAAGCCTGATTTACCCACACCCTTGTCAGTGTCGTATCCTATTGCTTTAAATCTTGCGCAGATATCATCAGCTATGCCGGTAAATGCGGCATTCTTATCAATAATAGGCGTTCCGGAACTGTCAGACGAGCTGCCCGTCGATGCGATATCCTGATCCCAGACAGTGCTTCCTGATGCATACTGAAGGAATCTCTTAAACGCTTTGACGCCTTCAGAAGAAGTGTCTGTTATCTTTATCTCTTCAGGTGATATCGATGAGAAGACCTTCATCTCTATCCTTGATCTTGTAACGGCAACATTAAGACGTCTCCAGCCGCCATCCCGGTTCAAAGGACCGAAGTTCATAATGAACTTGCCGGTCTCATCCTTGCCGTAACCGACTGAGAACAGGATAACGTCACGTTCATCACCCTGAACATTTTCGAGATTCTTGATAAAGGCGGGTTCTTCACTGCCGTATGCCCATTTCTCAAGCACAGGATCCTTGCTTGCAGCCTCGTCAAGAAGATCTTCGATCAATGTCTGCTGCTGGATATTAAACGTTACGACACCGACACTGTACTTTGATAATTCGGGATCATGGGCCCTGTTGATGATCTCTTCGACAACAGCCTGAGCCTCGACCTTATTGGTCCTGGTCTTTCCGGAATCAAATGTACCGCCGCAGTCCACCATCGTGACTTTTGACTGTCTGTCGTCAGGTGACGGAAATGTATAAAGCCTTCCTTCATAGAATGCCTTATTGGAGAATGTGATAAGACTCTCGTGGCGGCTTCTGTAGTGCCATGCAAGGAACATCTGCGGCATGCTTACTGCAAGGCAGTCGTCAAGGATGCTCTCGAGATCATCCGTCTCGAAGTTATCATCTCCGTCATCGACCTGTTCGAGGAAGAATGACGTTGGCGGCATCTGCTTCGGATCGCCGACAACAACAGCTTCCTTTCCTCTTGCGATAACACCTATCGCCTTGCACGTAGGCAGCTGGCTTGCCTCGTCGAAAACAACGATATCAAACATCCCGCATTTCTCCGGGTCAAGGAACTGCGCACATGACAAAGGGCTCATGAGAACACAGGGACAGAGCTTAAGGATAAGTTCTCCGATCTGTGTAAACAATGTTCTTATAGACACTCCCCTTCCGCTTGACTTGATCGCATGCTGAAGGATACCCAAAGCCGAAGACACATTCGCATCTTTGCTCAGATCAGGCAGATTCTTTGCTATCCTCAGGTAGATCTCCTGTCTGGTGATCTTCTCAAATTCATCGTTAAGCTTCGACAACTCGCTTATCTTCTGCTCGAATACAAGTCCGCTGAACGTTCTTAAGACTTCGGCATTATCTATTATCATGGAGATCATCATCGAGCTGTATCCCTTGCGGAACGAACTGATGATGCCTTTGCCGTCTACCTTGCCTTCACCGTAAGCCGTAACAAGATTTGAGATCTTGTAACCTAAACATCTCGATGCCATAAGATTGAACTGCATACGGTCTCTTAAGAAATCTATGTCATCTCTTAATGCTTCAGCATTCTGTTTCTTTACCTCGAAGAGTTCTCCGGAAGGTTCAAAACAACCATATTCAAACCCGTAAGCGGATCTTAATTCGTTATAGGCATTCTCACAAGCTGCTGCTTTAGCAAGGAATGAATTAACGGCATTATCAAGAACAGGATCTGCCATGCCTATCAGTTTGCGGAGCGAACCTGCAGGATCAAAAGAAGCAAATCCTGAAAGCGCTTCGTGCGCCTTGGAATTAAGTTCTCTAACACTTGATATGTCAAATCCGGGGAAAGCACCTGCGGGATTATAGAGATCCCCGAGATAAGTTCTTGCCGCAAGAATGAACGGCATAGCAGATGCCTGGTCATTCTTATATTCTGCAAGGAGCTTAAAGTCATCCTCCATAGAATCCCTGCGGCTTAAATGAAGATCATAAGCGCTGACTTTGCCATATACATTGTTAACGGCTTTCCCGCGCACAAATGCATTTCTGGATCTTGCAGTCTGGAGTTCGTTTAAGAGAGCAGCTCCGTCAAGACTTAAGAATTCCTCCTTCCAGTTTGCCCTTAAAGCGTTTGCTTTCTGTAAGGACTTATCACAGCTTGCTATCATGTCGCTTACTGCAAGATAAGCGCCCTCAGTATCTTCCGCACATAAGAATCCTTTGGGCAGTCCGAGATTCTTAAGGTTAGTTATCAGTTCCGCACAAGCCTTGAGTCCTGCGATCCTTCCTGCGGTCTGAGGTTCTCCTGTTATCCTGCAGTTATTTGCCGCAAGCAGATTCTCGAATGCTTCAATACTTGAAACAAACTCATCATATGCCCTGATAAATGCTTCAGTAAGAGGAGCTGCTTTGCTCTTTGCATCCTGAGTATATTCAGTGGACTTTACAAACGGCAGCTTACCCTCCAGATTTCCCGAAGAAGCAACGAGTTCTCCTAACGAAGTCTCGATCTCACGGATCCTCGCTTCGCTGATCTCATTGATAAAGCCGTCATCAAAACCACCGCAGTCAACTGCATCCTTATTTGACGCGTATACATTGATGAGTTCATAAAGAGACATTCCGCAGCCGCGTTTAATATGAAGCTCGTCAACATACTTGTCAAGTTCTTTTTTCTTTGCTTCTATCTCTGATAAAGCCTTGTCATAGTCGCCGTCATTTTTGGAATTGAGCCTGACTTCGCTTGCTGTCCTTAACTGATCGAGCACGTAGCTCTTACGTACTTTGTTGGAATGAAGTTCAAGACAGAAAGGTGCGATACCGATCTTTTCAAGTCTCTTATATACAACATCAAGAGCCGCCTTTTTCTCAGCCGCGAAAAGCACTTTCTTATTGTTGGCAAGGCAGTTGGCGATAATAGATGTTATTGTCTGTGATTTGCCTGTTCCCGGAGGGCCGTGAAGAACAAAGCTTGAGCCTTCACCGGCACGCTTGATGGCTGCCAGCTGTGATGCATCTGCAACGATCGGAAGATATACATCCTTTTCAAGATCCTTATCAGGTTCGGAGATATTCTCATACTGCCACTCAAGCTGACCGTTGATAAGGCTCTTAACTATCTTATTCTGAGAGATCGAATCCCTGTGGCTGTGCATATCATTCCACATTACGAACTGCGAAAAAGAGAACAATCCCAATACGCATGATTCAATGACATCCCAGCCTTTTAAAGGACTTACCGCTTCTCTTACCCGGCTGAATACAGCCTCGACATTGACACCGTTCTCATCAGAAGGAAGCTCCTTGCTGAACGAATCAAAATCGATCTTAAAATCCTGTCTTAACTTCTCGGAAATGGTGACGTTGAACTGAACGTCTTCATCCCTTCTTCTCATCGTATACTTTATTCCCAGCTTCTTGACGATCTCAACAGGGATCAGAAGGATAGGCGCATAGCACGGTTCCTTCCTGTCCTTCTCGTACCATTTAAGGAAGCCGCAGGCAAGGAATAATGTATTGGCGCCGTTTTCCTCCATGGAGGTCTTTGCGCCTCTGTAAAGAGTCTTGATATTCTTATCGAGAACAGCATCTGTGAGAGATGAGAAAAGGACTCCCTTCTCGCAGTTCTTCTCGATATATTCACGGAATCCGGAGATATCAGCCAGATCTTCTAAAGAATAATCCTTTGCAGGAATAGGCTTTGCCTTTTTCGAAGTCTTTGCAGTTTTTTTCTCCGCAGTTTCTTTTACAGGCTGTTCAGCTGAAGGAGTATCTTCAACAGCAGCCGGAGTTTCAGATGCCTCTGTATTTTCCGGATTTTCAGTCTCAGAAGTTTCCCGGACTTCCGCGGGCTTTATTGCATCAGGTATCTCTTCTGAAGTTGTTTTTTCATCTTCAGGTGTTTTAGCTGATTCAGTTTCTGAAGCAGATTCCGCACTTTCGGCAGTTTCTGATGTTTCTGCTTCGGGAAGAGCTTCTTCCTGCTCTTCCTCAGTTTCATCCTCAGAACCTCTTGATTTTATCTGGAAACTCTTATCCTGGGCGATCTCGTCTTCAATATTGGAACACTTCGGAACGAAGAGAGGAATAGATGAGCCTTTTATCCTCAGATTCAGCAGCGAATTGCGAGTGCTGAGATCAAGGAGTTTGCGCTCCCACAAGTCAAATTTAGTCTTGCATCTTTCTATGTTGACGCCGTTATTGTCGGTCTTGTGTTCATTGCTTGCTTCAAGATTGAGTTCACTCATAAGTGATTCCTCCCGATTAGGCTTATATCAAATAATAATAACAAATAATCGGTGAACTTGCTCTATGAGTCGGCAAAAATCCGTCACTTATTCAGCTGTTTCCGCAATTCCCTATAATCCGGAACGATCTCTTCCACGATTGCCCAGAACCGGCCTGAATGGTTTGGTTCAAGGAAATGTGCAAACTCATGGACAACAACATATCTGATAAGGATCCTGTCCTTCTCGAACAGTCTGTAAGAGAATTTGAGTTCTCCTCTTTTTGCAAAACATTCGCCCCAGAATGATCTGTATTCACCTAAAGTTATCTTACGGGGCGGCTGAACGCCTTTCCTGGCAAACAAAGGATATATCTCATTGCAAAGATCCACGATCACGCTTCTTATTATGCGTCTTCTCCATTTCTCGTATGTCATAAATCTGGTCTTATAATCATCCGGATCAGTAACTTCCAGGGTAATGACACCGTTCTCAGCCCGGCAGATATTCTTCGGAGCGCGGATGACCTTAAGCACATAGGGTTCACCGAAAACTTCAAAGATCTCGCCGTCAACATAATGGCGGGATAAACTCCTCGTCTTCTCCTCTTTGATGACACTGTCGATGGACTTAATGAGATAGTCCTGACGCGAGATTATAAATCCTTCCGCATCCTTCATTGAGACATAATAAGGCAGCGAGCAATACAACGTACCGTCACGTCTGACACGCACATTTATGTTCCTTATCCGTTTTCGTTCGAATTCAACAGAGATCTCCCGGCCGCCGAGATCAAGTTTGCGAATCTCAGACATAACAGCCTCTTAAGGATTTGCCTTGATCATCTTATCGAAGTTCTTGCCGTTCATGTCATACATTGTATGACCTAATTCGGCAAGACGGGATTCGATGTGTTCCTGCTCCTTGGGACGCTTTATCTTTAAAGTGGTCGTCTTTATCATCTCTTCTTCTGAGAAGACGAAATTTCTTACGATCTTATACTGCGGCATCTTATGGTTCGCTTCGTGCATCTTATCGTTAAGATACATCTCGACCTGACTGTCATCTGGTTCAGTTGTAAGACCTAACTCCGCACCTATGATCTTACGGTTTATAAGAAGCTTGGCGCAGATATCGATCGCTTCACGGTCGTTCTTGTTGCCCCATACAAATGCTTCCACAACACCTTTGATCTCGGTAAGGACTGCTTCTATCTCTTCGGGGAAAGCCTTCTTACCGTTGGTAAGAACGATCATGGACTTAACACGGCCGGTAATATGGATGGAACCGGTCTTATCGATATAGCCCATATCACCTGTGTGAAACCAACCGTTCTCATCGATCGCTTCTTTTGTGGCTTCCTCATTCTCGTAATAACCGAGCATTACGCATTCGGATTTTGTTAAGATCTCACCTACTGCCTTGGGACCTGTTCCTTCTGCATCGATCGCAACGGTTATTCCGGGCAAAGGTCTTCCGACAGAGCCGTGAACATCGCACACTTCAGTATTAACAGAGATAACAGGCGAAGTCTCGGTCAGTCCGTATCCCATATAGAACTGGAGACCGAAATCCGTAAATGCATCAATGTATTTCTTGTCGATACCGGCACCGCCGATTACTACCATACGGAAATTTCCGCCTAGTTTATCCAGGATATCCTTAAACACATTGCGTCTGATATCCACACCGCATTTTCTTAAGAAACGGGTAACAGGTCTTGCAACCGCAATTACCCTCTCTTTGCCTGAAGCTTTTATACCGTCTTCGATCTTCGAGTATATGTTCTCGAAAAGAAGAGGAACCGAAATGCATACATCAGGCTTCCATTCCTCCATATTCTTGACGATATATCTCAAGCCGTCACACATGCAGATACAGCCGCCGCATGACAGGATAAAGAAATCACATGTATTTTCAAAAGTATGGTGCAAAGGCAATATCGAGAACGCCCTGTCACCCTTTCTGACATCAAGGGTCTGGGCAATGGCATAGATATTCGAAGTTATATTGTTATGCGAGAGCAGAACGCCCTTACTCATAGACGTAGTTCCTGATGTGAAAAGGATTATCTTCATCTCATCAGGATCGATCTCGGTATCTTCAAACTTCGTGTCACCTGCTTCTCTTAAGAAGTTGCCGTCTTTAATAAGATCATAGATATCAAGGAAACGCTTGTCATCCTCCGGCCATGAATCGTCCTTTGTCTTGCCGGACAGACCTTCTTTATAAAATATAACGAACTTCTCAAGAGGAAGGTCGATCTTGCCGGATCTGATCTTTTCGGCGATGGAAAGCATCATCTTGTGATGTTTATGCTGATAGAAGATGACCCTGGCCTTGGATCTCTCGAGGAGCTGAATGAGTTCTTCTTCGGGAAGTGCCCTGTCCAAAGGAACACCAATAGCACCTGATGAAAGGATTGCATTATAGGAAACAAACCATTCGTAGGCATTCTCACCTACGACCGCGATCCTTGCTCCGGCATATTCGCTGTTAAGCAGATATGTTGCAAGGCCTTTGATATCATTGCCATACTCGTAAAAACTTCTGTGGACTTCCGAAAGCTTGGGCGAACGCCTGAAAATAAATGCATCAAGTTCAGAATACTTGTCACAGGTACGGACAACAAGATCCCTTAAGTCCGTAAATCTCTCAGCTGTAAACACAGGTGTGCCCTGAACCGGATTCATACTATTAACCTCCACTAGTCCTGCCTGATGAGCGAAAACCCGAGGCAAGCGCAACTAAAAAAATATATCATATTTTGAAACGGTTTGACAATAATTCGCTAAATTGCCTTTTTTGAGTTATATTAGTTGGGAAATTATGACAGCAAACGTATTCAGGAGTATTTATGTCTGAAGAAAACAGTATAAAGGACGGCGAAAAGGCAGTTCAGGGCAATGAGTCTAAAATGTCCCTCGCCGATCACCATAAGCACCTTGACGAGAAATATCCTACCAAAAGAGGCTTTTGGGACGTAGCGGCAAAGAACGGGTTTCTGATTCTGACCCACATCCTGTGCGATATGAAATGTATCGGCAGAGAGAATTTCCCCAAAAACAACCCTTACGTTGTAGCTTCAAACCATCAGAGCTATCCCGACGGCGTTTTGATCATCGATTATCTGCCTAAGGGACACTTTAAATGGATGTGCTGTCTTGCTGCTTCAGATCTTGAGACTAATCATGGCAAACTCGGCCGACTTATTATGCGTGTAGGACGGGGGATTGCCGTTGACCGTTACGGAAACCCCGTAAGAGGTCTTATAAAGGCCAAGAAAGAAGTCGAAAAAGGTAATATCTGCTTCGTTTTCCCTGAAGGAACGAGATCTCACACCGGCAAACTTGCCGAAATGAAGGACGGCGCAGCATATCTTGCCATCAAGGCCGGTGTTCCGATGGTTCCGGTCTATATTGCCGGAGCATATCAGATCTGGCCCAGATCATCCAAGAAACCTCATCCGCTCAACGGTCTGCACAGAAGGAAGATCAGGATCTATGTCGGCGAGCCTATGCACGGCGAAGATTTTGACAATGATGCGCATAAGATGACCGAAGCCCTTTCAGAATGGATGCACAAGCACGAAGACATGTACTGGGATCCGGAGACAAATTTCGAAGCCAAGTAATAATTCAAAGCTGATTTAATAATCTTAGAAACGGTTATTTCCTGTTCCCGCGGATCAAGTCTGCGGACTGACAGGGACAGTTTTTGCCGGTTTTTCTCCTGTTCCGCTCTTTTTACGGTTTTTGTATATATTCATTCCGGCAAGGATTAAAACACTTGCAACACTTGCAATAAGCGCTAAGATCCAGAGCAGCGGCGTTTTGAAGTATAAATGTACGGTTCCCCCGGAATCCTGAGGAAGTGACAGACGGATACGGTGGTTATTGCCGTCTTCTACCGGAATCATCTGAGCACTGTCTGTTTCGGCACGGTAATAAGGATAATTGAATACCGGAAGATCGATCGTTCCGCCTTCGTTTGTTTCATAAGTGAAACGTACTGATGTTCCGTCCTTCGAATACGAAATGATATTAACATCCCCTGTTACGGAATAATCAGGAGCCAAATCAGAACGGTCTGTACCCGTGATGAGATATTCATCGAGACTGCACCAGATAGACATCTGCGAACCGGATTCAAAAGATAACCTCGAATAATATCTGTTTGACATTCCGGCGAAGGAATATATAAGACCCGGCAGGAGCATGGCAATCAAAAGACACATTCCGGCCAATTTATGGCTCTTTTTCTTAACTGATGACCGTGATAACAATTCGCATACGATCAGCGTTGCAAATAATCCGGATATCACCAGAAACCGCCATACGAACTGTATACTCGTAACCGGAAGGGTAAGAAATCCTATCTTTATGACCTGCTCCCACGGGAAGATGGAAGTACCGGCCAGAATAAACAGTGCCGCAAGAATAAGAAGCAGATTCATCGGTATCCACGATTCACTTTTTTTCTCTTTTTTATAAATGCTCATGAGCTTTCTGATTGCTCCGAGGATAAAAACAATAAACATCTGGGCCTCTGCAATTGTTATCAGCTGATAAAGCTCGAAAGAGATATTCTGATTCAGAAAGAGCTCCCTGTTTTTTTCTGAACTGTTCATTACCGCGATACGGCAAAGGGAAGAAAAATCCAGAAACGGAACAAGAAATGCTAAATTGACCAGCACTACCCACACTGCAGAAGTTGTTAGCGAGATGATCCTTCTTTTTGTAAAAGTCCTGCGCGGATTTCCGACAAGCAATGCAAACACCATAAGTATCGCCAACTCGCAGGTAATCAGATGGGTCTGGAGCAGCCCGGAAAAACCGATCACAAACATTAACCGCGACCGGGAGAAATCGTCATTCCAAAGAAGATATATGGCATAGAGTAAAAATGGCAGAAAAGCCATAGCACAGAATTCTCCGATAGCTGCTCTGTGATACAGATCTATCCATCTGAAAAGAAGAAAACCATAAACAACCGCAGAACAGCATCCGGTCTTCTCATCATACATCCTGCCAAAACAATAATATGCGGAAAAAACAGTAAGCAGATCAATAAGAAAAACAAAAAGCTTAAACGCGCTATGTATATCTATCCCTGCAATGTTAAAGACCGCAGGAAAGTATAAGAGCGCATCACCAAAAAAAACACCAACCGCATATCCGTATCCGTTATACCAGTTCTGTTGGAGTTTAACCCAGGGGATTCCTCTTAAAAGGCCGTCGCGGATTCCGTATATCCTGTTTATGTGAAAAAACAGATCTTCACCGCCGGGCAAATACTCAGGCGGCCATATCATGCTTAATGACATAACTATCGAGGCGATCAGCAAAATAATATATTGTTTTCTCTTTGCCGGATAACGCATCATTAAGAAAAGGAACGTATCCGCAAGGAAACAGAAAAACACCCATGTTACGATCCGGGCTGTTTTAACTGCAAGCGGAGAAATCAGATCATCTGTCCTTATAATCTTAATACTTTCAACCGTTAAGCCTTCTGTATCCTGTGAGTAGACCGCCAGTTTAACATCCGGCACATCATGCGCCAGAGAAATTGCGATTTCCGTATGATCTGTTTTAGGATCCGGGATCGTCCAGTTTGAACGGCCGACATGTTCATCATTAAGAGAATCCGGAACTATACTGATCAGGTTGTTGGGAGATTAACATGAGTATTTCACCTCAAAATTATAATCGCCTTTTTCAAGAGGAAACTCCTTAGTGTACTCTTTGACTCCTTCAGTCTCACTTTGACTGATCAGATGAAAAAGCGCAGTTCCTTCTTCTCCGCGAAGTTCCATGGAAAAAGGCTCCTGTTTCTGTTTCACGGGCATCATGACTATGCCTGCTACAGCCAGAATCTGAACTGCCAGAACGATCAATATGATCTTTGTGCTTTTAACAGAATCTTTCAAACCTGTTTCTCCATACTCTCATCAAATAAAACTCATTATAGCAAAAATAACTTTTCCGTATTTTCTTTGCATTATTTAACAGCCGCAAAGCAGCAAAAACCAATGAGCATATGAAGGATAACCGCACTTTTAAGAGTAAAGACCGCCCAGATACTCTGTCGCAAACTGTATCTTGGTCGGATTGAAAACCTCACGGCTCTCATTAGTCGGATAGATGAAGAATGTATCGTCATAAGTTGAGAGCGTGACACATGGGCCATACTTTCCCCTGTAATCATATTCGGTATGAAGAGATACCATCGACTTTGCAGGGAACTTCAATATCTCATGCTTTTCGGTCCTGTAGTTATCGAACTCTAATGAAAAACCGCTGTTATCCTGAACAAGTCTTCCCTCACCGCAGTCAACAAAATTGACACTGTTGGGCAAAGCCCAGATCCTTACGGGAATATCGAGCTTATACTTTCCATCTCTTATCTCTTCATGAACAAAACCACGCTGCCACTCATACCAGTCAGGAATATGGATCAGTTCACCCGAGGAAGAATGCAGGCGGCCCAGTTCATCCATCTCATAGGAATCGCCGCAGTATTTACAAGTGATCCTGCTTCCGGATGAAGTCATGGCAAAATCCCTTCCGCATTTTCTGCACCGGTACAAAGGATAATGCAGGCCTTCCGCTCTCCACTCATCATCAATGACGATATTGTTTTCGAGCTGATACTTATATTCATCATAAGTAAGCTCTTTTGAGATCCTCGAAAAGATCTCATCAACTGATATTTTGTCTATTTCATCCTGTTTTACGATACATTTAAGCTCCGCATGAAGCCTTGCACCCTTACGCTCTTTCAGGTTCCAGATAGGCTGCTGCAGATAATTGCCGTGCATATTGATAGTTACGACCGGAACCTTAAGAAGTTTTGCTAGTTTGGCTACAGAAGGTGTCAGATGTGAATTTGTACCGACGTTGGCATATCTTGCTTCAGGATAGATAACCATGATATCACCGCGCTTGATTACCCTGATGATGTTCTTGATCAGATGCTGGTCATTTATGAACTTTCTGGTTCCGAGACACCCTGCCTGACGGTAGATCCATTCACCGAAATTCTCGAACCCTTCAAGTTCGGAGATGTAATTCGCACGGTAAGGCATGAGTGCAAGAGGAGTTACATAGAAATCCATGAAAGAGTTGTGGGATCCGTAAACAAGAAAAGGAGGCTTTATCCCTTCCATATTGATCTTATCCACCTTAAGTTTATAGGGAGACACAAGGATCTTACATAAAAGCCACATGAGCGGCAGCATGAACAGATTCTGCCTCGGAGGCACCTTTGCCCTGTCGAAAGGCTTTTTGTCCGGACCTGCATATGTGTCCTTACGCACATAGCGCCGTATTCCCGGGATCTTACAAAGCAGATAATAAAGGATCCCCGTGAAAAGGAACGATGCCAGCGTAGGCGTAAGCATAAACAGTATCTTATTGTGAATGACAACATTGATCGGATCGAAAATAACAAGAGTAAATCCGAATCCTAAAGCAAGGCAGATAATACCTGCTATATTGAATCCTTTGGAATAACGGTATGCATTATGACCTTCAAGCTCATATGCGCTCTTAAGATCGATCTTCTGTTTTCTTACCAGGAAGAAATCAACGAAAAGGAGAGCTGCCAAAGGAGCATATACGCAAGCTCCGATCGTCAGGAAACTTCCGAAATATTCCGTTATCTTACCCCAAACGCAGAGCAAGGCGACATATACGCCGAGAACAAGGACCAGTATCTTATAAGAAGATTTCTTGAAAGTCGACTTCAGCATAACACCATAGATATAAGAACCGACTGCCTGCGTTCCGATGTTCGCAAAAGCAACGAGAAGGAGCGAAGACAGACCTAAAACGGGCGCAGATAACGTTGCCATCATGAGGGTCGGATCATCAACCATCTGTCCTGTAACGTACTGCATCGCGATAGCCATGACGGCACCGACAACAACAAAGAAAGAACCCGCTGCACCCTGACCAAGAACGCCTGCATAGTATCCGGACTTCTCCGACTTGCAAAGCCTCGGGACTTCGGCCATACCGCCAACAAGCGTAATAACAAACGCAAAGTTTGCTTCAATACTGAGAACATAATTGACAGTCCTATCGGCATCACCTGCAAGTTCAGGCTGATAGTTCCATATGACATCCATAGGGACGGAAGTAAATCCGACTATGACCACCGCTACGCCTACCAGAAGGAGCAAAGGAACAAGGATCCTTGTAGTCCATGTGATCGTACTTACGCCGCGCAGCGCGATCAGAGTTCCGATGATGACGCAGGAAAGGCTTAATACAAGATGAGCTCCGTTAAACAGTTGTATTCCGAACAGTCCCAGAAGATTTTCCATCGAGTCTGCAAACAGTTCGCAACACACTGCATACCAAGGGAAATTAACAACAATTATTATAATCGTGACTATCTTGTTGCCGTTCGGCCCGAAAACGCTTCTAAGCCATATCCAGATATCGATACCGTATCTGGCTGACATGATTACCGGCAGCTGATATATCATGAGCATGAATATCGCGGCCAGGAAAGCTCCGATGAGCAGCTGCTTGAATCCTACGAGCGTGGCCAGATACGAACCCTGTGTGTAACTCCAGGTTGCAATGCAGTATCCCGACAGGACAAGCAGCGCATCAATAAAACCGTATTTTCTCTCTTTGGGCAGAACCGGAAGAGTCCCGCAATACACTTCATTTTCGATCTCTTTATTAACGTCGTGCTTACGGCTCATAGGAAGAATCCTCCGATAATCCCTAACAACGCTATAGCCGTTATCACAGCAGCAATAATATAATCCCGTTTTGTCATCCTGGGGATCTTATTCTCTTTTTCCGCTTTAAGGACTTCCTCGATCCTTGATTCAAGTTCACTGTCTTTATCCATAAAGATGCTCCGCTTAAGATTCAACAAAAGATTATATAAAAAACAATATCACAAAATTTGCCTGAAACTAACAGGGGCTGCCTTTCACAAGACAGCCCCCTCATCTATCCCGTATACCGATAATTAACCTTCTATACTTTCTGACTGTGTCACGTTGCCGAAAGCTCCCTTCCAGTCGTATTCCATTGCCTTACTGCCGAGCTTGATCGCAAACAGAGCTATGGTAATGATTCCCATAAAACAAGCAAGGAAAAGTGCTACCGCACCGGTAATCAATAATTTAATATCACCTTTACTCATATCAGTCCTCCCCCAAGCCGTAATTCCATACGTTCTTGTTCCATCTGATGTAGGACTTAAGTCCTCTTCCGTAATACTTGATTCCGAGGATCACCAGGACCACAAGGAATACTGCTATACAAACAAGTGTAAGTACAAGGAAGATAAACGGTACAAGGAACTCTGTGATCTTTCCAAGGATCATCGAAGCTACGATAACTCCAACGATACCAAGATCTGCTGCCAGGAACATAAATGCCGCAATGATAGCCGCAAGAAGGATAAGCCACATCCAGAATCCTACGAACACATTGAATACTATTACAAAGATCCTTCCGCGTCCGTCAGGTCCCTTAAATGAATCAGACATCTTGCGCTTTTTCATGATCTGCTTGAATTTAGCGCCGTCCTTGAATTCTGCTGCCAACTCCTTGGGATCGCCAAGGCTTTGAGCAATCTCATCTTCGCTTCTGCCTTCACCGGCACCCTCTTCAAAATGCTCTTCAATAGATTGGATGATATCTTTTACATCACCATAAGGCATGTGCCCCAATTCATTGCTGAGCTTATTAAGATATTCGGTCTTATTCATCAGCTTTTCCTCCAGTCTCTCGCCCAAGTATTTCATTTACTTCCCCGCAGAACTTAAGCCATTCTTCACGTTCGATGTTCAGTTTTTTACGTCCTGCATCAGTGAGATGGTAGTATTTGCGCGGCGGCCCGTTCTGTGATTCTTGCAGGTATGTCGACACCACACCTTCAGAAGCGAGCTTACGCAGTATCGGATAAACAGTGCCGTCTGCTACTTCGACTTTGCGTGCAAGACTACCTGCGAGGTCGTAGCCGTAACTGTCGCCTTTTTCGAGCAAGGCCAGCACGCACAAATCGAGAATGCCCTTCTTGATTTGGCTGTTCATTGGCAAATCCCCTTTCGTTCCGATTTGACGGGGTATGGGACGCCCCCTATTCCTTAGCGCCCCGCCGTCAGTATCATTTATAGCACACTACTGTTTATTGTTCAATACTAAATTTTGAATAATTCCTAACCGTTAACACCGATTTTGTCACAAAGATAAATAATGATATTATCAGTACGGAGGATCGGCCGGACCACAATGAACGAAGAAAACCTCGCCAGGTTTAAACAGATACTGTCAAAGCTTCCCGAAGAAAAGCGGAAGCTTCTTTACGAACGGCTTCACTCCCTTCCGCAGTCCGAAAGAGAAGCATTCATATCTGAGTTCTTAAAGAAATATTCAGAAAGAAACAAACCGCATAAAGCATCTCCTTCTGCCAAAAAGACTCCCGGCACAAAATCCTCACCCAACAAACCGGTCAGCAAAGCTGCTTCTCCGGCGAAAAAGGAACCGGTCAGGGAGAAGCCTAAAAGAGCAACCATAAATAAAGTTCAAGAGCCTGCTCCTAAAAAGGACAATGTCCACAGTTTTATTCTTGGCATACTTATCGCATTGATAATTGTAGGTTCACTATATTTCATTTATGTATTCAATAAAGAACGGATAGACGGAAGATTCAACGAGATGTTTGGTATGACAGAAACTGAAACATCGGAAACTTCTTCCGGACTGGAAGCTATTATGGGGCCTGAACCCAAGGTCTTCCCTACCGATACACCTACCCCCGTTCCGGCTACGCCCACACCTTCACCTGTACCTGTCGAAGATGATCATCCTGATCTTACTGGTCTTGTTATCGTCATAGATCCGGGACACCAGAAAGATTACGATTACGATAAGGAAGAGTCTATTCCCGGAACGACCGCCGACAAGGAACGCGGCACCCCCGGCGCCACCGGCATCAACAGCGGTATTAAAGAATATGAGCTCACACTTCAGTATGCAATCGTCATGAAAGAATACCTTGAAAGGTGTGGAGCCGAAGTAATTCTTACAAGAGAATCAAACGATGTCAGCATCTCCAATATCGAAAGAGCTGAAATCGCTGTCGATAACAATGCTGATTATTTCATCAGACTTCACGCAGATGCCGCTCCTGACAGTGATATAAGAGGAGTCAAAGTATATGTGCCCTCCACCGGCAAATACGCTTCATCTTCATCTGAAGAAGGAAAGGCATTGGCCGATACCGTAGCAGATGCGATCGGATCTTCTTCTCTGGGAGTGATACAGTCCAATATGTATACCGGACTTAATCACGCTGATTCTATTAAATCTTTCCAGCTTGTCATCGGTTATCTGTCGAACAGCGAAGACGATGCTCTGCTGGGAAATGAAGATACAGCTTATAAAGTCGCTGTTGCGGTTTCGGAATTTTTGAGTTAATAATCAAAAAGCGTGAAATTTTCGCAATGAAAAATTCAAATTGTTTGTTATATTAGATTAGTGAAGTAAAAATATTTACGAGGAGGTAGGTTAAATGCGCGATATCGATCCTACAATGATGAAGGATATGGCCGGTCTTAAGAGCGTAAATGAAGCTGATGAGCTTCTCCGCGGAATTAAAGATCCGGGCAGCAAGGAAGAGATCAAGAATGAGTATCAGTCTTTAAAAGAGGTCGAAGAACTCAAGAAGATGGTTGAAAAGCAAAAATGTCTGCTTCATGCAATGTGGCTCATGCTCAAAGAGCAGGGTGCTACCAATGAAGCTCTCGACAAAGCTTTGAATGAAGCTGTGCTCCTCGAAAAAAGAACTGACTACAAAAATGTTAAAGTATGCCCTAATTGCGGCAAGAGTCTTCAGAAGATGGAAAACAAGCTCTTTACTTCAAAGTGTTACTATTGCGGAGTAGAGATCCTTGATAATCCCTACAAGAAATATGACGGTCTTGATCCCTACAACACAGGATATTCCGATAACAACACTCAGGAACCTGAACCTTATGTTCCTGATGAAGTTGCCGATGCTAACGAGCTCAAGGATGCTCAGGATGTCATCAGCCAGAGTTTTGAACCCTATGATGTTACCAAGGACTTGAATTTCGACGACGAGAATGTATAATTTCGCATAAGCTCTGAAACACCGGCTATGGTTTCATGGCCGGTGTTTTTTTATTTTCTGATATGGGGATGTACCGGTTTCGACGGGGCTTCTGATGTCGGGAAAGCGGGTGGAGGATCCTCGTTGTGCCTCCTTAAAAAACGGGGAATTGCAAGTAATTGCAGACAATACAGAGCTCGTAGCAGCCTAAGGCTACCGTCCCCTCGCCTATCTTCTCGCGAGGGTGTATGTACACCGAAGACCTCGCCTGAGAGAGGTTAAGCAGGCAGTCCTACCGGTTAAGCTTTGCGCCGGCTAGCGACTTTAATCTTATGAAGCTACTGGAACCGAAGCCCGTCGATGGGCCACGCGGGAATAGGAATAATTCAACCGTCGACTGCACCCGGAGATTGTCCCGGAGGATGAGGTTTCGGACAGGGGTTCGATTCCCCTCATCTCCACCAAAAACAGATACCGCTCGCCCAGATAAGGTCGGGCGGTATTTTTGTATCGTTCAGTTGCTTTTCAATTCCTTTGTGATCTTGGGACATATCTCTGTAAGCACGAATCTACGCAAGTCTGCCGCGTTATCTTTGATAAAATTTATCAACCTGTCTCCTGAAATACTCGAAGCTGCAGAAGGCCGGGGACTTTCGGATTCGGCTGTGGTCCCGTAACTCGTGTATGAGACATTTGCATACATGACAACGTTGTCAGCAAGGTAATAGATCGTGGTGATCTTGGCATCGCTTGCAGGCATATCTGCCACAAACCAGTTTTTGCCTTTGCTTAAGATCCTGTCTTTACCCTTTCCGCCATGTTCATTATCGTATTTGATTATAAAATCGTACTGGTTCTGATAGCTTTTTTTCGCATCTTCGGCAGAATCAAACACCCAGTAAGTTATATAGTCTTTATCATTTGATTCGTCCTTTATGCACTTGATCACAAGTTTACCGGCATTGGGAACTGATCCCTCTCTATGAACAGAATACTTTCCCAGGATAAGCTCTGAGTATTCTTTGTAATCAAGACCACTGTTGCTCACATATTTCACATTGCTCAATTCATCCCTCCCGATAACATTCATTCCGGAGATCAGATTGGGCAGCAGAAAGACCGCAAGCGCTGTCAAAAAACAAACAGCTGCGGCTGAAATTATTAAGATCATGGTTGTACGTTTGCGCTTCTTATCCATTTTAATCAAATTCCTACTGCTGTTAAGATCTTGCTTATCATTTATCGTCCTCAACATTCATGCTTAAACACCAGTTTCCTATTTCTTTTCCGGCAGCAGGAACCTGCATGTGGTCAAAACAGGTAAAGCCGTTTGATCCGTAAAACAAAGTGTTTTCCACGGAGTTGGTGATCAATGAGAGGATCCCGCCCCCTTTTTCTTTTATATACGGGACCATGTATTCCTGAATATCCTTGGTTCCTATTCCGTGCCTTTGCCTGTCAGGCCTTACTGCAAGTATCTCAAGATAGTAAACTTCGGGATTCTCCTTAATGAAACGATCTGCGGGAGCAATACATTTATCGTACATGGAAAACCAGGAAAGCGGAGTGGTTCCATAATGAAATAGCATGCCTATGCCTGATACAAGATATTCTGAAAACCCCGCCTGCTTTCTTCCGGGATCATGAAGCGAAAATGCCGTGATTATCTCTCCGTCGTCTTCACCGACGACTGCCTGTTTCCGCTTGATCTCAGCCTTGAAGCACTGAACATGAAGATCGTATATGAAATTCCATCTCTTCTGAGGATCTTCAACAAAGGGCTTGTAGAAATCGTACTCCATAAAAGCATCTGCACATAATGTGCAGATCGTCTTCAGATCCTTATCGTCAGCAACTCTATATGTAAGCATATATCACTCCAATCGCTGCTAAAGCCGGCATCAGGGCATTATTCAGTTAATCCGTTTTCCAAAGATCTCGCAGTCTAAAATTCTGGTTCCGTCTTTTTTGATCATTACATTTTCCCAGCGGAAGCTGTCTTTAGTAATCTCTGAAAAGATCCAGTAAACATCTTCCTGATCAAGGACTTTGCCGACAAGTTTATCCCCTTCTTTGGTAAAGCAAAGACGCTTCATGCAGTGATCGCATGTATAGCAGACGTCATAGCACTTTTCAGTCTTATTGAACATGCGGAAGGAAGAACCGTATTCACCGTCAGGCTGAGGTTCCATCTCTTTTGTCATTCTCGAAGGGAAAATAAATACATCCTGAATTCCTGCACCCTCAAGAACTCTTCTGAAGATCCATTCACCTTTAACATATCTTTTCTGACCGCCGAACTCATCATAGTAGTCGCAGTCCCAGTCACCTAAGAGCGGCGCGAACCAGTCATATTCTTCGGGTATCTTATCTGTCTTCGCGCTCAATAATGCATCAGAAAAACTATCCATTTATTTTCCCCTAATCAAAAAGAAGCACCATGAGTTCCTGCCGAACATAATGATTATATCATCTGCATCGCTCAGACAGGAAATAAAAAAATCATATGCATTCCAAGATCTCGATCTTGGTATATAAATCCAACATCAGACTTTCTTATTCTTACCGAAAAACATCCTGCCGACCAGACTTATGGCAGGACCTAAGAATATTGCCATTAATATAATCCCTACCACAGGGATTCCGCCTGCAAGAATGCCAACCAGAATAGCAGAAAAATCCCATGCCATGCGGACCAGCATCTTAGGAAATTTAGGGAACCTTTCAGTTACTTTTTGCGTAATGATCTTTGGCAGTGCGTCATAAGGTGCGACTCCCATATCGGAATTGATATAAACAGCCGCACTGATAATAAAGCACAACAATGCCACAAGAAAGACCGGCCACCTTGTAAGATTATCCGTGAAGATGTGATCAGGTATCGTCTTACTCCAGACCCAGTCAAAAAAATCAACATAATAACCGACGAGCACCATATTGAATACAGTACCAAACCCCAGGCTGGATCTGTCCCAAAGAATAACGATTATCAGCATGACAGCGTTGATTATCAGCTGCCATGTGCCAAAGAGCATACCTATCCTGAGAGAGATAGCTTTGTTCATAAAAGAACAGGGATCAGTGCCTAATCCGCACAGCATCAGGAACGAGAGAAAAAATCCCATTCCGAGAACTGCAAGGAAACAGACGATTATCCTCTTAATATCAAACTTGAACTTCATCAGGTGCTTCTACCCTGCCCGAAAACAAACACCACAGGAATCAGTTCTCTTTTCTGAACTGTGAGATGAATTTCCACGCATTCTCAATGCTGTGCTGTCTGCATTCGTGGATCTGGTTGCTTACGCTCGCAAAAGCCGTTCTGCAAACACCGTCTTCGCTGTCGAAGTAATGGATCGTCAAGGTAGCATCTCTTGTAGGATCGTAGACCTTCTCAATACGGTCTCCGGGAATGCCCCAGATCGGATCTTCCCAGTTATCCTTATCCTCAAATGAAACTCCGTCAAAAGACTTCTTAAGCTTATTGACTTCAGCAACATACTTAACACGCTCAAGAGATGTATCTGCATGGAAAGGAAGTTCAGGCAGATGTGACTTTTCTCCGCCTGAATAGAAAACCGGAACTGCAACAGTCTTATTAAGTCTGTCAGTAACAGGTTTGCCAAAGAATGTGGTATATACCGGGAAAAGAGCACTTGCCGGCATAATGCCCGCAAGGATCTCCGGATATTCCTGATAAAGATCCCATGTCTTTCCGCTTCCCATTGAGAAACCTGTAGCATAGATCCTTGAATCATCAACAGGATATCTTGTCTTCAGAACATCAATGACTTCCTTGACTTCCGTCGCGGTGACAAACTGATGGTTTTCGATCGCAACATAGAGGAAGTTATTCTTGCGCGCAACATCCCACCAGCCTGCAACATAAGTAAGATACATGGAAGAGTCGCCGCCGCCGTGGAATCCTATAACGAGCGGGACAGGACCGTTATCCAGCAGTCCGTTATTGTAATATGCAAAATAACCGACCTTATGCTCCGGAGCTTTTACCGGGAGGAATTCATTATCCGGAGAGGTCTTAACCGTAACAAATCCAACATCTTCAGTCATGCCGAGTTCAGCAAAATCAGGTTCGAACTCAATCTTTCCGCACCACATCTTGAACTTCTTAACAAAAGAATCAAAGTCTGTTATATAGTCAGCTTTATCCTTAACCAGAAGGTACTCGCATCCCTCAAATGCACTGTTGATCTCATCGCTGTTGCCGACACTTAAGATGGCAATATCTTTCCGCTCGACATCAGGCATAACACTTAAATTCTCCATAGAGCACATCGCAGGAGTGATCTCACCGGGACCCCACAGATACAAACCGTCTATTTTTTTGAGAAGATTCTTTGCAACGAAATCAGCAGACTTGCCATAACTGTAAATATCCGTGCGGAATTTTGCGCCTCTTGCAAAATAGCCTTCAAAAGTCTGTGTGAAGAAGTTAAAGTCTTCGACGATACCGTCCTTATAGACCTGTATCATCTTTATCTCTGCAATTGCGTCTGCATAAAGAGAACTGTCAGCGCCATTCCATCCGTCTTCTGCTGTCGGATAGATAAACAGAACGCTCGAATCGTAACGCGATGCTATTTCAGAAAGTCCGGTTTCTTTTGCAAATCTCACACTGCTTTCCATATCCTGCTGTTCCTCTTCGAAAACAAGAAGGAGCGGTGCTCTGAAACCGTAGTTATTAGTCTGTCCGTCCAGATCATTATCCGGCACAAAGACTTTCATCGTAAAAGAATCAAAAGTGTTTTCCCAACATCTTCCGCCGCTGATATCTTTAACAACCGGTCTTTCCATCATAGGCATAGTATTATCCTCCATATAAAGACTGATATTATTCTATATCATAAAATGCCTTTTTCATTCACATACCGGACAATTAATGATCCGCATCTGCATATCAATTAAATATCTTTCCCTATTTCAACATAATTTTATCGAGTTTCGATATATTTTTGTTGCAATTCAAAAACGCAAATGTTATTATGAAGCCATCAAAGGAGGAACTAAATATGGTATCCAAATCTAAAAAGATATGCTCATATATCTTTACAGGAATATTGTTTATTTCTTTTATTCTTGTTTTGGCAGCCTGTATCTTCCTGCCTTTATTCAATATCATTGCCCTCCTTATCACGAATCTGATCCTGCTCCTGATAACATTGCCAAAGTTCTTCCGGAAGAGACCTTCACTGTTTGCCGCTTCACTCGTGTGCCTGATTATCCTTACTGTGTCAGCAATGTTCTGGAGTATTTTCCATGCGCCGTTCGTCATAAAGACAAAATGGCAATATCCGGCTGCGCTGACATATGTTTACGGTTCGGTCAATAATTCAAATTTCCTTCCCAAACAACTCCCTGAATCAGCAGAAAATATATACTGCGAATTCCTGCCGACAATGCTTCAAGGATCAGGACATATGTGTGTGGAATTCACTGCAGACGATTCATATATACAAAGTCTTAAAGAAGAACTCGAATCAGATTCCATGCATATTACAAAATACAGTGAACTGGATAAACTTAATGCTTCACTCCCAGCCGAAGATTCCGACTACGGCGGTTTTAAAGAGATCTCTTTGTGGGAAGGATCCTTTACAAAAGAACATCCGGATTCAACAGTCTATATAATCTACACCAATTACAATTGGAACCATCCGAGATCAAAAGCTGTTTTCATCGACGGCAATTACGTATTCTTCTCAGATCAATGATGAACAAAAGGATTACATTTGCTTTTATCTCTCTGCTCTTATTAGGTATTGAGATACTTATCGGCTTATTTGCCCACGGATGGATCAGGAGCTATCTTGGCGATGTTCTTGTCGTCATCCTGATCTATACACTCGTAAGAACTGCAAGCATCAATAAGCCGTCCAAATGGTATGTGCTCCCGACAGCTATCCTCATATTCTCATTTGCCGTTGAATTCCTTCAGCTATGGGGATTCTGCGACAGATTTGGTATCGAGAACAGACTGCTCAGGATCATTATAGGAACAGGTTTCTCATATATTGATCTTATCTGCTATGTTATAGGACTATTACCGTGTTATCTGGTTGAATACTTAAGGGGGAAACAAAAAAGGACCCGGCTTTCATAACCGGGTCCGATGATTATCTCATAAATTGAGTCAGATCAAGGATTTGTGCAGTATCCGCTTCCATTAAAGTTGTAGTTTTTACCGTCGATCTTCAAAGTCTGGTTCTTTGCATACCAACCGGTATTGTCACCATACCACCACTTGTTATTTGTCATTCTCCAGGTTGCCTTATGCTGGTATGTCCATGTGCCGTCCGCATTTAGCCAGTAACCGCCACAATACTCATTAGTTGCCATAGAGCCATCTGCTTTTAAGTAATACCATTTTCCGCCGGAAGAAACCCAGCCTGTCTGCATAGCTCCGTTGTTATCAAAGCAATACCATTTGCCTCCGATACTTAACCATCCGGTCTGCATAGCGCCATTGTTATCGAAGTGATACCATTTACCGCCAAGCTGCTTCCAACCGATAGTAATATATCCGGAAATATCGAAATAATACCACTTGCCGCTAATCTGCTTCCACTGGAAAGCCGGATAAGATCCGTCGCTGTTTCTGTACCACCAGCCTTTGGAATCCCTCTGCCATCCGGAAAGATCAACATTGACCTTAAAGTTATAGATACCGTCACAACTGCTGACGCGAACTGCAACAAAGTAATATGTGCCTTTTTTCAGGTTGAGTGTGATATCAGAGCGGCTGAAGCCCGTAGTGCTGTTCGACCAGGGTTCACTGGAATGCAACTGATTCTGCTGCTCATCGTAAACAAACCAATCCAATCTTGTGATATAAGCTGTTGCAGGAATAGTAACCGTAGTATCACTGGGTACATAAAATTTATAGTAGTCTTTACTGTCGTTACCACATAATTGACCTGTATATTCCTTGTTCAGGGAAATTGTACTTGCTGTGTTAAAGGAATTATTTATTCCTCCGATCTTTTCAACAAAACTCTCACCGGCACGTTCAAAAGAAACTGTGATGTTATAATCGCCATAATAAGCATAGTTGGAATCTTTTGTAACCCTGAAATAATATGTTCCGGCAGCTACTCTGGTCTGATATGTATGATTACTCCAATTAGTATTTGATTCCCAGGAAACAGCTTCATTCGTTAGTTGTGTATCTGCGTTCTCACCTTGGAAAAAGTTATAGTAAACTCTGCAGATATTTGCTTCACATCTGATCTTAAGAAAACCTCCCTCGGTCAAAACTATCTTATACCAGTCCACCTTGTTATTCTCGGTTATTGAACCGGAATACATCGTATCAAATGATACCTTAGTAGCAGATGTATAGTTCTTTCCTGCAGCCATTACAACAGTTGGGAGCATTGTTGCAATAACAGCAGCGGATAACAGAGCAACCATCATTTTTTTGAAAAACTTCGTACCTGTCTTCATAAAATAAAGTCCTTTCTTCAATTTATGTCTGATCAGTCCCACGCTTCAAAAAAGTGACTGAAAAGGCAATTACAAGATAGACTTATCATAGAACAAACTCTGTCATCATTAAAGAAGATTTGTTAAATAAACGAGCGTTTTTTTCGAAATCGAACAAAGCCGGGCAGACTTGATCAAAAACCTTTTCCAAGCACTGATTTTTAGTGCTAATATATTCCCGGAAGCTTAGCTCAGCGGGAGAGCATTCCCTTCACAGGGGAGGGGTCGCGGGTTCAAACCCCGCAGTTTCCACCAGTTATATCTTTGCAGATTTATGATAATGGCCGGTGCGAATCAGATTCAGCCGGCTTTTGTTATCCTGACAGCAACAGTGATATGATCGCCGCCGCTTGCTTTTCCGCTGACAAGATATAGAGAGTATTCCCCTTCCTCCAGATCCAGGGTATTGCTGTATGTCCTTATCTTTGTGCCGGACTGCATCCAGTCACTGAAGACATTCTCCCCCAGACTGTCATTTATCCGTATTTCATATTCCCCGTCGCTGTTTATCACCTGGCAGACAACATTATACTTACCTGCTTTTGTTATCTCAAAATCCACGTGGGTTCCTTCTGTCTGCTCACGATAGACGGTGTAATTCAATGTCGAATCGGCCACCTCATTTACTTTGGCATTGATTCCTGCTATTACGATGGCACTGATAAACATAGTTACCGACAGGATCCCTGCAAAAAGGAAGCGGATCTTCTTATGAGCAGAGGGACTTAGCATCCAAAGTCCGGCAACGATAAAAAACGGAGCAGTGTGAAAAAAAAGCAAATAAACCGGCAGAGCAGTCAGCATTGTATTAGATGTCATCTGCGCTGAACTCTGTGCTGCTCCGGAATTATCCGATACACTGTTGGATATAAAACTGATCATCATCGATCCGAAGTTGACCGTAAAATGCATGATCGATGAGAGGATGATATTGTTCTTCTTAACTACTATGTATGACAGACATGCACCCAACAGTGCTGTATTGATAAACCTCGCGACCGACAGATGATTTATGCCGAAAAGGATCCCCATGATAAGAACTATGATCCAATCCTTTTTTATGGACCTGAAGTTGGATAATATCGCGCCTCTGTGAATAGCCTCCTCACAGATCGCAGGTGACAAAGAAAGTATCAGGAGCGTCAATACATATCCCGAACTGCCTTTGGATAATTCACTTAATACCTTTATATCATTTGATTCCAGTGCTTTGGGATAGATAATGCCAACTAAAAATATACTCAGCATACCGAAAGACAAACCGCCGAGAGTCAATAAAAGCGAACCGAAGAAGTCCCTTGCAGAAAACTTTTTTACAGGAAACATTTCTTTTACAGGGATCCTGAAAACAAGACAGTAACTGACTGCTACAATAAGGAACATCACTTCGGTAAGCAGCAAACCTGTAAGACCCCAATGGGTCTGCATAAAGCTACCGGCAGTCACAAACAGTGCCATAACCAATGCAAAAAGGGCAAATCCCATCCAAGGCTTAAGTCTGTGCTGATCTGTTAATTGCTGCATTACCTTATTCCCTTCTGTCATCAAGGTTTGTTAACTGTTTATCGGAGATTATCACTTAAGATCCGTATATATCAAGTTTGTTCATAATCACTTTTGAGGACAAACCTTAATATCTGTTTGAATTTCTTTTTCAAACAGGTTAAAATACCGTCTTGCTTAATTAAGTAAATATGCATATGGAAATATATTAATGGAACAGGTAAAAGATACAGCATTCAGAAAAAGTTGATATCTCTGATACTGCCGATGACGCTGCAGAGTTTTGTATGGGCGCTCGTACCGGTATCGGATGCCGTAATGCTGCTCTTCCTGTCGCAGGAGGCAATGACTGTTGTACACTGCTGACCGGCAATGTTGAGTGGCGCGCGAAAAAGCAGACCGCCACAACGGTTTTCGCCAAAAACCGACTTTTTGCTCGAGTATTTTACATCCAAAACTCGGACACGGAGTCGAGCATGGGAAAAGGCACCTTCAGCGAGAGCTTCCGCCCGTGAACAGAAATCCACTCTTTGACCTAAACAAAGTGAAATGATTCCATCCCTATAAACCGGGCAAGCTTCACTTATTCTATCTCTTCAATCCTTTTACTACTGCAGGCGCAACTATCATCAATATTAAGCAGATGAAAATAATTACTGCATTTTTGATCACAGAACTATTTAAGGACTGACCTTGTCCGGGCATACCCGATGGCATATTTCCGCCGGGAAAACCACCTGCAAAGCTCTTGCCTCCGCCCGGGAAACCGCCCGCGGAGTCACTATCTCCACCGGAGAAACCGTTGCCTCCGCCTGAGAAGTTACCGCCATCCATTTGAGGCATGTCTCCGACGTCAAAGTCAGGCATGTTACTCATGTCAAAATTCGGCATGTTTCCCATGTCAAAATCAGGCATGCTTCCGTCTTATCGTTCCGCTGCTTATAAGGCAGAGACTGCCATTCTTGATCTTCTTCTCAAGTGATATATATGTAAGATCATCGTTATAAAACCTGATCCTGAACTTCTCCCTTTTCCTGATACCATCGATCTTTTCTTTCAGCGCCTTATCGTTACTGTTATCAAAATAGATGCTCCTTATCAGATATCTTCCATTTCCCTGAACATGAGGATCAGGCTGCATAACGGCCTTGAACCGCGCTCTCATGGCAAGATAATCCGCATATGAGACCATAAATTTCAGTTCATGGCGGTAGCTGTTTGCTTCCTGCATTGCTAAAGCTCCTTTCGCTGATCATCGCTTTTACTTACGATTTATAACGGACAAACTTTAAATCTACTTAAAACCATTCAGATACACATTCTCCCCAAGCCGGAGCCGCAGGATAAAACATAAGAAATATATAAGTTTATATCTTCAACTTTGAGAATTTTTGCGCCAAACTTGCCTATATATTTAGTGAAGAAATCTAAGTCTTTCTTATATATTAAGTCCTGTGCATGTAGTATTATTTTTCATCGAGACCCGGGGAATATGTAAGCATTGATAATTATGGGAAGATCTTTTAACAGTAACAGAACGATCAACATTGATGAGAAGACTCCGCTTCTTTTGCTTGCGGGGCCTATGTTTCTCGAGTTCTTACTGAACACGATGCTCAACAATGTCGACACGATCATGCTCAGCCACTATGATGAGGCTGCAGTAGGTGCCGTCGGCAATGCCAATACGATCATGTTCATGATGAACATTCTTTTCAATGTCATCGCCACCGCTACGAGCGTCGTTGTCGCACAATATCTCGGTGCAAAGCGGTTCGACAAGATGAATATGATCTACACGCTTTCCATAGCCGTCAACTTCGTGATCGGTGTGATACTCAGCGGAGCATTCTGTGCCGCTAATCCTCTTATAATGATGTTCCTTCATGTCTCCGACAGCATGCGCCCGTACTCGATGACCTACATCTATATCGTCGGCGGCACAGGATTCCTGTCAGCTATATTTAACGTAATGCTCCAGATCTTAAGATGCAACGGATATACCATGATAGGCATGTGTGTTACCTTTGCGATCAATATCTTAAACATATTCGGCAATTATCTTTTCCTTTACGGACCTTTGAAATTCCTTAACATGGGGGTCGCTGGTGTCGCGATATCGACTGTTGCGGCAAGAGCTATTGCGGTTGTAGCCGTCTTTATATTCTTCTTCGCAAGAAAGATCGGAAAGATATCTATTACGTATCTCAGGCCGTTCCCCGGAAAACTCCTCGTCAAGATGATAAAGATCGGTCTTCCGACAGCCGGTGAGAACCTTACATATAACCTTTATCAGACCACGCTTCTTTCCTTTGTAAATGCAATGGGGGATGATGCAGTAAATGCAAGATCATACTGCAATACACTGATATCCTTTGCGTTCATATTCTCAAATGCCTGCGCTATGTCCACACAGATAATCACAGGACACCTTGTCGGCGCAGGCAAACAGGATGAGGCTTATAAACGTGTATTCCGCACTTTGAGGATCTCACTTCCGATAACGATAGCATTAGCTTCGTTCAATGCACTGCTCTGCAGGTACTCCCTGCAGCTCTTCACACAGAATCAGAACATAATAATACTGGGTCAGATGATCATGATCGCCGATATTTTCGTTGAGACCGGGCGCTGCCTTAACATGACTTTCGTAAACAGCCTTAAAGCCGCGGGAGCATATATATTCCCGCTTATAGCAGGCATATTGTCCAACTGGGGGCTGGGGCTTTCGACAGGTTATTTCCTGGGCGTTTTTGCCGGCATCGGTGTTGCCGGGATCTATCTTGGAACTGCAACCGACGAATGCATCCGCGGTCTCATTGTAATGTACTACTGGTACAAGAAGAAATGGTTTGGCAAATCCGTTGTCGAAAAGAAAGACAAATTGCTTCTGGAAGAGAAATCATCTTAGCCTTATAAACCGGATTGTCTGTTCCCCTCCCTGTATATCAGCAGGAATCGTCACCGCTCTCTTCTTATTATTTAATAAATTATCCCTGTCATGCTATAATGTTCAATTATTGTTGATAGTCAGGCTTAAGGGATATGTCGTTTGTTGATGTTATTTATTCTCTTATAATCGAACCGTTAAGACTTCTGTTCGAATTCGTGTTCTTTTTTGCTTTCAAGAGCACGGATAATGTCTGGCTGTCCATCCTTATGATGAGCCTTGTTATAAACATTTTGCTCCTCCCTCTTTATTTCCGTGCCGATATGCTCGAGAAGGAGCAGAATGCCAAGAAGAAGCTCATGAAGCCCTGGGTCGATAAGATCAAGACAACATTCAAGGGCGACGAGAAGATAATGATGCTTCAGGCATATTACAGGGAGAACAACTATAAGTCCACTGATGTGCTTAAAGAATCTGTCTCTCTGTTCCTTCAGATTCCCTTCTTTATTGCGGCATACAGCTTCTTATCAGGTCTGTCACTTCTTCACGGTACTTCTCTGGGCCCGATAAAGGATCTCGGCGTTCCGGATGCGCTTATAAGCATAGGCGGGTTTACCGTAAACCTCCTGCCGATTCTGATGACTGTGATAAACATTGTCTCAGGATTCATTTATTCGGAAAAAGGTGCATTCAAGGACAAGATCAAGCTGATACTCATCGCTCTCGTCTTCCTGGTATTGCTCTACAACTCACCTGCAGGACTTGTATTTTACTGGACATTAAATAACATCTTCTCGCTTCTTAAGAACATCGTGGCCCACTTCATTAAGCCTGCACCTAAGAAAGCAAAGCCCGATATCTCCGGCTCCCACAGCAAAGACATGGCTCTGATCTATCTGTGCTGCACTGTCCTTGCCATCATGACAGGCCTCATGATCCCTTCTGACATCATAGACAAAAGCCCGCTGGAATTTATCAATACCTACATTGACACTCCTCATTCCCCGATGACATATATCATCAACAGCACACTTATTGCATCAGGAACGTTCATGATATGGATACCTGTTTTCGCGTACCTGGTAAAAGGCAGGCACGGGAAAACGCTGTCTTATATATTTGCAGCTTTCACGGCTTGCGGAATGGTAAATTACCTTGCCTTCAACAAAGCGTTCGGAATGATGACTTATAAACTGACATACGAGAAACCCATGGTGTTTGAAGCAAAAGATATCATTCTCAACGTCCTTGCCGACATAGCTGTTATTGCCGTTGTCATGGTGATCGGATATAAGCTTAAGAATTATATAACGAAGATCGTTGCCGTAATACTCATTTCCTCGGTCATATTCTCGGGTACGAGCATCGGCTTTTTTATCTATGCATATCACGGCACAAACTACAGTGTAAATTCGGCTGACGAGATCAGCTTCCGTATGACTTCGACCGGAAAGAATGTCGTAGTGCTGATGATGGACATGATGATCGGCTCGTATATTCCATATGTGTTCACGGAGCACCCTGAACTTGTAAATCAATTCGACGGATTCACTTATTACCCTAACACGATATCATTCGGACCGCGTACCAATATGGGTTCGCCGGCGCTTTTCGGAGGCTATGAATACACACCCGCCAGGCTCAACGAGAGATCGGACGAGCTGTTAAAGGATAAGCACAACGAAGCCCTCCGCGTTCTTCCCACAATGTTCTCCAATGAAGGATGGGATGTTACGGTAAGCGATGTTCCGTATACGAATTATTCATGGCTGTTCGATGCAAGTATTTACGACTACGATGACAACATCAACGCATTCAGCATGTCGATGGCGATGAAAAACGATGAGCTTACGGCTGTCGGAGCCGACATGGAGGAGCGCCTTAACAGGGATCTTTTCTGCTACGGATTGATGAAGATCCTGCCGTGCTTCATTCAGCCTCTTATCTACAGTGACGGTTCATACAACTATTTGAACAACAGTACGATACCGGATAATCTTTTGGGAACTTACGTCAGAGAACACACTGCTCTGGCTTCTCTCGGCGGATTTACCGATATATCCGATTCACCGACGGACTGCTTCATAATGTATAACAACGGTACCGCTCACGATTTCTGTCTGCTTTCGGAAGATAAATACGATACGCCTCCGACAGTTAACGGCGTTCCCATGTATCTTGATGATGAGGAAGATTACAAGCACTATCAGTGCGTCACCGAGGCATGCATCCTGATAGGCCGGTGGCTTGATTTCCTGCGCGAAAACAATATCTACGACAATACCAGGATCATTATCGTTGCCGATCACGGTTCGGGTCTTAACAATTTTGATGATCTCATCAGCATGGATCTCGGCTTTGATGCCGAATGGGTAAATCCCGTCCTTATGGTAAAGGACTTCGATCAGGAAGGATTTACCGTATCAGATAAGTTCATGACTAATGCAGATACACCTTTCATGGCAGTTAACGGCGTCATAGAAGATCCGGTAAATCCGTACACCGATAATCCGATATTAGAAAATGAAAAGTCAGACGAACAGCTTGTCTATGTCTCACACGAGCACAACACGATAACAAATAACGGAACACGCTTCAAAGATCCTAACGGCTACTGGCTGACAGTAAAAGACAATATCTATGACAGCAGCAACTGGAAAGCTTACGACGGAGAACCCGGAACATGAGGAAGTGCCATAAATGATCACCAAAATGCTATACATCGATCCCGGAACGGGAAGCATGCTTTTCTCGATCATCATCGGAATTACCGGTGTTCTTGTCTTTGCCGCAAGAGCATTACTTATCAGGTTCAAGTTCATCATGTCAGGCGGAAAAGGAAAGACGGATGACAAGGATATGTTCCCGATCTGTATCTTCTCCGAAGGCAAACGTTACTGGTCAGTATTCCGTCCTGTATGCGATGAATTCGAGAAAAGACAAAAGGATATCTGGTATCTTACCGCAAGCCCTGATGACCCTGCGCTGAATGCCGGCTATAAATATGTGCATGCCGTATTCATCGGTGAAGGCAACAAGGCTATCTCCAGAATGAATCTCATCAAGGCAAAGGTCGTTCTTTCCACTACACCGAGTCTTGATGTTTTCCAGTGGAAGCGTTCAAAGACTGCAAGCTGGTATGTGCATATTCCTCACGCAGCAAGTGACATCACGCTCTATAAGATGTTCGGTCTGGACTTTTACGATGCTATCCTTCTGTCAGGTCAGTATCAGATCGATCAGATAAGACGACTTGAAGAAACCCGCGGCATTCCGCCAAAGGATTTAAAGCTTGCAGGCATTCCCTACATGGACAAGATGAGGGAACGCCTTGAGGCTTCTTCACCAAAAGAAGGAAAAAGCGAGCCCGTAATACTCCTTGCTCCATCCTGGGGCACTAATGGAATCCTGACGGTATACGGCGCTGAATTTATAGAGCAGCTGATCAAAACAGGCCATAAGATAATAATCCGACCTCATCCGCAGTCATTTATCTCAGAAAAGCCTCTGATGGATGAGCTTATGAATAAGTTCCCCGAGAGCAGTAAACTCAGCTGGAACAAGGATCCTGACAACTTCAATGTGCTTAGCGGAGCAGATATCCTGATATCCGATTTCTCCGGTGTGCTCTTTGATTTCTCCCTCGTGTTCAATAAGCCTCTGATCTATACCGATCCTGTTTTCGACAGATCGGAATACGACTGCTCATGGGACAGCAAAGAGCTTTGGACTTACGATATCCTCCCTCACATCGGTAAACGCTTAAGCAAGGAAAACATATCTGATATCAGAAACCTGATCAAAGAATGTCTTGAAGGCTCATATGCTGATGAGCTCAGCAAAGGAAGAGACCTTGCCAGAGAACAGACCTGGTGCAATCAGGGACACGGAGCAGAAAAGGTCTCTGACTATCTCCTCGCCAAATACGATGAGATTGTTAAGCAGGAATCCAAACAGGAGTCTAAAACAAAAAAACGTTTATCCCGTTCAAATAGGATTTAATCATTGTCTTGTTTTTTCTTATTGATTCTGGCGAAAAGCCGTGAAATCCTTTATTTTCGGCTTTTCTCTGATAGAATCTTCACATGCTCAACGAGAAAGACACATCATTTAGAAAGAAACTGATATCGCTGATACTGCCCATGACCCTGCAGCACTTTGTGTTTGCGCTGGTTCCGGTATCTGATGCTATCATGCTGCTCTTCCGGTCCCAGGAGTCAATGTCGGCTGTAAATTTAGCTGCACAGGTCGTACTGGTTCTTACTTTGTTCTCGATGTCTATAACAGCAGGCGGATCCATGCTTGCAGCGCAGTACTGGGGCAAGGACGATACCGCATCTATCGAGAAAGTATTCGGCTATATGTTCGCGTTATCTCTCCCTGTAATGATCGTCTTCTTCGGATGCTCGATGTTCATTCCCGAAGGAGTTATGAGAGTTTATACGAATGAGCCTTTGCTTATAGAGAACGGTGTCCCGTATCTGAGGCTTGCGTCTTTCTCTTATGTCTTCATGACACTTGCTTATATTTTTGAGACACTGCTTAAGAATGTAGGATACGTTAAGCAATGCACTATAGCGAGCGTTGTTATGGTGTTCCTTAATATATTCCTTAATGCGGTATTCATATTCGGACTTTTAGGAGTTCCCGCGATGGGCGAGGCGGGAGCGGCACTTGCCACTTCAATATCCAATTTCACGGGCTTTATAATCTGCCTGATCTTTATACTCAAACTTACCAAATTCAGGCTGAGAATAAAGAATGTATTTCATGTCGATCTGGATCTTCGCAAAAGATTCTCAAAGTACACTTTTCCCTATTTCCTGAATCAGCTGCTCTGGGGCTTCGGCTTTACAATGATCACTGTCTTTATGGGGCATCGCGGCACCGATGCAGCAACCGCCAACAGTATCGCATCAATCGTAAAAGATCTTGTATCATGCCTCTGCTTTGCCATTGCCGGCGGAAGCGTTATCGTTATCGGCAACGAACTTGGTGCCGGCAGATATGACACAGCCAAATTATATGGTGACAAGCTATTGAAGATCACGATAATCTCAGGGATCATCTTAGGACTAATCGCTGCCGCGTCTGCACCTGTGATCCTCTACTTCGTACATCTCACCGATCTGGCTGAACACTATCTGTTCATTATGCTCATGATGTGCAGTTATTACATACTCGGAAGGTCTATCAACTCAACGCTCATCGGAGGTATATTCTCCGCGGGCGGAGATACGAAGTTCGGCTTTATATGCGACACATTAACCATGTGGGCATTTATAGTCCCAGTGGGCTACATAACATCCACCGTCCTTCAATGGCCTGTAATGGTAGTCTATTTCCTGCTTAACCTCGATGAGATCGTTAAGCTTCCTGCTGTTTTCATTCACTACAGAAAATACAAGTGGGTCAGGAACATAATCAACGACGAGATGTAAATTTCCCGGCCTGGTATCAGACAATAAAAAACAGCACATTTCTGCACTGTTCCCATTAATCAATTACCTTGCGTAGTCAGTATTTTCGAATGAATCGTATAACTTAATGATGTCGGGTTTGAGCGATATGAAGATCCTTCCGAGATGAGGATCGAAGTGATGTCCGAGTTCCTGTCTGATGATCTCAAAGGCCTCATCATAGGACATCGGTTCCTTGTAATAACGTCTGCTTGCCAGAGCATCGAAAACGTCAGCAAGAGCCATTATCCTGGCCTCGAACGGGATATTCTCACCTCTTAATCTGTCAGGATAACCGGTGCCGTTGTATTTCTCGTGGTGATAGTGGGCAACATTCGCAGCAACCTTAACGAATTCCTTATCGTCAACGTCTTCAAGGACTTTATTCATGATCTGCGCGCCGTAAGCAGCATGGATCTTCATCTTCTCATACTCTTCTTCGGTAAGGCCTGAAGGTTTCCTCAAGATCGCATCGTCAACAGCTATCTTTCCGAGGTCGTGAAGAGGTGCCGCATTGATAACGGAATCCCAGTAGTTCTCACTCATGTTGTAGTCGTCAAGATTACGGAGATGCTCGACAAACAGAGCAACACAGGCAGATGTTCTGTTGATGTGACCGCCCGTGGAGTTGTCACGGGATTCGATCATGGCAGCCATACCGAGAATGGTCGACATCTGCATGGATTTGGCTCTCTTTGCCTGACGCTCAGCCTCACGCTTTAATGACTCGCCCTTAAAGCTCATGGACTCGATCATATTGTGCTGCTCGGTATCATCGATTATCTCGACAAGATATCCGGAAATATGATTATCCAGTCCGAAATGTATAAAACTCAATTCGCATTCAAGATGCCGTCTCTCACTCGGATTCCTGTCGTTAATAACGATAGCCTTCTGGAACTTTGCCTTGGAATCCTTTACCTGGGAAGCATCGGTCGCACACTTAACGATCCACTTAAGAAGATCTTTTAGTGCATAGTCTTTTGCAATGATCTTTGAGTCGATCCTGGCTTCCTTTATCTCAGGAAAGAACTTCTCGGATACTGCATTGCTTCCGACAAAACGGAATTTGCGGTCAAAAACAAGATAACCGTATGTGCTGAGTTCGTCGATCTTCTCCTGAACACTGAGATTAACATTATAGATCGTCGATCTGGTCACTACATAATCAAGGACCAGTGAACAGATAAGATAGACAAAAGGAATGAAATCATATTTAAGATCAAACAGATGCTTGGCGAAATAAACAAGGATAACACCGATCATAGAACCGGTATATATCATCATTATCCTGAAAGAGGCACTCCTCTTACCCAGATAAGTCAGTATCGTAAAGAAACCGACAAGGGCTAATTCAACCGCAAGTATAATGTATCTGACATAATAGACAGGTCCGGGAGTCTTGATAATGTAAGACGGATCCCCCTTTACAAAATCTGTTGCAGCATAGAAGAGCGGGATCCTGTCAGTGATCATCGTGGAAGCGAAAACCATTACATTTATCAGCAAAATGATCACTGAAAACCACACAGGGACTTTGGAATCGGAATAGTCTATAAGAATATAGACGACCAAAAGCGGGAGGAAAATACCTCCGACATAAGCAAGCGAATTGGCAAGGAGTGCTTCTTCAATATTTCTGGAACAAGACAGGACAAAATAACCGGCATTACTTAACATAATGCAAACTGATATCAGTATCTCAAGCGTATTTGTTCCTCGTCTCGAGAAGAGTACGAGCGCAAAAGTGGATAACATGCAAAGCAGCAATACAACTGCCAATACAATAGAATAAATACCCATGTTCACCCTATACCATAACGAATTAACACTTTACCTGATATATTTTACCGCATATCCGTTCCAAAGTGTTATTATTTTTGTTAAATAATATATAAATCGGCTATTTTTGAGAGAATTTTTGAGCAGAAAGGACAAAAAAATGCTGAAAGACGACGTACTGAAGCTTATATCCAGAGAGAACGACTACATCTCCGGCGAGACGATAAGTCACAAGCTCGGTGTCTCACGCGCTGCGGTTAACTCAGCCGTAAAAGCATTAAGAGAAGAAGGTTTTGAGATTGTCTCATCCACAAACAAGGGCTATCTTCTGACAAACAGCCCGGACACCCTTTCAAAAGGATCTATAGCTGCACTTCTTCCCGACACAAGGGATAAGGATCTTTATGTCTACGGATCTGTCACCTCAACTAACACTGTCCTTAAAGACCTTTCATCAAATGGCGCGCCATCCGGAACTGTAGTTATAGCCGACCATCAGACCGGAGGTAAAGGACGCCGCGGGAGGAGCTTTGTATCGCCTTCAGGCGCCGGAATCTACCTGTCATATCTGTTCAAGCCCGAATCAGGATTTGATAAGATATCCGACCTTACGAGCTGGACCGCAGTAGCTGTTGCGGATGCGATAAAGAACAGCTATGGTCTTGATTCGCAGATCAAGTGGGTCAATGACCTTCTCATAAACAGGAAGAAGATATGCGGGATCCTTACCGAGGTATCCGTGGAAGGCGAAAGCGGCTTTATAGACACCTGCATTATCGGCATCGGGATCAATGTAAACGAGGCAGCATCAGACTTCCCTCCTGAAGTTTCCGGGGTAGCGACTTCGATATCCATTGAAAACGGCGGGGAAAAGTTCTCACGCTGTAAACTTGCTTCAGAAGTGATCCTTTCAATGGACAAGCTCAAAGAGAACTGGCCTGACAGTTCTTATTATCTTGAGCGCTACCGAGAACTGAATATAACAGCAGGAAGCAAAGTCACAGCGTTCCCCCTTATGATTGAAAACGGCCAGGGACGTACAGGAACCGCGGTAGGAATAAATGATGATTTCTCGCTTAAGGTCAGGTTCGACGACGGATCAGTACAGGACTTAAAAAACGGCGAGGTCAGTGTAAGAGGACTTTACGGATATACCTGATCAGACACAGATATGATCCTTGATCCTGTTATATTTTGATTCACCTATACCGCTTACATTCTTAATATCCTCAACAGTTTTGAACGGATTGTCTTTTCTGTAATCCGCTATTGCTTTTGCCGTTACTTCGCCTATTCCGGGAAGGGTCTTAAGTTCCTCTACGGTTGCTGTATTAATGTTCACCATGACAGCATCTTTATTCCAGCTCTCCGTTGTCATGCCTGCCGCTGCTCCCCAGACATATACCCCGTCCTGCCTGATTATATCCCCGCCGGTTAATCCCTTGGCTGTCTCCTCTTTTGAAGGGATATAGATCGACATATTACACTCGATCAAATATACAAGATTGATATTATCCGAAGAAGCATTCCCGGTAAATCCTCCGGCATCCTCGATTATCTCGTTGAGCATTACACCCTTCGGAGCTTCGTAGATGCCCGGATTCATTACTTCTCCGCAGATATAGACGCTTATCAGAGGTACCGGATCAGGAGTATCATTTGCATCTGAAGTAATTGCTGTCGGTCCGGTTGTGTTCTCAGGAGCAATACTTTCTGCTGTATCTCCTGTTACCGTTACAGTCTTTCCGTTTTTGAATGCTCCTACCGTAATATCACCGCTGCCTTTGAAAACATACTTGTATACGGCACTCAGGATAACTATCAGTACGAATGCCGCAGGGTAGATCATCTTCTTTATCTTAACTGTCGTGCTCTTCCTTTGCATAAGGAAAGCATAACACCCTGCTTTGTCGGTTTTTCGAGACAAAAAACGACAAAACCGACAAGGTCAGACCCTGCCGGTTTTGAACATTACTTTTAAATAATATACTAAATCACTCTTCGCCTTCTCTGCGCTTGGTCTCCCAGAACTTCTCGATGTTATAGTTCTGTCTTTCTTCGCGGCCCATAACGTGAACAACGACATCCTTATAATCCAGGAGTATCCACTTGTCACCGGATCTTCCTTCTATGTGATCGGGAGTGATGTCAAAGTCCTTTTTAAGAACATACTCGACCTCGTCTGCCAAAGACTTTATCTGAGTGGTCGAATTACCGCTTGCCAGGACGAAATAATCTGCAAGAACGGTCTTCCCCGTCAGATCGATCGTCTCAATATCAATACCCTTCTTCGAATCAAGAATATCAGTGATCTTAGCGGCTAATTCTTTACTGTCCATGTATTTCTCCTTTATTTAATTGATATTTCAAGTATAGCATAATATTTGACAAAGATTTCCTGAGTGCGTTCTTACATCCCAAGGTCTTTCATCATCAAAAGCGTCATCGGATGGATATCTCTTCCCTGCGAGACGAACTTATCCCTTACCGCCGAAGCTGTCATCCGCATTGCACTTTCCAGATCTTTCTCGGCGGCTTCCCTTATGGGCGTAAGGTCGGTGTAAGTTCTTGAAGGTTCGATCTTATCGGCGAGATAGACGACCTTCTCGAGAATAGACATATTGCCCCTGCCGGTTGTGTGATAGCAAATGGCATCAAGAATTTCCTTATCCTTTATTCCGAACTGTTCAGATGCAAATGACGCACCCGCAGGCGAATGAAGAAGCTTCTTCTCGGTAAAGAGGCTTCCTGCATATTCCCTGGCAAGCTCTGTCTGTTTTTCCAAAGGAAGTTCCTTCGCGCAGTCGTGAAGAGCTCCCGCTATCAGCGCTTTATCTTTATCGCACCCGAAAACATCAGCAAGGTGAGCCGACAGATAACCCACATTCAGTGTATGCAGAAGTCTTTTTGCTCCGAGATAGTGATACATCCATACAGAGCTATCGTAGAACTGCTTCAGAGCATCTTCAGACACGCCGGCGAGCTTTGTATTCTCCGTATAAAGAGCATGAAGCTTAATAAACTCACGTGCAGGATCAGGAACCTTTGAGAAGTCTCCTGAAGTTGTGATCTCCGAAGATGAGCATTCAACACCGTCAAGCCTGAAGATCTCAACTCTTCCTCCAAGATTCTTCCTGATCGAAGAAGAAGCCTTATCGACATCGGTCGTATCGCCCGGACGGACAGCCGCAAGAAGAGTAGCGTAATTCAATATCTCACCGGGCTTGTACCATGTCTCAAACGTACCCAAAGTATCAGAACCCATTATCCAGAAGAACTCATGGTGTTCTTCCGCTTTCTTGCGCTTGACTCCGTTATCGGTAAGGAAATCTCTTATATAAGCATCAGAAGTAAGCTTTGCTAAAACAACTGCTGTATAACTCACACCTTCAATGTTGTACTCAATGTCACTAACATAACAGTTCTTAAGACCCAGACCTTCTACCGTTTCCTTCATCATGTAGAAACGGTAAGGTGCCGGAAGCTTATTCGTATATAGCTTAAACGAATTGCGGACAGACGGGATAACGATCACGCAGTCAATGAACCCGCTCTTTAATGCGGACCTGATCATTGCAATGTGACCGTTATGTACGGGATCAAACGACCCTCCGTAAACGCCGATTCTCATCTATCAGCCGAGTGTCCTTCCTATATCGTGACGGAAATGCATCTTGTCAAATGAGATAAAGGAAAGTCCCTCATAAGCGGAATCAATAGCCTCATCCAGAGTCTTACCCTCACCATATACGCAGAGGACTCTTCCGCCGCTGGTAACAACTTTGCCGTCATCGAGTTTTTTGGTTCCGGCATGGAATACCGGATTAGGACATGTATCAAGGCCTTTGATCTCGTAGCCCTTCTCATAGCTTTCGGGATATCCGCCTGAAGCTGCAACTACAACGCATGAGCAGCAGTCCTTCCACTTGATATCGATATCTTTAAGATTTCCGTCTATCGTTGCTTCGAAAATATCAACGATGTCAGTCTCGAGCCTCGGCAGGATAGCCTGTGTCTCGGGATCGCCGAATCTGCAGTTATACTCAACAACCTTCGGACCGTCCTTGGTGAGCATGAGTCCGAAATAAATAGTACCCTTGAATGCCCTTCCTTCAGCAGATAAGGCCTTCATAGTACGGTCTATGATCTCATCGTAGATCCTCTTGTTGTCTTCTTCAGTAAGGTCGGCACCGGGCGTAACAGCGCCCATTCCGCCTGTATTAAGTCCCTTATCGCCGTCAAGAGCACGCTTGTGGTCTCTTGAAGATATCATGGGTACTGCAATATTGCCGTCAGCAAATGCAAGCACCGTAAGCTCGGGGCCTACCATGCACTCTTCGATAACAACGGTATTGCCCGCAGAACCGAATTTGTGGTCAGACATCATCTCGTGAACTGCTTTCTTTGCATCATCGATCGTCTGAGCGATTATTACACCTTTACCCAGTGCAAGGCCGTCACACTTAATGACAATAGGAGCTTCCTGGGTATCAAGATATTCGATAGCTTTTGCCTCATCATCGAAAAGTTCGTACTTCGCAGTAGGAATGTTGTACTTCTTCATAAGATTCTTGGAGAAAGCCTTTGAAGATTCAATGATGGCAGCAGAAGCATTGGGACCGTAAGCTCTGATCCCTGCGGCATTGAGCTTATCTACAAGACCTAAAGCGAGCGGATCTTCGGGAGCAACGACAACAAGATCGAACTTTCCTTCAACAGCGTAGTCCACGATCTTATCAACATCTGTTGCCTTGATATCGACATTAGTTGCGATATCAGCCGTGCCGCCGTTACCGGGAGCGCAGTAAAGCTCATCCACCTTCGTGCTTTCCTTAAGCTTGACGCAAATGGCGTGCTCTCTTCCGCCGCCGCCTACTACAAGTACCTTCATATGTTTTCCTCCGAACCGTTTTCGAGTTGATTATTTAAGATAATGCATCCAGGAAATAGCTTCAGATGCACTTACAAGCGCTGCAATATCCTTATGCCTGATTCCCTTAACTAGAACAGCCTCATCAGAGAGGATCTCACATTCGTAAGAGTCTGCCACGCCGATGACTTTAGCCGGAACATCTGCTCTGACAACGATGTCTGCACGGATATCGTCATATGGTGTGATCTCAACACTCTCTTTGCTCCATGCTCTTGCTTCAGAAGGAATGCCCATGGCAGCCTCGAGCACGTCACCGCAAACAGCGGAAGCCGTGGGAAGCGTACCTGCACCCTGACCGTAGAACATAGCCTGTCCAAGGCTGTTGCCGTCAACCATGATCGCATTGAACACTCCGTTTACGTTATAGAGAAGATTGCTCTTGTCGACCAGTGCCGGAGCGACATAAACGATCGGTTTATCGGATGCTTCATAGAGTGCGATGAGCTTGATATCACAACCGACAGATGCAGCAAAGGCCATATCTTCAGTCGTTATTGCCGAGATACCTTCAGCTGAAATGGAATCAGGCGCGATATATCCGCCGTCGTTTGCTATTGTTGAAAGGATCGATATCTTTCTCTGTGCATCGATACCGTCGATATCCGCAGAAGGATTAGCCTCGGCAAAGCCGTTAGCCTGAGCCTGTTTTAATGCCGTATCAAAATCAATGCCCTCATCCTTCATCCGGGAGAGGATATAGTTAGTCGTACCGTTAACGATTCCTGCGATCTTTGTGATCTTGTTTGCTGCAAGGCACTTGTAGAGCGGTCTTATGATCGGAATCCCGCCGCCTACAGCCGCTTCGAAGAGATAGCAGCAATTATTTGCAGCAGCGATCTCCAGAAGCTCGGGACCGTGAGTAGATACGAGTTCCTTATTGGAAGTTACAACGCTGATTCCTGAAGAAAGAGCGCGCTTTGTGTATTCATAAGCTATCCTTGCGCCGCCTATAGTCTCGACAGCGATCTTGATATCACTTTTGAAAACCTCATCCGCATCGTGAGTAACAAGACTTGCGAATCTGCTCTCGGGAAAATCCCTGATATCGAGGATATACTTAACGTTTATCTCCTGACCTATACGCTTGCAGATAACATCCTTATTGATGTCTAATGTCTCGGCTACGCCCGAACCGACCGTGCCGAAGCCCAGAATTGCAACATTGATTGCCATTTTGCCTGTTCCTTGCCTTTCCTTATTCCCTGCTCAGGATCATGCATTTACGCACGCCAGCGAGCTTAGAGATATCATTGATTATATCGTCAACAGTTCCGTACATTGACACTGTCTCGATCGAGATCGAGATGTCTGCAAGGCCGTTGATCGGGATATTCTGATTGATAGTCAGAATATTGGCGCGTGATTCCGCGATAGTCCGGATGATCTCTGATAAGATTCCCTGGAAGTTCTCGACAGACAGAAGGAGAGTAACCTTCTTCCCGCTTGCTGCCTCATAGAACGGTAAGACGGAATCCTTGTACTTATAGTAAGCACTTCTGGACAGACCGGTCTTCCTTACCGCCTCATTGACCGATGTTGACTCACCGGTGTTAAGGCGCTGTTTGACTTCCATAACCTTTATGAACACTTCAGGTAAAACTTTCTTATCAACGAGAAAATACTCGGGGTTATCCTGGGGCATAAAGTCAGGTCCTTTCAAAGAAATTTCCGCGCAAACTATACTTCCTACGGTGGACATTTGTACGCGCCTGAAAATATTAGCACGATTGAAAAGTCTTTTCAATAAAATAAAAGCAGATAAGTCTTTTTATATGAGAATGCTCAGATCTCTGCTTTAAGCTTCTCGGCCATAGCCCTCGATGCCTTGCCTCTGTGGCTAATGGAATTCTTCTGTTCCTTGGTCATCTGTGCCGTAGTCATACCGAATTCAGGCACATAGAAGATAGGATCGTAACCGAAGCCCCCGTCACCTGCCGGCTTCTCGTGAAGGATGCCGCTGATCTCGCCTCTGACCGTGAATTCAGACCCGTCGGGTCTTACTACAGCTATTGAACAAACGAACTTGGCTGTGCGCTTTTCTTCAGGGACATCTTTAAGCATCTCGAAGATCTTTTTAAACTTCTCGGGATATGTTGAATCCTCACCGCAGAATCTTGCTGAATAGATACCCGGAGCACCGTCTAATGCATCAATGCAGAGCCCCGAATCATCAGCCATGACATATGCTCCGGAAGCCAGAGCATGAACTATTCTTGCCTTTATGAGGGCATTTTCCTCGAATGTCTTTCCGTCCTCTACGATATCCGGATCGTAGCCTTCATCCTTCATCGTGGTAACAACGAAAGGCGTATCCTTTAATATCTCTGCGATCTCTCTTGCCTTGTCTTTGTTTGAAGTAGCAAGAATGAGTTTGAATTCTCTTGTCATATAAGCCTCCATGCCTTGGGATACATATTTTTAGCGGTCTGACCGTTGATCTTTGCGAAGCCCAAAGGATAATCTCCGATGCCCACAAGGATAGTTCCGGCCTCCTTAAGTCCGTCTTCTTCGGAAATTGATATGGTCTCACCTCTTAAATACTTGATCAGTCTGTCATCGTCTCTTCCAAGGCCAAGATATGAATCTTCCCGTACCGAATCAACAGACAGCGAGAGCGCTATGCTGTTCGACGGCTCGAAAACCTTTTTCCCGGACTTCAGAGATTTTATATCACCTACATAAAGCCCCGTCTTTACTACCTTAAGACCTTTGAACAATCTCTCGTCAAATGTCATCTTAAAAAGGCCCGTACCGTGACTAACAAAACGTCCCCTTAACAGGTTTTCTCTGCCCTTATCTGACAGCACTTCATCAAGAACAGTCAAAGCTGCTTCAGCCTGTTTATCTTTGGTTCCTGCAGACTCTTTTATCAGTATTTCGTCAGCTGACTTAAGGTCTTTTTCTTCGCCCTTTATCAGATGGACACAGAAATGTCCGTCGCCGTCAGAAATATGTGGCCAGATACGCATGGAACCCGGCAAAACTGAACTTTCGCCGGCGTGTGTCACGCCTTTTATCTCGGGATGCGGCTTTACGCGGTATTCCGGATGACGTGATATAAACCCTGCTATCTGGTTCTCATCTTCGTCAACACAGAAAGTGCATGTGGAATAAACGATACTGCCGCCTTCTTTGAGGCACTTGTCTGCCGCTTCAAGGATAGATTCCTGCAGCGGAACACAGACTTTCGGACCGTAGTTCATATAGCTCCTGCAGGCATTCTTGTCACGCCTGAACATTCCCTCACCGGAACAGGGCGCATCTATAAGGATCTTGTCGAAGAACAAAGGAAGCCTTAAAGCGATGTTTTCCGGAGTCTCATTAAGGATAACGACACCATCGATCCCGGATCTCTCGATATTTCTGAGCAATGCTTTCGAACGCTCGAAGCTTATCTCGTTTGCAACAAGGAGGCCTTCACCTTTCATATCCTCGCCTAATCTGCATGCTTTCCCGCCGGGAGCAGCGCATAGATCGAGCACGATCTCACCCGGTTTTGCCGCCATTACCTGTGCAGGCAGCATGGCAGAAGGTTCCTGCGGATAGTAAACTCCTGCGTGGTATAAAGGATCTTTGCCTCCGGGCTCGTTAATCACATAATATCCGCCGCTGCACCAGGAGACAGGTCTTTCCTCTTCGTCCATGTCTTTAAGAAGAGCGTGCTCCTCCTCTGCGGAATGGATCTTCAAGCGCGAAAACCTGATGCCTTTCAGGGGCTCTTTATCAAAGCTCTCATAAAAGCCCTCCTTCTGCACATCTTCGTGATGCGAGAAGAAATCATCCATCTCATTTATGAATTCTCCGGGAAGGTTCATCTTATCCTCACAGATTCAGGAAATCCGCGCACTTAAATGCCAGACGCTTCATGACATCGACATCGAAAGGTGATTCTATTCCGGCTTTCTTTATAAGATTTAAGAAAGTATCACTACCGCCCAACTGACAGAGAGTATTGTATTTTTCCAGAGCAACCTTCAGATCCGTTCTTGACTCATCCCAGAGTTCTAAAGCGCATATCTGTGAAAGACAGTAATCGATATAATAGAATGGGGTCGTAAAGATGTGATCCTTCTTCATCCATGCACCGCCCATAGCGTGGAAAGGCGTATCATTCTCATCGTATTTTATGAACGGCTGATATGTCTCTTCAAGCTTCTTCCACACTTCATGTCTTTCGTCAGGTGTCATGTCCGGATTATCGTAGATGATGTGCTGGAACTCATCGACCATACAGCCGTATGGCAGGAATAACAATCCCTCGGTCATATGAAGCTCACAATACTGTTCCGCATTATTTCCGTAGAAGATATTCATGAAAGGATAAGACATGTATTCCATAGAAGTTGAGTGGATCTCACATGTCTCAAGAGTAGGTGACAAGCACTCTACAAAAGGTGATGACTCGGCGCCGGCCAAAGCTGCATAAGCGTGTCCTCCTTCATGGACAACTGTTGCAACGTCATCGAATGTTCCGTTACCGTTCATGAAGATAAAAGGAATACAGTAATCTTCAAGATACATGCAGTAACCGCCTGTTGACTTTGACGGACGCGAAAGAAGATCGGTATATCCGTGATCTGTAAGGATATCAAAGAAACTCGGTGTCGCTCCGAACATAGTCCTGAAGAACTTGCCTGCAGCCTCCTTATAAGTATCTTTACTTACGACAGGTGAAGGGTTTCCTTCGGCAAAAAGGCACGGAAGATCGTGAAACATCAGTTCATCGACCTTAAGCCTCTCTTCCTGAAGCTTTCTTATCTGAACCGTAAGAGGAACTATATATCTTTTTACGTTTTCCCTGAAAGCAGCAACATCTTCCCTTGTATAATCGTAACGCTCCATGCGCTTATATCCGAGTTCGGTAAAACTCTGATAGCCGAGTTTTTTTGCAGCTGTCGTCCTTACTTTAACAAGATCGTCATAGATCTTGTCGTATGCCTCCTTACGGGACATGTAATATGAATCGAGAGCTATGCAGGCATTACGTCTTACGTTCCTGTCAGTAGATTCAAGATAAGGCTGGAGAAGGCTTAAGTTAAGAGTCCTCTTTCCTAGCTTTACCTCTGCTTCAGACTGCTTCTGTGAGTACTCGTTCTCGAGTTTTGATTCCTCGGTAAGATCATCTATGACTTCACTGGAGATTATCTCCCTCTGATTCTTTGCCTTGCGGAAGATCATGGGACCGTATTTGACCTTAAGACCGTCTGCGCAGGGACATGTAAGAAGTCCGGACAAAACAGCAGACGAAAGTTCCTGAACTCTTGCTCCGGCTTCATCGAAAAAATCGATCTCGTCGTTATAGAATTCGTCGGAAGTATCAAGATCGTGCAGGATCTGACAAAGTGCGTACTGCGTATCGAAAGAACTTATGGCGATCTCATACTCGCCCAAAGCTTCATCGGCCGCTTCTATAGTCTTGGCAGTCATTAACCTTAACCTTACGTTTCTTACAGTCTCCGTAAACTTGTCAAGATCCGGTCTGGTATATTTAAGTTCCTTAAAATCCGGTACTGAACTGCTGGCTGTATTTTCCATTGATCTGCCTTTCTAATCTTACATCTTCTCGACAACGCCGATACCGAGCATATCCAGACCTGACTTAAGACAATCAGCAACAGCCTCACAAAGCTTGAGGCGTGCATCTCTTATCTCTTCGTCTTCGACATTAAGTATCCTCGAATTATTGTAGAAACGGTTGAAGTTCCTAGCGATAAGAGCGATCTGACGCGAGATCATAAACGGTTCATAGCTCTCGGCAGCCTTAACGACCGCATCCTTAAAGTCAGCAAGGCTTCTGATCACTGCATATTCATCCTCAGCCGTAAGCTTTGCGGCAGAATCGATCGAACCGCCTGCCACGCCTGCATCATCAGCCTTGCGGAGGATAGATTTGATCCTCGCATAAGTGTAGATGAGGTAAGGCGCTGTATCGCCTTCGAAATCTAGCATATCGTCCCAATCGAAGAAGATGTCCTTCTCCCTGCCTGCCTTCAGATAAGTGTAAGTGACGGCGCCGAGACCTACTGTCTCAGAAACTTCGGCGATCTGTTCATCGGTCATGTCTCCGCCCCTTAATTCGCTGTTCTTTCTGATGATCTCAGCTGTCTTTTCAGTCGTCTTATCAAGGAAATCGTCAAGCTTTATAATATTTCCCGCACGTGTCGAGAATGCAGTATTATCCTTGAACTTCAAAAGACCGAAGCCTACATGGACGCAGTCATCGGCAAAGTCGTAGCCGGCCTTCTTCAGCACTGCAAACACCTGTCTGAAATGAAGCTGCTGGGGAAGTCCCACAACGTAGATATTCTTGTAGAAATTGAATTCCTCATGTCGGTAGAGCACAGCTGCAAGGTCTCTTGAAGCGTAAATCGTCGTTCCGTCGCTCTTGACCACGAGACACGGAGGAAGTCCTTCATCTTCGAGCTTAACGACTTTGGCGCCTTCGCTCTCTTCAAGCAGGCCCTTATCTTCGAGCATCTTTACAACGGCAGGGATCCTGGGTGAATAAAAGGACTCACCGTTATAGTTATCGAACTTAATGCCCATTCTCTTATATGTCTTTTCAAAGACTTCAAGGCTTAAATCCCTGAAGCGCTTCCAGAGCGCAACTTCCTCTTCTTCGCCCTCTTCGAGTTTCCTGAAGTTGTCTCTTGCAGTATCTTCAAGCTCCTTTTCACGCTCCTGGCTCACCTTGCACTCGTCGTGGAACTTAACATATATCCTCGTAAGCTCATCGATCGGGTTATCCTGCATGGCCTGTTCGTCACCCCAAAGCCTGTATGCGGTAATGAGCTTTCCGAACTGTGTGCCGTAATCACCCAAGTGATTAAACCTGATGACGTTATATCCGAGTCTTGTATAGATGTTGGACAGTGAATTGCCCAGGATCGTGGTAAAAGCGTGACCTACATGGAAAGGCTTGGCGATATTAGGTGATGAGAACTCAATGATAACGTTCTTTCCTTCGCCTATGTTCCTGTTGCCGTACTGATCGCCTTCTTTGATGATCTCGGATACAACATTTCTGGCAAGAATGCCTTTGTCTATCTTAAAATTCAGGTAAGGACCTGCCGTAACAACAGTTACAGCATCGTCAATCCCCTTTAAGAGATCAGGTGAATCCTTCAGATCGTTTGCGATCATGGGAGGTGCCTTATGTAATGTTTTTGCAAGGACAAAGCACGGGAAGGCATAGTCTCCGAGTTCAAGCTTGGGCGGAATCTCTATAAGCCCAAGGATCTGATCCTTATCAAGACCCGTACATTCGTGAAGATTTGAAGCAATAATATCTTTGTAATCCATAACCAATACTCCTTATTAACAGAAAGATATGTTAACACATTTGGCCAACTACTACGAGCAAATCGCATTGATTTATTGATCGTTTTAATAATTTTATTCGGATTTTTGTTAAGTTATAATGCTAATGTTGTGTAAAACCTTATGAGCGAGGTTATTATTGATGGATTTTATCGTAAAGATGGCCATAGGCTGTGTTGCAGGCTTTGCCATTACACTTATTCTTCTCCACTTCCTTCCCGGCGAGAAGATTATTTTGGGACACGACCGCGGACGCAAGTTCGCACAGGGCGCCGAAGTCAATATAGGAAAACCGACAGGCGTAGGATTCTACTTTATCCTTGTTTTTCTGATCGTAACTTCCGTTATCTGCTTTATCGTTGAACCGTTATCTTCAGGCAAAGGCCTTTTCGAGAGCGGCAATGCCGTATCAGGATTGGGCTTCGGTCTTTTAGCCATATTGGCCGAGATGGTCACAGGCTGGCTTGACGACCGCTCGAAAAAGCCCTGGAACGAATATGTAAAGGGTGCTTTGGACGTTGTCGTCTCCCTTATTGCGGCATTAATCTGCGTTCATTTCTTCGGAACACGCGTTTATATAGCCATCACAGGCACTTACTTCGATATCCATCCCGTTCTTTTCTACATCCTTACGGTGATCTTATTCATCGTATCCATCAATGCCACCAATGCCACAGACGGTATTGACGGTCTTTCGGGAACGCTCTCGCTTTTGGCAGTATTTACGACATTCCTTATGGGATTCATGGCAGGTTCCCTTATTGATGCGAACTCGATCCTTGTTACCATCGTCTTCGTTCCTGCTATCCTCGCCTACCTCATATATAACTTCAATCCTTCGAAGATGCTCATGGGTGATGCAGGCTCAAGATCTCTGGGACTGTTCATCGGTTTCTTCCTTGTCTACTGCCGTGTACCGTTCCTTTACCTGCTGGTCGGTCTTCCTTTCCTTTGCGACGGCGGCATATCGATCCTCAAGATCACGGTAGGAAGACTTACGAAAAAGAAGATCATACTGTTTAAGAACATCACAACTCCCCTGCACGACGAACTTAGAAAGAACAGGAAGTTCAGCGTAAAACGAGTCTGGCTCGTTCTGGTCCTTATAGCAGGCATGCTCGACTTCATTTATGTTTTTGTATCAAGTGCATTGAGATTATTCGGAGCAGTATAAAGATCTGTCAGAAAGGCTCGGTATTCTTGGAATACCTGTTGCCTGCAAAAGCAGTACATAAGACTTTTGCTGATCCCGCTTTATACAGAGCAACAGCCGCTTCGTGAAGAGTGGAACCGGTAGTTGCAACATCATCTGTTACCAGCACGGTCAATCCTGTCACATCCCATTCGTCATTGACTTTGAAAGCACCTGTTACGTTAGATGCCCTTTGCCATACGTCTTTTATCTCGGATTGCCTTCCGGTATCTCTTATCCTGATAAGGCAGTTGTCCGCATATGTAATATTGTTTAACCTTGCCAGAGGATATGCTATCTCCCCTGCCTGGTTAAAACCTCTTTCTTTAAGCCTTGAATCAGACAGAGGAACAGGAACTACAAGATCCGCACGGACACCTTCATTTCTCAGGCATGAACCAAGGATACATCCGAACAGCCTCGCAAGCTCGATCTTTTTCCCGAATTTTATCTTCGGAACTATACGTTCCACTATCCCCTGATATGAAAAAGGCATATACAGCGCAAGCCCTGGACACGGATCGTTCTCTACAGGATTTGACAGACATAAAAACCACCTGTGTTCCTCTTCCGAGATCACGAGTTCTGACAGACACTTTCCGCAGATATGAAGTTCTGACTTTGTACCATAGAGTTCTTCATATAAAGCGTTATAACCTTCAAATCTGTCCCCGGTATCCGATACTCTTCCGCAGACCGTGCATTTGAATGGAAGGATAAGATCTATTGCGCCTGATAAAGAGCTTATTATCTTACCTGCCGTATATTTTTCGGAAATGGTCCTGTTTGTTACCCCATTATTTATTCCTGCGGTAATCCACCGTCTTTAGAAGATCTTTTAAGACCGTATCTCTTTCTTCGCTTTTCCTGGCATTTAAAAACCTGTCGAGCGTGCCTTCAAGTTCGACTATGGTAACGTTCTTCCTGCCTCTCGTCACAGCGGTATACAGAAGATTGCGCTTATACAAAAGGGCATTCATCTTGCCCAGGGCGATTATTACCCTGTCAAATTCACATCCCTGTGACTTATGTACCGTTACGGCATAAGCAAGGTCGATATTATCTAAAAGTTTTCCTTTATACTCTGCCGTCTTTCCCTCGTCGAAGGTTATCGTAACCGTTCCTTCTTTTGTATCTATATCGCTTACAATGCCAAGTTCTCCGTTAAATATTCCCTGCAAGGTTTCTCCTGTTATAAGGTCCTTCCATTCGATAGAGTAATCGTTCTTGTTCTGCATTATCTTGTCGCCTATGTGAAGGACAAGATTCTGACCGCGTCTTATAACATTCTCATTATCTTTGACTTCAAGTGACTGGATCAGTCTGTTGAGCTGAACCGTTCCCAGAGCAACATTCTCATTTTTTGTGGGAGTAAGACATATGAGGTCTTCATCGTTATGCTCCATTACGAGCCTTGCAATAGTCTCCTGAGCCTCGTCTTCAGTCCTGCAGCTTATGATCTCAAAATCATCATCGATACACTTAGGCTGTTTACCTTCAAGGATAAGACCGGCATTGGATGCAATAGTACCGTCTTCCGCCTGCCTGTGGAGTGCATCGAGCTTTATCTTCGGAATGGAGCTGCAGGATATGAGATCCCTTAAAACATCACCGCATCCGACTGACGGGAGCTGATCCGGATCACCGACAAATATAACTGATGTGCCTTTATCCGCAGCATCGAGAAGATGCCTGAACATTATCGTATCGACCATAGACATCTCATCTATAACTATCACACGGCAGATGATAGGGTTATCCTTTCCGTGGACAAACAGCATACTGTTATATTGTCCAGCGCGGTCAGGAAGAGGAAGATCTTCATCTTCTGAATCTATCGTTCTCCTTACACCAAGAAGACGGTGAATAGTGGATGCCTCTTTGCCGCATGCCTCAGACAGTTTTTTTGCAGCTCTTCCGGTTGGTGCCGCAAATACACAGCTGATATTGCTTCTCCTGAAGTATTCGCCGAGGATGCCCATTATCGTCGTCTTTCCCGTTCCGGGACCGCCCGTAATGACACTGATGGGACTGTACATACAAAGATAGAGAGCATCGAGCTGTGATCTGTCAGGAATGATACCGAGATCTTCGGCCACTTCTCTCATTATCCTGTCACTCTCATCCCTCGGAGGAGGAACTGTCTTCATCTTAAGCATCTGATTGATCCTTCTCTCGATGGCAAGATCAGATGCAAAATAACTCATTGTCGCAAATCTGGCTTCTTCATCTTCAACGTCACATACGGCACACTTGCCGTTTTCGTATTTGTAGACTGCGATCTGCTTATCTTTAATGGCAAGCTCCGCTCCTTCTCTGAACACTTCCGAGAATTGTTCGGACGTAAGCTTGTCATCACAGTTATTCACGTACTCAAAAGCCTTGCGTCTAACAACTGAAGGCGTGAGCGCCGTTGATTTTGTATCTTCGTGAAGATATATGCAGGCCTGATAAAGAGCTGCTGCGATCCTTTCGGGTGAGGTCCCGGATACACCTTCTTTCATTGCTATCCTGTCGAGAAGTTCAAAGCCTGCGACTCCCTGTCCCATAAGATCGAAAGGCGTTTTTCTGATCTTACCGCAGTCAAGCTTATCAAGGTTATTCAGCATCTTTATCTGTGACTGCGAAAAGCCCAGGAGCTTTGCTTCAAGTCCCTGCTCGAGGAAATCAAATTTCTCGATCACGTTATCGCTTATCTCGATCGCTTTGGAAGCGGACAGTCCCTTAACAGCAGATGCCGCCTTCTCAGGTTTATCGGACAGTATGCTTAACACTTCCGTTCCGAACCGTTCTGCAAGAGCCTGGCTTAAATTCTTGCCAAGACCGCTTATATTGTCAGCAAGAAAAGATGCTATTAGCAGCGTGTCATCCGCTTCGCTGTCGGCACTTATCTTCTTTAATGTTATCTGCGGTCTGCTGTTCCATTCAGTAACTTTGCCCGAGATTATATATGTTCCGCCCTCAACAACATCGATCTTTGACTTGCCTGCAACGGTGAATCTGCCGTCACAAAGAAACGACACAAAATTATTATCCCTTCTGGGACAAAACAGCTTGATGCAGGTGACCTTTGCATCTTCTATGTCACTGCCGATATCAGATAAAGACAATGTCAATCTGTCGTCTTTGGGATCTTTTTTCATCGCTCAATCTTCTTAAACATAGTATTTTGAAAATGCTAACAAAGATATTTTCCGAAAACAATAAGCCCGGCCAAAGTTGAGACTTTGCACCGGGCGTTGTATTTTCGAATTGTCCTAATATCAGATGCCTGCAAGATTTCTGATCTCTTCAGCCTTGTCGGTCTTCTCCCAGGGAAGCTCGATATCTGTTCTTCCGAAGTGGCCGTAGCTTGCTGTCTTAGCATAGATCGGTCTTCTAAGATCAAGGTCTCTTATGATGGCGGCAGGTCTTAGATCGAAGACCTTGTTTACTATCTCAGTGATCTTCTCATCGCCGATCTTTCCTGTTCCGAAAGTATCAACCATAACTGAAACAGGCTTTGCAACACCGATGGCATAAGCAACCTGCACTTCGCACTCGGAAGCAAGACCGGCAGCAACGATATTCTTTGCGATATAACGCATCATGTAGCATGCAGAACGGTCAACCTTCGTAGGATCCTTACCCGAGAAGCATCCGCCGCCGTGACGGGCAAAACCGCCGTATGTATCTACGATTATCTTTCTTCCTGTAAGGCCTGAGTCTCCCTGAGGACCTCCGACCACGAATCTTCCGGTAGGATTGATATAGATCCTCGTGTTCTCATCCATGAGTTCAGCTGGGATTACAGGCTTGATGACATTCTCCCTGATGAAATCTTCAAGGAACTCAAGCGTAACATCAGCACTGTGCTGTGTAGAGATTACTACAGCATCTATCCTCTTTACCTTATCATCTTCATATTCGACGGTAACCTGACTCTTTCCGTCCGGTCTTAAGAAATCCGCGCCGTTCTTACGGACCTCTGTGAGGCGTATCGTAAGTTTGTGTGCAAGAGCGATCGGCATAGGCATCAGCTCGGGAGTGTCATCGTTTGCATATCCGAACATCATGCCCTGATCTCCGGCACCGGTATCAAGCTCCTTCTCGCCTCCGTGACGGGCCTCGTAAGACTCGTTAATACCCATGGCAATATCAGGAGACTGCTCATCGATGGAAGTAAGCACAGCGCATGAATGGCTGTCAAAACCCATCTCACTCGAGTTATAACCGATATCCTTTATCTTGTTTCTTACTATAGAAGGGATATCAACATAAGCAGAGGTTGTGATCTCACCCATGACAAGCACCATACCTGTTGTCGTGCATGTCTCGCAGGCAACACGTGCTGTGCTGTCCTGCTCCAGGATCGCATCGAGCACTGCATCCGAGATCTGATCGCAGATCTTGTCAGGATGTCCTTCTGTGACTGATTCAGATGTGAAAAGCCAGTTTCCTTTTTTGTTTCTCATTTTGTTTTCCTTTCCAATCTTTGCTTAAGCAAAAGAAAAACCTTCTCCCGAAAGGAGAAGGTTGACGCCTATATTATAAACGATCCTCATCTTTCAGGTTTCCCTGCCGGAATTGGCACCGCTGCTTTCCGCGGTTGCCGGGCTCATAACGGGCCGGTCCCTATAGCCTCTCTTGATAAGCAAGAACATTAATTTGTACCGTGATGATTTTACTTATCCCTTTCAGCTTTGTCAATCACCGAACTTATACCTGGAACCTCACTATTTCTGAACAGGTTTTTTACTGATTCGATGAGTTAAGATCCAATTCGTTAATAATACTAATTAATTTATTACCTCCACGGATACTCGTTTTTACAAGGCTTCAGATGTCGGTTTTGTCGGTATTTGTCGCTTTTATCAAAGAAAGCCCGGTCTTACAATCCAACGTAAGAACCGACGCATAAGGAGGTAAAGAGCCGTGGCATTCACCATTAAGATTTATGAAAGAAACGAATACATATACAGACTTCTCAGAAAAAGGCTTTTGGACTTCTGCCCCGATGCGTATATAGTCAATCCATATTACGACAGCGATGACTCAGATGACAGATTCAGCAATTATACGCGTGTCTTATATGATCCTTATGACACAAATGAAAAAGACATCAATTCATATGAAGCCTCTCCTTTAAGGCGCACGGAAGACGGCGGGATAATCGATTGTGCAAAACTGATCACTTTCCTCAGACCCGATCAAACCACCAGCCCGTTCAGCAGACAGTTAACAGGATCGCTTTCCGCCGTTATTCCGTTCGTCTATTCAGATGTAAGAGACAGATTCATTAAAGATCTCTCTTCACATCTTTCAGGAGCTGACTATAACATCAGACTGGATTTTACCAGCAGGCTAAGAGCGATAAACAATAAGCCTTCAGGATACAATATGACGTCTCTTCTTGAGGCTTGCAGATCAAAGAAATTCGTTCCCGAGGACATCCTTAAATACTGCAACATGGACGATCTTGGTTTCCTTACACCCGGCTGCAGCAAAGGCTATGATGATGTCTACGATCTCGGGATCGGTCGCTCGATAACACTGATGAACCATGCCGCAAACCTTGCACACTCAACTGCCAGGTTTGTAAATGTTATTGCTGTAACCGAAGGTTTTAAGACAAAGGAACTGACGGAACTGTTATGCAATTGCGACAGAGTCTTTGTCCTGCTGCCCGGAAGGAGCACTGCAGAAGAGATAGGAGCCAAGGATCTTATATCTATCCTGACTAAAGCTCTGGGACAGGAGCGGATCGATGTGAGATATGCGGAAGATATCCTTTCAGTCGAAGATCATCCCGGAAACGGGAGGCTTGCAGTATGACTCTCGTCAACAGCAGCACCATCGATATTAAAGAGCAGATCACCTACTGTGTTCTAAACACTATATCAGGCGAGTCAGATCCGTCTGACGAAAAACTCCGGCAGATAATATCTGACATCATATCAGAGAACACTTGCTTCAAGATGAACCTTGAACAGAAACGTGAGATGGCAAAGTCCGTATTCAATTCGCTCAGGCGACTTGATGTAATCGAACCGCTCATGGAGGATCCTTCAATAACCGAGATAATGGTCAACGGTCCTTATAAGATCTTCTATGAAAGAGGCGGAAGACTTTATAAATCCGATCTAGCCTTCAAAGATGAGGAATCCTTAAAGACATGCATCACCTGTTTTTTTGCTAATCAGAACAGACCTCTTAATGAAGCAAACCCGATAGCCGACTTAAGGCTTCCCGACGGATCAAGGGCAAATGCCGTTCTTCCGCCAATATCGAACGAGACAACTGTAACCATAAGAAAGTTTACCGGAATTACACACGATATCGTATCGCTCATAAGACAGGACTTTATAAGTGAAGAAGCTGCAAGATTTCTTGCAGAGTGTGTAAAGAACAAAAGGACCATATTCATATGCGGAGGAACAGGCTCCGGTAAAACAACATTTCTCAACTGTCTTTCCGGCTTTATTCCCAAGACGGAAAGAATAGTGACCATCGAAGATTCGGCTGAATTAAACCTCATCGGGATCGATAATCTGGTCAAAATGGAAGCTAGACTTCCGGGACCTGACGGAACGGGCGAAGTCAATATCGGAATGATGATAAGAGCTTCATTAAGGATGCGTCCCGACAGGATCATCGTAGGAGAAGTCAGAGGAAAAGAAAGCGCCGATCTTCTCTCGTGTCTTACGAGCGGACATCCCGGCTCTATGTCGACAGGCCACAGCAACTCATGTCATGAGATGATGGAGCGTCTCACCGCAATGATCATGTCAGGTTCAAGTCTTCCCTACGATGCGATCCTGTCACAGGTATCTATGGGGATCAACATAGTCCTTCACATTATGAGAAGCCGAGAAGGAAAAAGATATATCGACGAGATATGTGAAGTATTGCCGCCGTCCGGTCATAAATACACACTGAAGACTTTATACAGAAACAAAGGAGGATATGAACTTGAACGTGTCGCAAGTCTTGAAGACATCAAAAGTGCAATGGAGTACCGCGCATAAGAAGATCCACACATTTCCGTTCTTCCTTGCAAAAACGGTCTGGGTATATCCAATGTTTGCTGCTGTGGTCTACTTTGCTTCGGGTCTGTTCATCAGTTCTGATACGATACGTATTATCCTTGCAGCAACCTTAAGTATCCTTCCATGGAAGGAATCCATGAAGAAGATATATTCGAATAATTACAGACATATGCGCACTCAGCTTCTGGTATTGCTGCAGGTATTGTGCACCAGTGTATCAAGCGGTTACTCGATAGAAAAATCACTGATGCTCATCAGACCCGTTATCGAGAAGACGTTCGGCAAACGGTCGATGCTCTTAAAACCGCTGATCAATCTGGAGAATAATCTCAAGCTCCATGTAAGCCTGGAAGAATCCTTAAGTATCTTTTCATCGCAGATCGGATTTCCCGAGACAGTCCCTGTCTTTCACGCTCTGGCTATATCAGGTGAGATCGGCAACAACAGTCTTTCCATTCTGAGGAGCTCGTGTCAGATGCTTTCCGAACTTAATGCCGTTCAGGGAGAGATCGCAGCATCAAATGCAGGAAAAAATGCCGAAGCGGCAATTCTCTGCGCTATGCCGTTCGGAGTGACATTTGCACTCAATTATATGAGTCAGGAATATCTTGATATGGCAAGAAACACAAGAACAGGATCTATGCTCCTTGCAGCAGCTTTCGGTATCTGCACCGTCGCCTGCGCCATGCTTTTGAGGTTCATGTCACACGATCAGGGCAGAAAAGCTTATAAATCAGAGCTTGCCGGCAACGTGGGATCAGGAAAAAAGCTACCGCCGGCATCACTGACAAAACTGGCAAAGAAGATCTTTCCCGCAAGCTTTATTACTTCAAGACATGAGTTGTTCAATGAACTTTCGGTTAATCCGGATTACACATATGAGCAGTATCTGAAAAAACAGATCCTGTCCGGAACAGTATCTTTTATCCTTGGTGCAGTAATTCTTTCAAGCCTCGGCAAGAATCCTTTATTTGCCTTTGTGTTTACAGGTGCAGTCATCGCTTTGGGATGCTGCGAGATAAGGACTGATGTCGAACGCAAACGAGAAGAACTCATGAGTGATATTCCTCTGTTCTTATGTCTAATATCCACTCTTCTTGAATCCGGTCTTCAGCTGCCTAAAGCAATAAATATCTGTTCAAAAGCATTCAATGAAAACAAGAGCCTGTCTCTGGAGATAAAGAACCTTAGGGCGATGATATTAAGCGGGATCCCCGCTTCAGATGCAATAGAGAAATTCTCGTTAAGAATACAGATACCGGAAGCCCAGGCCGCGTTGCTGTTGATCGCAAGATACGGAAGGCTCGGCACATCGGAAGTCCTGAACATGCTTGATCTGCAGGCACAATCCTGCTGGAACTTATGCAGAAATGCCGCACGCAAAAAGCAGGAACGTGAAGCTCTGGGAATGATCATACCGATGACACTGGACTTTATCAGTGTTCTTATGGTCGCCATGACACCCGCAATTATCTCACTCGGCATATAAAGAGGAGGAAAGATCATGAAAAAACCACATATGAATAAGAAAGGCATGGGAACTGTCGAGATAGTCATCATTATTGCAGTTCTCGTGGCATTGGCTCTGCTCTTCAGAGCCGGACTCACAGAGTATGGCCAAAAGGTGATGAGTTATTGCTTTGATGAAAGCAAGATCGAATCAGCCTTCTGAAAAACTGTTACATCCTTTTCTATGTTTTGTTATCTGATTTAAGGAACGATTATATGCAGATCAAAAAAGGTCCCTTCGGATATTATGCTTGTGAGAAGATCGACAGTCCGGATAAATTATGCGAATATGCCGAAGAGGTAATTGCCGGAAACAAGTCTGACTTCTATCTTACCCCCATTACCGAATATATCGGTTCCGGTATCTTTTGTTGTTTTGAATTCTCAGGATATACACAGGTGACCGATCCGGAGTTTTCCGTATTTTCATCCGGTAAAAAGATCACCTCTCACAGAAAATCCTCAAGGATCCTGAGTCTTAGAAGAAGATCTCTGGGGGACCTTTTTTACTCTTTTGTCGGGTTTCTAAATAACCTTGTCTCCCCTGCCTGCATAATAATGGATCCGGATATGGTATTTACCGATCCCGAAGGCATTTCCATAAAGCTGTGCTGCCTTCCCGTAAAGAGCACTCCTGAAGATCTTTGTCTTTCATCTTTGGGAGCATCAAGACTTGAAAAGCTGCTCAGTTGTGATTTCTTTAAAAGCGTCATTACAGAAGATGAAAGAAATGCATTGGTATACAGCGTAAAAGATAATAATGAAAGCATGTTCCTTAATATCGCAGGATTGATCAAGGGAACAGACGAAAACTGTTTTGCTCTTAACAGAACTGATCCTGATATCAGGATTTCAGGCAAAGATCAATCAGCCGGTCAGAATGGATTCCCGAAAACAGAAAAAGATCTTCTCATAGCTTTAATATCTGCTGTTCTTTCATTCGTATCATTGTTTATGAATATGAGCCTTCCCTGCCTTCTCTTCATATTCCTTTCACTCGTGATATTACTTACATCATTGCTTAACAAAAAGAAACTCGAAAAATCAGAAGACTTAGAAAAAACAAAGGAAAAATCCATTCAAAGAAGTTCCATACTGTTTTCCGGAGGATCTTTGCCATATCAGAATGAGCATCAAAAAAAATCCGTTAAGCGTTACAAAATGAACCGGAATTCCCTATTGGCAAAGCCTGAAGAACAGGATCTGTATCTTAAACCTCTGTTAACCGGGAGTTTAAAGCTTTTGTCGGACAGCAAAGGGATCAGCCCGCAATATGCAGTCTATCTTGACAGTACAAATATCGGTTCTGATTGTTTCCTGTCAGACATAGTGCTTGATGAGCCTTGTGTTCTGCCTGTTCATGCCGTAATAAGACAAAAAGACGGATCGTTTTATCTGGAGCCCTGTGAAGGATGCGGCAAAACATATATTGAAGATTCACCTGTCATAAACGGCAGATCCTATGAGATCAAATCCGGACAAAAGATAACGATAGGAGATATTGAATTCAGGTTTTGTACTGAAAACAATATAAAAATGACTTACTGATCCTTCTTCTTTCTCTTTCCGACCATTACCCTCTTTGCAGCCTTGTTATAAAGCTTTACGAAGGGAGGATTAAGTGCTTTATCTGCCTCAACAAGTTTTTCTCTTATCGGAATGCTCTGAGGGCAATGCTTCTCGCATTTTCCGCACTTGATGCATAAAGATGCATCACAGGGTTCCGTCCTCAAAGCGATAGTCTGGAAGTATTCCAGACGGCCTGAACTCTTGCTTTCGGAATACATGTGGTTGTAACAGGAGAAGATTCCCGGAATGTTTACTCCCTTAGGACATGGCATGCAGTATCTGCAGCCGGAACAATTGACCTTGGTGGTATCGATTATTATCTGCTTTATGCCGGAAAGGAACTGCTGTTCCTCGTCAGTAAAAGCTCCCGCTTCAGCTTCGCTTGCAATGCGGCAGTTTTCTTCGACCATCTCTATTGAATTCATTCCGGAAAGAACACAGGTTACGTCTCCCTGATTCCAGAGCCATCTGAATGCCCACTCTGCAGGAGACCAACCGTGCGGATCGTCAGCTATTTTCTTCTTTGCTTTTTCGGGAAGCAGATCAACCAGTTTGCCGCCTCTTAAAGGCTCCATGATCATTACGGGAATACCTTTCTCCGCTGCCGCATGGACACCTGCTTTACCTGCCTGAGTGTGTTCATCAACGTAGTTATATTGGACAAGACACATTTCCCAGTCGTAAGCATTCAATATCTTAAGGAATTCCTCGGTCGTGCCGTGAAAAGAGAATCCGACATGGCGGATCTTTCCTTCGGCTTTCTTCTCCTCTATCCACTCTTTGATACCGAGATCCACGAGTTTTTCCCACTGCGTGTGATCGGTCATGTGGTGCATCAGATAGTAATCGATATAATCTGTCCTTAATCTCTTTAATTCCTCTTCGAAATACTTTTCGATACCTGCCCTGCTCTTGACCAGATACTGGGGAAGCTTTGTAGCGAGATTAATCTTGTCACGGATCTTATTCTTCTCGATGATCCTTCCGACTATCTCTTCATTACCGGGATAGATATAGGCCGTGTCAAAGTAATTGACACCGAGTTCATATGCACGCATAAATTCTTTATCGGCTTTGTCAAAGTCGATCTTACCGTTCCTGCTTATAAATCTCATACATCCGTATCCTAATACGGATATGCCTTTACGATATTGCATATTATTGCTGTAATCTCGGCGGAATGCCGTTCGGGAATTCGCTCTTCTTTAAAGAGGCTATCCTTTCCTTCTGCTGGTCTGAGCCGTAACGCTCTATAAACCTGATCCTTGCAAGGGCTCTTTTGCCTTTTGCAATGCTGTCTTCGGGGAATACCGGTCTTCCGTTCTTGTCGGTATGTGTCTTTAATTCCTCCAAAGCAGCCTTATAGGCACTTATCGTTCTTCTCAAACGCATATCCTCAGGCCATTCGGCGGAATTGCACACAATGAGCGCAAGCATGCCGTTGATCTCACAATAGCCTTCAGAGAGCACGCAATATTTAGTAGAACCGTTAATGGTAAGTGCGCATGTTCCGGGTTCCAGGGCTGCAACAAACGGTGTGTGTCCCGCCATAAAGCCGAACTCGCCGTCACTTGTCGGGATCCTTACACTGTCAACCATCCCCTCAAAGAAATCCTGATAAGGGGTAACGATAAGCAGGTTGATCTTGTGTGCTACGTGTTCTGCCATAAGAAAAGATTAAGGAGTTGTATCCTTATATGCCTGGATAATGTCGTCAAGTCCGCCCTTCATGAAGAAGCACTGCTCAGGAATGTGATCTAATGAACCTGAGATAAGTTCGCCAAAGGCTTTTACAGTCTCAGCAACAGGAACATATCTCGGTGCAAAACCCGTGGAGTCAGCGGTTACGAAGAAAGGCTGAGACAGATATCTCTGTACTTTACGTGCACGGGATACCATAAGCCTGTCCTTCTCGGAAAGTTCCTCCATACCGAGGATGGCGATGATGTCCTGAAGTTCCTTATATCTCTGGAGCATCTCCTGAACTTTGCGCGCAACATGGTAATGCTCGGCACCGACAACATCTTCTGTCAAAACTCTTGATGAAGATTCAAGAGGGTCAACAGCCGGATAGATACCAAGCTCAACAACCGCACGGGAAAGTACGATGTTAGCATCAAGGTGCGCAAATGTCGTGGCAGGTGCAGGGTCAGTGATATCATCGGCAGGAACATATACCGCCTGGATGGATGTGATGGAACCGTTACGGGTTGAAGTAATTCTTTCCTGAAGCTCACCGACTTCGCCTGCGAGTGTAGGCTGATAACCTACAGCTGAAGGAATACGTCCAAGGAGCGCGGATACTTCTGAACCTGCCTGAACAAATCTGTAAATGTTATCGATGAAAAGCAAAACGTCTCTGTGCTTCTCATCTCTTAAGTATTCAGCCATCGTAAGACCTGTAAGAGGAGCTCTCATTCTTGCACCCGATGTCTCGTTCATCTGACCGAATACCATTATCGTCTTATCAAGAACTCCGGAAGCCTTCATCTCATTCCAGAGATCGTTACCTTCACGTGAACGCTCGCCGACACCGGTAAATACGGAATATCCGCCGTGCTCGCTTGCGATATTACGGATAAGTTCAAGGATAAGGACTGTCTTACCTACGCCGGCACCTCCGAAAAGACCGATCTTACCACCTCTTGAAAAAGGTACTAGAAGGTCAATGACCTTGATTCCTGTCTCGAGCATCGTCTCGGCAGGATACTGCTCGGTAAAAGACGGCGCAGGTCTGTGGATGGGCCATAAGGCATCACTGTTGACTTCGCCTTTGTTGTCGATGGGCTGGCCGATCGCATTGAACAGACGGCCGGTGATGTTTTCTCCTACCGGCACCTTTATTGATGAACCGAGAGACTCGCATATCAGACCTCTTGTAAGACCTTCAGTCGCATTAAAAGAAACACATCTTACAACTCCGCTTCCTCTTTGCTGGAGCACTTCGACATAAACATCGTTATCACTCTTAATTACATCCTGCACATCAGCGGCAGCGACATCATCTGTGGAAGGTGTCTTTCTCATGATCCTGACTGCCTCGTTGATCTTCGGGATCTCTCCCTTTGCAAATTCGCAGTCGATTACAGGTCCTATTATCTGTATTACCTTGCCGTATGCCATATAATATTCCTCACATCTTCTCAGCCTGCTGGGCACCGTTTACGATCTCCGTAAGTTCAGTCGTGATCTTCGCCTGACGTGCTCGGTTGCTCATTAATTCAAGCTTTTTCATCATTTCTTCTGCGTTGTCAGTAGCATTCTCCATCGCGGTAAGTCTTGCCGTCTGCTCACTGGCGAAAGCATCCACCATGGCGCCGTAAACCATCGCATTGGTATATGTATCGATGAGATAATTAAATACCGCTCCCGAATCCGGAAAATACTCAAGAGAATCACCCCTTTGAACTGCCATTCCGGCATCATCAAGATTATTGGGAAGCACTCTTGAGATGGACTTGATATCAACAGGCAAAAGTCTTAATGCAACAGGTTCCATCTTTACCGGAGAATCCATTCTCGTATACAGAAGATATACAAGGTCAAAGTCATCTTTAAGGAATCTGTTCCTCATGATCGCACTAACCTGTCTGGCATCAACATATGTGGGCTCGGAAATCGGGAATGAGAATCCCGAATTAACGTTATACCCTAATCTTGCCAGCTTTTCTCTTGCAAGACGCCCGAAAACATTTAGTTCATAAGAGGTGGACATGTTCTTTTGCGTGTTTTCCATGATCTTCTGTCTTATGTGATCTTCAGTGATCTTTACCATGTTGTTATTGTAAGCGCCGGCCAGACCCTGGTCGCCTGAAAGAACATAGTATCCTATCTTCCAGGTATCACCTTCCTGCTTCTGCTCAAGAACGAAGAATGGGTTGTTGAGGTGCTCGTTGTTCCTGATCATCTCCTGCATGCTCTCAACACAGAAAAGGAAGAAAGGATACATCGATTCATGCAAAAGCTGTGAGCGGCGCATTTTCGCGCTTGAAACAAGCTGCATGGCATTAGTCATCTGACTAATGTCATTAACGCTCTTCATTCTCTTTTTGATTGCAGAAAAGCTCTCCATAAGATCAGTAGTCCTCTGCGTACTCCTCGTGCTCGGCAAGGAATATTACCTTATACTCCTCATAAGCAGAATCGATCTCGGACAATATCTCTTCATTAAGGATCTTACCGTCTGTAATTTCTTCAACAATATTAGGATGACGGAGCTTGATATCACTTAACAGTGCGTTATAGAACTCGGTTATATCCTCGATTGCAAGGAAATTAAGTTTGTCTGTCGTAGCGCAGTATAGAACGATAACTTCGGCAGCCATCGTAAGAGGAGAGAATCTTTCCTGCTTCAATACTTCGTTAAGGACAGTACCTCTCTTGATCTGAAGCTGTGTATTCTCATCAAGGTCTGAACCGAACTGTGAGAAAGAAGCCATCTCACGTGCCTGAGCCAGTGAGATCCTCAAAGGACCGGCTACTTTCTTAACTGCTTTTGTCTGGGCAGCACCGCCTACACGGGATACTGAAAGACCAACGTTAACAGCAGGACGCTGACCTGAGAAAAACAGTTCAGGCGAAAGATATATCTGACCGTCCGTGATCGAGATAACGTTCGTCGGAATATAAGCCGAGATATCGTTACCCTGTGTCTCAACGATAGGGAGTGCGGTAATAGAACCGCCGCCTAATTCGTCAGAAAGCTTTGCCGATCTTTCCAGTAATCTTGAATGCAGATAGAAAACGTCACCCGGATAAGCTTCTCTTCCCGGCGGACGTCTCAGGAGCAATGAGATAGCTCTGTAAGCCTGTGCATGCTTTGAGAGGTCATCGTATACGATAAGAACATCCTTGTGATAGTCGTACATGAATTTCTCTGCGATAGCGCATGCCGCAAAAGGTGCAATATACTGCATTGCAGCAGACTCTGATGCGGATGCGGCAACAATAACCGTGTAATTCATCGCGCCGCGCTTTTCGAGCAGTCCGGCAGTAGCGACGATATTTGCCATCTTCTGTCCGATAGGAACATAAACACAGATGACATCTTCATCCCTCTGGTTAATGATCGTATCAAGTGCAATCGAAGTCTTGCCGGTCTGACGGTCACCGATTATGAGCTCTCTCTGACCTCTTCCTATCGGAGTCAGAGCATCGATAGCCGTGATTCCCGTAAATAAAGGTGTATCAACGGGTGCACGTTCTATGATCGAAGGAGCGGGGGATTCGACCGGACGCTCTTCTGTATATCTGATAATGCCTTTGCCGTCGATCGGATGACCCAGGGCATCTACTACTCTTCCTAAAAGACCCATGCCTACCGGAACAGAACATGTTGTCATGGTACGCTTACAGGTCATATTCTCAACTACAGTATCTTCACCGGTGAGAAGCACTACGCCAACCTTACTCTTTTCGAGGTTCATGGCTATGCCAGTTGCACCGGATGCAAACTGGATAAGCTCATTGAGCATGCAGTTACGAAGACCGGTTACTGAAGCGACTCCGTCGGATATTGCGGATACACGACCGATCTCGTCTTTAAAATCCGCAAAACTTATAGCATCTGCAACACGCTTTTCAAGCTCTTCATCACTAAGCCCTAACAGTTCAACATTATCAATACTTAAAGAAGATGATTCGGGGAACTGCTCAATGGCTTTCTCAATATCTTCCTTGACCTTTGTAGCCGGGAACTCTTCCTTCTTATCCGCAAAGCCTTCATCGAGCGCCTCTAACGAACGTGTACGCTTGATAAAGGAACCGATCCTTTTCAGCTGTCCCTTTACCGAATAGTCGTAACGTGATCCCTGATAGTAAACAACAAACCCACCGATAAGATCGTCACGTTGTTCTATCGATACGCGGTATTCCTCAGTCTCATTAACTTCGGCAAACTTGGCAGCAACCCTTGTAAGCTTTTCTTCAGAGATGTCACCGGCGGTCTCGATACGGATAAGCGGTCCTTTTGACCTGCTCTTACTCTGTGACTTAGGATCTATATTGTTGTCAGCAGCGTTATTACTCACTCTTCGCTACCTCATTTTTCAAGACCTCTTCGGTATGAGCTTCAGCGGATTTCTTAAGGTCTGCCTTTGAAATCGCATCACCGATAACATGACCTGCGATCTGTACGGACAGGTCGGCGATATCGTCTTTCATGGTCTCGAAAGCATTTCTCTTCATTCTTGCGGCATCTTCTTCGGCTCTCTCGATAATATGCTGAGCCTCTTCGTTTGCCTGGCTGATCACAACTTTACTGTGCTTATCGGCATTTTCCTTGGCTTCTTCCATGATCTCAGAAGCTTTTCTCTTAGCTTCATCAATGGTTTCCTTTGAAGAAGCAACAACAGCCTCAGCCTCTTCCCTGGCCTTCTTAGCGCCTTCAACTTCAGCATCAAGAGCTGCCTGGCGGTCATGTATCAGTTTTAAGATCTTCTTATAAGCGAATAATCTTATAACGATGAATACCAGCAGGATATTAAAGATTGTAATAACCGCGGTTACTGCATATCCGGCAAACTGGTCCGGAGAAAACAGATTCGACTGCGTCTCTGCATCTAATAGCATCATCGGTATATCAGACATACTTTTATGCTCCCTTAATTCTCGTCATTCTTCCTTATTACTGAACTGTGAAGATCAAAAGGCAGGCAACAACGAGTGCGTAAATACCGATGGATTCCATGAATACGATAGCGATAAGGAGCAGAGTCTGAAGCTTGGAGATGATCTCCGGCTGTCTTGCGCCTGCTTCAAGTGCTGTGCTTGTGGCCTTACCCATTGCGGCAGTAGATCCGATAGCACCGCAGGAAATCGCGATTGCTGCGGAAATAGCAGCAATTCCTCTTGTCTCCAACGCAGCGATGATGGGTAGTGCTGCCAAGATTAATCCGTTCATATATATTCCTCCTAAAATTATTATCTGATATTACTTCAAGCCGCTTTAACTGCAGCTTTCTTATCTTTTTTCTTCTTTTTCTGATGCTCTTCGGGATGCGCATAATATTCGTTTACGGTCTCAACATTCTCGCCTATGTAGGACATTGTGAGGTAAGAGAAAACGATTGCCTGGATCAATCCGTCGATGATATCGAACCAGAGTCCCAGAACACCCGGAACGATGACCGGCATGGAAATAGAGATTACTTCCATAAATATATATGCAGCAAAGACATTACCGAAAAGTCTTAATGCAAGTGATAAAGGCTTGACTATATAGTCCAGAAGCCTGAACGGAAGCATGATGATGATCGGCTGGGTAAGTGACAGCCAGAATCCCTTCAACCCGACAAACTTAAACGTCATGACGATTACATATATGATCGCCACGATGGCGCATCCGGCAGGAAACGCGATATTCTTTGCCGGCGGCGGGATATGGAAATATGAGATGGAGTTACATGCCATGATGACCAGACCGAAAGTCATGATCATGGGCGTGACTTCCTCAGCCTGTTTACGGGTCATACCAAAACCCATACTCGTTGAGATAATGAGTTCAGTCAAAGAAATAAGCAATGCCTGTCCTTTAGTCAGTTTCAGGTCATCTGAAGGTTTCCCGAGCAATACGGCCACCAGGATAAGCATAAGGATAACGGCAACCCATGTAACGATTATGGCATCGGTAATAATGAGCTTGTAATTGCCGGCACTGAAGAACATCTGAACCTGCATGATGGCTTCACTGATCTCGGCTCCGATATCCTTGGGGCCGAAAAGTCTTTCCACAAACTGCTCTTTAAAAGCCGCAAAGAACTCCGAGAGCCATGTTCCTGCCAAAATCAGTGCCGTAATCATATATATGACCGCCTGTCCCTTGTTTTCAATAAAAACATTTTACGCCTTTATTATAAAAAAACTATATAAAATTAATTATTTGAAATGACGTTCTTCGATATCTTTGATCGCATCAACGCGGACGGCATGTCTTCCGCCCTCAAATCCCTCTTCAAAGAAAGTGTCGACCATGCCGAGCGCAACACCCAGTCCGACTACTCTTTCTCCGAAAGCAAGGACATTGGCATCATTATGCTGTCTGCACATCTTTGCCATGAACTCGTTGCTGCAGAGAGCGCATCTGATCCCCTTGTATTTATTGCAAACAAGAGAGATGCCGATGCCGGTTCCGCAAATGGCGATACCTCTTTCAGCCCTGCCGCTCGTTACGTCTTCTGCAACCTTTATTCCGGCGTCAACATATGAATAAGAATCAGTACCATTGGGTGCACCGCCGTCAAGGACCTCAAATCCTTTTTCCTCAAGGTGCTTTTTGACCTTCTGTCTCAATTCGTAACCTGCGTGATCAGATGCAATAGATACAATCATTTTTATGCCTCTTTCCTTATATTAGATATCGTGATGTATATGTTTGAACTTTTTTGAACCGTCGCAGTAAGGTCCGACGATATCGCCGTTTCCGACCAGGCGGTATTTGTAGGATACAAGTCCTTCAAGGCCCACAGGGCCCCTGGCATGGATCTTGGAAGTGGCAATACCTACCTCTGCACCGAATCCGTAGCGGAACCCGTCTGCAAATCTTGTGGAGCAGTTGACCAGAACGCTTCCGGAGTCGACCATCGTCATGAAGCGGTCAGCTGTCTCTTTATTCTCAGTAATGATCGCATCAGTGTGCCCTGAACCATAGTGATTGATGTGTGCGATAGCCTCATCAACACCGCTGACGATCTTGACCGAACACTTCATTGCAAGATACTCATGGTGCCACTCCTCTGCCTTTTGAACACCGAAAGCACCTGAAACATAATCGTCGCCGAAGATCTCGACACCCGCATCCTGCAGCGTCTTAATAAATCCGGGCAGGAAGGAATCCTTCAAAGCCCCATTTATTAAGAATGTCTCAGTGGCATTGCAGACAGAAACATATTGTGTCTTGGCATCTAAAGCAACCTTAATTGCCTTATCAGGATCAGCATCCTTATCGATATATGTGTGGCAGACACCGTCAGCATGACCTAAGACAGCTATGTTGGTATTCTGCATAATGTACTGCACAAATGAATTGGAACCTCTCGGAATGATGAGGTCGATGTATTCATCCAGCTTTAACATATCGGCTATCTCAGATCTTAATGTAAGAAGATTGAGCCACCCTTCAGGAAGCCCGGCTTCGATACCGGCCTTGCTGATAACTCCGGCCAAGGCTTTATTGGTATTAAGAGCTTCTGATCCGCCCTTGAGGAAAACGGCATTGCCGCTCTTGATACAAAGTGATGCAATCTGTACAAGCGCATCCGGTCTGCTCTCGAAAATAACACCTATAACTCCTATAGGACATGTAATTCTGGTGAGCTCAAGCCCGTCATCCAAAGTTGTTCTCAATGTGACCTTGCCGACAGGATCGTTAAGATCAATAAGATTTTCTATTCCGGAAACAACATCATTTAATTTGTCTTCATTGAACTTAAGTCTCTTAATAAGCGGAGTCTCAAGGCCTGCCTTCTCGGCTTCTTCCAGATCAACCTTATTGGCTGCAAAAATCTCATCCTTTGCTTCCCTAAGCTTTACAGCTACATTGGCAAGTGCCCTATTCTTAACTTCACTGCCAAGTGAAGCCATCACATAAGAAGCATCGCGAGCCGCCTTAGCGGTATCATGGAGTTCAGACATATGATCCTCCCCTTATTTTGAATTCTTCCAAAGAATTATAACAAAAATAAATTCCTTTTTTCTCCTTTTCAGGGTCAAAATCATAAACAAAAAGACGTCGAAAATGTTCATAATGTTCAAAACTTTGTTGATAACTACAAAAACAAATACTTTGATTTCAAAAGTACCTAAACCCCTTATAAACATTGAATCCAACAATTTGTTACCATTTGTTGACAAAACAATTACAAGATGTTAGCAATTTTAGAAAATTCAATAAATTAAATGGTTTGAGGGCTTTTTGAACCTTTGTTCTGAAATAGGTGTCCACGAGGGAAATACAACAAAAAAACGAAATTGCTACTTGACAAGGCTTTTTGATACGAAACAATAAAACACACAAAAATGACACATTTTACAGCCTTTGCTTTATGGGTAATACGACCGCAAATTTGGTATACTTTTGCCTATGAAAATAATTATCACTACACTATTCGGACTTGAATCACCGACAAAAGGCGACCTCCTTGAAAGGGGCTACGATAAGGACATGATAACCGTCAGCGACGGCGTAGTAACTCTGGAGGGAGATTACTATGATGTTGCCCGTGCGAACATGTGGATAAAACATGCAGAACGCATATTTATTGAGACCGGAGAATTTATCTGCGGATCTTCTGATGATGCCGATACAAATTTCAATGCTTTTTTCGAAGGCTGCCGCGCGATAAAGTGGGCCGACTTCATCCCAGCAAACTGGGCATTCACAGTCAACGGCTTCTCGAGAAAATCAAAGCTTTACGGCATTCCCGCACTTCAGAAGCTGGCAAAAAAAGCAATTGCCGAAAGTCTTGCCATATCCAGAGGACTTCCACCTGATACCAAGATTTCCGAAAACGAAGAGCTCGGCACGGTAAAAGTCCAGTTCGGAATAGTAAATGACACCTGTCGCTTCATGGTAGATACCACAGGTGCAGGACTGCATAAGCGCGGCTACAGACCACTCACTCATGAAGCACCTATCAGAGAGACTCTGGCATCAGGGATGCTCACATACGCAAAATACCGGCCTTACGGCAACGAAGCCCTTGTTGATCCTTTCTGTGGATCAGGGACCATTGTCATCGAGGCAGCAAGGACAGCCTGTGGTATCGCTCCTGGAAGAGACCGGCACTTTGCTTACGAGGATCTCCCCTATATAGGAAAAGCGCCTTATCAGAGGGCTTTACAGGAAGCTCTTGATAACGAAGACACAGAGCCAATGGATGACTGCTACTTCTATGGTTCTGATATTGACCCTAAAGCCGTGGAATCCGCAAAGCGCAACGCTGAGGTTGCCGGAGTCGGCAAACTCACAAGATTCAGGATCTGCGACGCTGCCAAGATGTCTCCCGAATATCTCGAAAAACTCACTTCCCTGCCCCGGCAGCTTGTTATCACCAATCCGCCTTACGGAGGAAGACTCATGACTCCCGAAGAAGCTGATAAGATCTACAGACTTATCGGTCATACATACCTTACGAGGGAAGGATTCTGTAAAAAAGGCTTAAGGCTCTCTGTTATCACACCCGAAAACGCTTTTGAGGAAGCAACGGGCTACAAGGCTGACAAGCGTGTCAAACTCTATAATGGCGCCATCATCTGTACATTGAGCAACTACTTTAAGTTAGGTAAGAACCATGATAACCGTTGATATCCAGTTTCTAGACCTACTGAAAATTGCCGATTCAGGCCAGGCATTCAGGTTCAGGATCATAGACGATACTCATGTCGAAGTTGTAGCCTTCGGCAAATATCTTCAGATAGCAAGGACCGCAGATAATACATTTGCCCTTTCCTGCAGCAAGAAAGAATTCGACAGTATATGGAAGTCTTATCTTGACCTGGACCGCGATTATGAGTCTATCGTGAAGTCGATAGATAAAAAAGACAGTTATCTTTTGCAGGCAGCTAAGTTCGGAGAAGGAATAAGGATATTAAAGCAGGATATCTTTGAGACAGTAATAAGCTACATAATCTCACAAAGGCGTTCTATACCGTCGATCACGACTTCCGTGGAACGCATTTCAAAATTGTGCGGCAAAGAGATCATGCCTCCAAAGCTCGATAAGCCTTTCAGGAAGCCTCTTTGTGATAAATACTATGCCTTCCCTACTCCTGAAGAGCTCAATGCACTTCCGTTTAATGAACTTGAAAACACCGGTGTCGGATACCGTGCTCCCTATATAGCAAGGGCCGCCGAAGAATTTGCTTCAGGCAAATTGGATCCAAAGGCATTAACGGCTCTTTCAGATGACGAGCTCTATAAGACACTTATGTCCATGTTCGGTGTAGGAACAAAGGTTGCCAACTGCGTTATGCTTTTCGCATTCGCAAGGACCGGACGATTCCCTGTTGACGTCTGGATCAAGAGAATTGAAGACCTATACTACGGCGGACACTTCGACTGTTCGCCCTATCCTGACACGGCAGGAATAATGCAGCAATTCATGTTCTTTTATGAACGTAGAAAAAACGGGAAATAAGCACTTGACACAAAAAAACTCAAACCTTATAATTACAAGGCTTGCTTCAAAAGCGGTATATGCGGCCGTGGCGGAACTGGCAGACGCGCACGTTTGAGGGGCGTGTGGGTAACTCCATACGAGTTCAAGTCTCGTCGGCCGCACCAATAAAAAGGTTGTCTTCATGGCAACCTTTTTAGTACCATAGAAAGTGTAATTGTTAGAGAGTAATTAACTCCGACAGTTGCACTTTTCTTATAATACGGGGAGTAATTGGCCTGACGTGCAACCCTTTGGATTTAGCATCCGCCAACAAAACTGTCAGCCAACCCCTTA